>JAIKWY010000104.1 GCA_024684395.1 Oscillospiraceae bacterium
CTCCGCTATCTTGCGGTAAACTGCCAATTCTTCAAGGTAGCTGTCTGAAAAATGCCGTGTCGGAATACCCTCGATCTCGTCCTCACGGGCAGACTTTTCACGCTCAAAGTCAATATCTGCTTGTGTTGTAGTAATGGAATAGTCGGCAGGCTCGTCCGTCAGATAGTCGGAGCAGTATTCGTGTACCTCAGCGTGAATTGACGTAACTTCGACCACCTTATCCGCTATCTTATACTTTCTTGTTATCATATTTCCTTAACGCTCTCATTTCTGCCTGTAACTTCTTGCGATTTGTGGCAATGCCCTTGCACCACCGCCATACATAGCCGACAGGGAGCAACAGCTTATGCCGATAGAAAAACGGATAATACTGCTTCATAAACTCCGTATCGGGAAACAATCTCGCCCATATAAAGCTGAATTTCGACTTGCTTTGCGATTTGGCATAATGCTTCTTGACCATGTTCTCAGCCGAGCGTGTCTTTGTGCCGTAGGTGCAGGAGGTCAGATAGTAGTCAAGCAAGTTCTGTTCATGTTCCGTCAGTTCAGGGAATGTCACCGAGGAAAAGACCTTATCCGCAAGCTCACGCTGTTCACGCTCAAAGTCAGCAATATCAAGCTGTTTGCACTGCTCCGTGATGTAATTCCAGTTGAGCTTTTCTCCCTTGACCTTGCAATATACATAGCAATCCAATAGCGAACGCAGCCCCGTCCCTCCTGCGCTGTAATGCTTGTATTCGTGGGCGGTCAAGTAGACATAAAAATCCTCATCGGATAAGTGATAGCCGTAATTATTGCCCTCATCCTTGATAAGCAACCGCTTTGTATCGGCATAATACCTGTATAGCGGTTCAGCGTGGGCAGAGCCGAAAAGTGACGTGTGCAGCTCAAAATTCAGCACGGGAGGTTTCATATACACATCATGGTTTCCATCTCCGTAATGCTCCGCAGTATAGCCGTGCGAAAGCATGATCTCCTTGCTTTGCTCCTGCTTGTCGGCATCAAACAGCACATCGTTATCCGCCATTTCACGCATACCGTTTTCGGGATAGAGGTCTTTCAGCACCGAACCTTTCAGGGGTATATACCAGATGCCTTGCTGTTCAAAGTCGGAGAGGATAGCCGTTCGTTCCATATCAAGGTAGATATTCTTGCGGACAGCTTTTTTATATGCCTGATCGAATTGCTTTTCTTGCACTCCTGCACGTTTCAGGGCAATGCAGACCGCCGCCCGAACCGTGTGAAGCTTCGCAAGCCGATAGAGGCGTTCCAAGTCCATAGCCTCCACCCTTGCATTGTCGGGCGTGATACCATTCACGGCACAGGACAGCAGATAGATCAGGTCTTTGTAGAGCGTGTTCATTCCTCGATAGCCCCAATGGAACGGAGCTTGCCGATGATATTCGCCACATCACGCTCCACGGTTGGACGGTCTGCGCCTTTGTACTCAGTAAGGAGCTTGTCAACGATAGCAGATTCCGTGGTATCTGTTTTCAGGCACTCCACGATAAATGCCGCAGTTTCGTTGTTTTTCACGATGCCCTTGAATTTGGTGTCGCTTGTGCTTATCATGTAATGCTCGCCCTTTGTGACGTGGGTTAGAAATTTCGGGTTTAATTTCATAGATTTTTCCTTTCTTGCCGATAATGGGCAAAACGACAGGACAGCCGAAGCCGCCTGCCGTTCGCTATACGGATTATTCGTGATTAGTCCACGTAACCACCCTGACCTTCGTTTGGATTATAGCCGCCGGATGTTGTAATAACATCTTCTGTTTCAAACTCTGTAATCTCAATTTCAGGAGTAACATATTTCTTATTCACTTAATTTTACCTCTTTATTCTGTAATAATACCATTCAGATCTGCTTTAACAAGATCACCATACACAGTATGTTCACCATTTTCATCATTGTAAACAAGATATGGACAAACGCACCATACATCGTCTTCACTCACATTGCTCTTAGTCCATGTGAATTTGTATGTCAGATAGTTATAGCACTTGCTGTCATCGTATCTTGTAAACTTTGCTGTGTCAGTTGTCAGTTCCTCGCCGTTCAGATCAGCTTCGGTGTTTGCAACAATTCCTGCTTTAAGGAATCTCGCACCTTCTGGAATAGAAAACTTTGATACAAAAGCAATCTTGTTGCCGTTGATCGTTGTTACGCTTTCAATAAATGCGGTACCAACCTTTTCAATCTCTGTTTCAGCAGAAGAATATACAGCCGTCAATGTGATCTCCTTTGATGGAACATGGAATGAATACACTTCATTATAGCTTGCAACTTCTCCGTTATTCTCCCAGTGGTCAAACTGTAAGCCTTCTTCTGCAGGAGCAGCAGTAGCTATAAGTTCTGTACCTACCTGATAGTTGTCACCTGATTCGCCTTCGCTAAGAGAGCCGTTTATAACTGTCACCTTGAAAGAATCGACTTTCTTCTCATAAACCACCGCTACTGTGATAGGTGCTTTTGGATTTTTGGCGATAAGAGCTGCAATAGTCTCCTGAACCTCGTCAGCAGTTGTAAGGAGTCTGCTATTCACAGTCCAGCCCACAAAGTTGTAGCCGTCCAGATAAGGTGATGCAGGAACGGTATAATCTGTCTTTGTGAATGTTTCTGCATAAACTTTTGTTGAAGTGATGTCACCGTCAATATCAATGGATCTGATGATGACCTCTGTTCTAACAGGCTGTTTGAGTGTAACAGGATCAGTCACAACCTCTCCGTCAGCATTAAATATCCTATACGAATATTCATCTTCGAGTTTACCAAAAGAATAACCCGTAGGGAGGTACTCGCCGATCTCTGCTAAAACGGTTTCCTCATCGCTGCCTGACAGCAATACGTTATTCATTATCACACTTGATGTTTCATCAATATTGAAATCAAAGGGGTCAGAATACCAGCCGTTGAAATACACATTTCCGTTGAGAACCATTGTACTTCCGTTTTTGATCTCAACGCGATCTGCCATCCATGAAATACCCTGACTATATTCATCTTCAGCTTCAGGAGTATTCAGAACTGCATTATCAAGCGTGAGTGTAGCAGAATAGTTGCTGATATTATTGATCTGACAATTAAGCGTACCGTTCTTTACAGTGAGACTATAATTTGTGGCAAACGTATCAAATGTAGCTGTATGACCATTCAGATCAAGTGTAATGTTTTTATTATAGCAGCCCCAGGTCTGATCGCAGCCCAGATTAACATCTGGTTCGTCAACATCAGCATATACTGTAATCACTTCATCACCGTATGCTGCGTCAATAGCCGCTTTCAGCGAATCAAAGTTCTTGTCTCCAACAGTTGCAACAAGTTCCTTTTTTGGTATAACGAATTCCTTAGATTCAGTGTATTCTGTACCGTTGAAAACAGCCTTTGCTGTATAAACGATCTTGCCTTCAGCTTCGTAAGTAGGCTCAACTGTTTCAGATGTAACGACTGCATCTACAATTTGCTTATCATCGCACTTAGCGCAAGTAAATGTAGCACTTGCTGCGCTGTTATCATCTGCCCATTCCCATTCGGGTTCGCCATAGCTATGCCCGGTTTTGCTAATAGTGACAGCCTGGCGGAGAGTTCCGTAAAATTCTCCATACATCAGGACATAGACCATTCTGCTTTCACTTTCATAATGTTCGATACATCCGTTCTCAGTGCAGGTCGCCGGTTTAGCAGGAACCTTC
>JAIKWY010000107.1 GCA_024684395.1 Oscillospiraceae bacterium
TACTCCCCGTCATAGAGGTAGTTGAAGCCGGGCTCACTTTCACCGTCATAGGTGTATTCATCCCCGTAGTAGTAGCTCTCCTCACCGGTCTCGATATCGGTCGCGTAATACATCGGGACAATCACATCGCCGTTTTTCAATCAGGAATGCGTGTTAACACAAGGCATAATTTTCGGCGTAGCTGTACGGTAGCTGTATATTGGACGGAAAAACAGTAACTCGCATAAAAATAACGTCCATGTTTATCTCTAAACATGGACGTTTTCGTGTGGTTGCGGGAGCCGGATTTGAACCGACGACCTTCGGGTTATGAGAGCGACTTGTGGCATATCATCCAGTATCATCGAGTGTCATATTGTACGCAAAATAGGGGATACTAACGTATCTGCGCTTTCCTGAAAAATGCATTTTTATGTTGCGTAGCTGTACGGTAGCTGTATGAATTCACTTTACATTTTGCTTGTTTTCAGAGACGCTTTCTGCATATTATAATGTGGACAAAAATCTAACGATTGTGCTATTCAAGTGAATGCCAAATAAATTATCCTTCTACAACCTTCCAATCAGAAAGCATCCGTGACTCAGAATCAAACGACACACCGATCTTATACAGCTTCCGATCATCCGCTGCAAAGGGGAGTGCATAGCTCTTGTCTTCGATCTGCTTCAACGCCTGATCTGCTGTCTCATCCCGTTTGAATTCAAACAGGTAAATGAACTTTGACGTTTCGACCTTGCAGTCAATTCGTCCTGTGAAGGTGTGCATCTCACATAGCGCATATTTCCCGAGCAGCGTAAATACCAGATAGATCACAGTCTGGAAATAGTGCTCAAACGGAGCTTCGTTTGTGGTATAGGTGATGCGAGCAAATAGGGAAATCAGAACGTCCCTGATGGCATCCAGCTTGCCCTCTTCCACATATTCCTCCAGCGTGAAAATGTCAAGTCCATTAGCCTCTGTTGCTTCTGGCACATAGCATGGCATCATGCTATTGAGAAATCCGTACTTGACTTCTTCGTTAGGGAAACACAGCGTATAGCGCTGGAGTCTTCGGTTATAATCGGTAATTGTTAGATAACCGGATTGGTATAATAATGACGTTGGTGAAAGCGTATCACCGGTATAGTCCTGCAGAACACTCTCACTTGCATAGATGCTTTTATTTGAAAATCTGCGGACGTCAAAATGATTGTCACAAAGCTGTTTGATCAGAAAAGAGGGCGTTCCCGTTTCAAACCAATAGGCGCCAAACTCCCGTGCGTAGAATGCATTGATGAGGCTGAAAGGATTGTATACACCTTCGGCATGAGGATAGAAATGATAGCCGTCATATTGTTGCTTTAACCGATCCAGACATTCTTCCAAAGAGAGATTCTGCTCGTCAGCAAGCTTTTCGATATGAGCAGGGAAGTAGGTGCACATTTCTTCCTCAGTGATACCGCAAATCGCAGCAAAGTCCTTGTTGAGGGAAATATCGATCAGATGATTCAGATCGCTGAATATACTTACTTTATGGAACTTTGTGACACCTGTAATGAATACAAAACGAATATGCGCATCACAGCTTTTCAGATTGCTGAAAAAGCCTTTGAACAGGGCTTTGTTGTGCTCCTGCATCTCGGGTTTATGGATCAGATCCAGCAGAGGCTTGTCATATTCATCCACGAGAACCACACACCGTAGCCCGGTTTGCTCATGAGCATTGATCAGCAGGTTTTCAAAACGAGCTTCAAGGGTATTTTGATTCCCTGCACAATGATACTGCGCCTCCCATCGCTCAAGATGTGCTTCGAGCGTATTCTCTAAAGCAGATTCCTGTGTATAGTCTGCACCGTTGAGATCAAAATAGAACACAGGATAAGTCTTCCAGGCATCGGGATCATCTGCTTCCAGTTCTTCAATTGCAAGACCTTTGAACAGATCCTTTCTGCCTTCCCAGTACGCCTTCAACGTAGAAAGCAGCAGGCTCTTACCAAAGCGGCGGGGTCTGCTCAGAAAGAAAGGCGCTGCGTCATGAACCAGACGATAGACATATGCCGTTTTATCCACATAAATGCAATTCCGGTCACGCAGCTTTTCAAAGCTCTGAATGCCCATAGGTAGCAGTTGCGTCGTTTGATGCATGATTCAGCTCTCCTTTCCGAGTCCTTTTATATAGTATAGCATGGATAGGGCGGGATGTCAAGCGGTGATATTCGACTATTTCAGCAAATCCATCTCAGACAATAGACAGTGACGATTATTCCAAAGCCATCTCTGTTTCTAAAAAAACAATTTGTTCACTAAATCTTCAATTTGCGATTATCTCAAATTGATATTGACTTTAAGAATACTGGAGTTTTCTAGAGGCAGCTTAATTCTTATTCTGATCCGACATGATCTTTTCAAATGCCTGCAAGTATTCCGGATACTTGTCGCTGATCTTATGGAAATACTGGAGGCAGTAGCTGTGGTGCTTCCTCAGAAAATCATAGTACATATCGAGCGGCGGTTCATGATCGAGACGGTCGCTCCGCAGCACATCAACGGCAATGATTGCCTTGATCGAATTGGTGACTTTCAAAGAGAAATTCTCTTTCCGATGGTGCCATCCTGTGAGAAATCTTCTGTCCCGCAGCATGGCAAGGGCTCTGTTATCGTCCGTACTGATCTGCCGGTGCGGAAAGATCGAGTCTATGATCTGTCTGTCATAAACGGTATGGTGGAAGCCGTTTCCGAAAGGTACTGTGCAGGGTGCAAAAGGAAATAGCATGATCGTATGAACGATATAGGTTACCAGTTCTCTGGGCGGGATAAACTTTGTGTACATCTGCCCTTTGTACAGGAAGGATACCTTTCTCAGATCATAGCAGTACAGCGAGAACACCCTGTCCTCGGGGCAGAAATCCTCAAAGGTGATCTCTTGCAGATGCTCTGAGCTGACCGCATTTCTGTCTATTTTCACACGCTTTGTGATCCTGATCTTGTCCCCGCCCTGTTTGACTGTCCATGCAGGAAGATAATCCGCAACCGGGGTGATGACGCAGCTGTCTTCAAGATCGTCATAGCTGATCTCAACAGGTCCCTTGTAGGCTCTGTCCTGATCTGGAAAATAATGAAGGACATCGACATGCTTCGGGAATGCATAATGCTGCATGCTTTCTTCGCTTTCGGGAAGGATCATGAGACTGGGCTCGACACGGTAGGCGTGCGTTTCGCTGTCTCTTTCCTGTTCGGTGCGAATGGCATTCCGATAGAAACGGACTTTTTTGCACCCGGACAGATCAATGTAGAAGCTATGCAGAGACCAGCGGCAGAATGTGATCGAATCTGCTTTGAATCGTATCGGATCGCTGTATCTGTAGTAGGGACCGTTTACATGGAGAACGGTAAGGTTGGAAGGATCGGGAGAGGTGCATACAACCTGATTGTTATCAAACACAGGTGTATCACAAAATGCATCAGCGTTATTGATGCCCTTTGTGAAGGCTTCTACAGCAAAGTCTTCCAGTCCGCATCCGTGGAAAGCCTGATACTCGATATCACAGATGCTTTTCGGAAATTCGATATATTTCAGATTTTTGCAGAGCATAAAGCATCTTGTTCCGATGTGTTTCAGCGTCTGCGGAAGCCGAACCTTTTCCAGTGATCCGCATTCATAAAATGCATAGCCGGGTAATGAAGTGATACCGTCTTCAAAGATCACTGTTTTCGCAGTGCATCCTCTGAAAACACCTTCACCGAGTTTACGGATATTCCCGTGGAGAAAGACCGTATTGCAAGGCGCATTTTCAAAAATATGCGCACATAATTCATCCACAGGCATCCCGTCAATCGTGTAAGGAATGCTCAGCTGCATCTGCGGTTTTTTTCTACGATATTTCGTGATCTTCACACTGTGCCGCTTTTTGCGGAAGGAATAGCCCGCAGCAACAGCTTCCTTTGCGGTAAGATCAATGTGCGGCACTGTCTGAGAGACTGCCTTGAACAGCTTGGGGAAATAGATCTGTGGATCTTTGAAGATAACAGGACTCAGGCTCACAATATCACCTCCGTATACAACAAACTGCCCTCCGAAGAAGGCAGTATCATGCAAAAAAGCCCGTTGACGGAGTTGAACCGTCGCACAACACGTCTGACGGACGTGATCTCTCACGTTGAGTTATACGGGCATCGGGCGGCAAGCCGCATCTGCTGAAAGGACAGCTGTTTTCATTAAACTACCGACATATTGATTATAACACAGAACATCAATAATGTCAAGATATTCTCATACTCCCGCACTGTCTCTGTTTCCTGCGGGTAAAACGCCTGCGTTCTGCGCTGATTCGCCGCTTCCGGATTAGCAGGTTGCTTGTCAACATACTCTTTGAATTTCTTTAACACATACGGGATGTGTTCACTCGGGATGACCTTTGTCAATTCTGAATTGAGAGAATGTCTGTCTGCCGCACTGAGCAGGATATGGAGGATCTCTTTCTTTTTCCGTTTGATATTCTCTCGTCAACCTGACCATAGGCAATATGATAGTCAGGGCCGTAGAGACACCCACCGAAGAACCATCTGTGATTGTAAAGCTTGGCGATGTCAACGGCGATGGTGTGGTCAACGCTTCCGATGCGGCTATTGTCCTGATCGCTGCCGCTGCGATGGGTGCCGGTGAGGCATCCAGAGCCGCTCATCCACGGAATGGAGTTAGGTATTACGTTCGTGTCCGACACCAACGAGGAGGACTTTTCCATTCGCTTCGTAAAGCCTGCTGATACAACTGCCCAGCGGCGCAGGAGATGCGCATTTTTCTTCTTCCCGTACAAATTCAGACGCGCCTTTTCCAAACACTGCAACAGAATGTGTCGGGTGCAGGGAACGTACCCCGTCCTTCCGAAAAGCCGCAACCTCGGCAAGCGTACCAATATCAGGAACAGTTGATCTGACATTGTAACACGGTGACCATCTCCAGACCTTATTCCATGTATGTGTCGGAACATGGAGGACTTTATTATTGCAAAGCGAGCCGGGATTGATCCCGGCTCGTCATCGTTATAGGGAAGGGGAGTGCTTACACTTCGTTGGCACTTTCAGCGTTTTCGCTTTCATCCTCCGGAGCTTCTGTTTTCTGAGCGGATTCCTCCGGTGTATCCTCGGACTGCGCTTCGGGAGCTGCGGTTTCCTGAACAGACGCTTCCTCAGCGTTCTCCGGCACAGGTGCGGTGACGGTTTCAGCGCCTTCTCCCTTGAGAATGACTGTCACATCGCCGGCAGTCAGCGTGATCTGCGCTGCGTTCTCGTAATCAATGCCGGGGAAGTAGATGGAGGTGCTGCACATGCCGGGTTCCAGATAGTCGCCTTCCTGTGCAGCGTAGCTGCAGCCCATCGACGATGGCGTGTAGGCTGTTCCGTCCACCGTCAGTACGAAATTCCCAGCGAATGCCTCCCAATCCGCATCGAATGCGCCTGCTATTGCATCGTAGTTGTGATAATCTGTCTCGCCGCCAGCCAGCGGGGAATTGCGGAAGTCGTATTTGAACAGGAGATCTGTTTCATTCGTATAATATTCCGTCATATACAGCGCATAGTCCACGTTATCAGAGCTGAGTGTGATGTCTGAGAACTCATCCGTCTGGAGGAAATCGCCTACATCATTTACATATTCCTCTTCCTTGCCGTCCTTGAGCGTATAGCTCTGCCCGCCGGCGGTCAGTGTGATCAGCTCGGCATTTGCATAATCAATGCCCGGGAAGCTCAACCAAGTGCTGCAGCGTCCTGCGCCGATGGCATCGCTGTCGTTCACACAATAGCTGTAGCCAAGCTCTTGGGGCGCATAGTCCGTGCCGTCCACCGTCAGGATGAAGTCCTTTGCAAAGTCATGCCAGTAGGCATCGAACTGTTCGCTGACATCGTCGTAGTTCGTCACACCGCCCGCAAGTGATGTGCCGAGGAAATCATAATTGAACGTGAGCATGGATTCATAAGCACCGAAATCTGCGTACATCAGGTCGTAGTTCAGCTCACCGCTGCTGATCGTGATGTCCTCATAATACGCCTGGTAGGATTCTTTCAGGGCAATTTCCGGTACCTTGAAGCGGTACTCCATGTTCACTGCATACTCATACTGCTCTCTTTCCGGGTCGTTCTCAAATTGGATCTGCTTGACGGCTGCGATGACCTCCTGCTGGTTCACCATGAAGGCGGAAGCGCCGTTCATGCAGACATGGTAGAGATTGCCGATCTCCGGATCCTTTGTGCCGACACCGTCCCACATGCCGTAGTCCTCCAGATGGTTCTGGTAGTTATCCTCATCGAGGATATATGCGAAAAGCCGGAGGGTGTCATTATTTGCCGCGAGGGTCTCGCTATTGACCGTAACATCGAAAAACAGCTTCGGGTTCATCTCATCGCCAGTGACAGAAACGAGCTTCACTGTGAAAGCGCCGTCGGACTGCTCCTGCCCAATCTCCGCATAATGCCCCTGGTCGATGATCTCCTCGGTCGTCTTGTCGATGCCGAAGAACTTGCGGAAGCTCTCGCCGAGCGGGCCGTAACCCAATGCCGTGACTGCTGTGCCCGAAATGACTGCGCAGGCAGCGGAGATGCCGATGATCTTGTAAATAATGCTTTTTTTCGTCGATTTTTTCATAGTGATCGTCCTTTCTGTACCAGCAGAGGCCTTGGCTTTTGCAAGCATTTCCTCGGCTGTGAGCGTTAAGTGCTTATCACATACGTCCTGCATTGCTTTCTGATAACGATTCTGTTTCATAGCCAATCTTCCTTTCTGAGCGTTTTTTTCAGCTTGTCCCTGCCGCGTTTCAGCCGTGTTTTGACCGTAGCCTCCGGGAGCTCCAGAATTTCTGCGATTTCGCAGACGCTGTACTCCTCATAATAGAAGAGGTGGATCGGGATCCGGTATTTTTCAGGGAGCTTCATGACCTCGCCGATGATCTCATCGGGTTCATGCTGCTCCTCCGAAGGCAGATCCTCGGGGATGGGAGAAGCGGAAAGGTGCTTTTTGCTTCGGAACAGATTGTTGCAGTTGTTGATGGCGACACGGATCAGCCATGCTTTCATATGCTCATCCGAGTCGAAAGAACCGTCGTATGTGTAGAGGCTTATGAAAGTATCCTGTGAAAGCTCCGCAGCATCATCAGCATTTTTGGTATAACTGTAGATGACGGAGAAAACAGTCTTCTTGTACAGCTCATACGCCTGTAAGAATTTATCGTCTGTCATGTCTTTCAATTCCTTTTTGAAACGTTTCATTCGGCCTTTTCAGGACCCTTACACTCATAATACACTTCTGCAAAGAAAAAGGTTTCACTTTTTTGAAAAAATCTGACATCCAAAATTATAGCACAGATAAGCCGGAAAGTCAAATAAGAGACAGAAAGGGAAAATCTGAGAAAACTCTCCCATTTCCTCAAGTTGTTCTTGACATTTGTAAGTTTTTGCGCTATAATAAATACAGATTAGCAAAGGCGCTGTGGATTCCCGCAGTGCCTTTATTCTTTGGAGGGATCGCTATGAAGGATGGATTTATCAAGATCGCCTGTGCCACGCCGGATGTGAGGGTCGCGGATTGCAGGTACAATGCCGACAGGATCATCGCACTCATCTACGAAGCGCACAGCAAAGGCGTGAAACTCGTTTGCTTCCCGGAGCTGGCTGTGACCGGCTACACCTGCGGCGACCTGTTTTTGCAGGAGGCGCTGCTGCGTTCTGCGAAGCAAGAGCTTGTCAGGATCATCCGGGAGACTGAAGCTCTCGACATCGTTTCGGTCATCGGCGTGCCTCTGGCGGTCTGTGGGAAGCTCTACAACTGCGCTGTTGTGGTCAACAGGGGTAAGGCGATCGGCGCCGTGGCAAAGCAGCACATCCCGAATTACAGTGAGTTCTACGAAGCAAGGCATTTCACACCCGCCGCTGACGGGCTGTGTGCGGAGGTGCCGCTTGCTGACGGTTATTCCGTGCATCTCGAGGAGACTGTGTTTATCTGCAAGGAGCTCCCGGAGCTGGTGTTTGGCGTAGAGATCTGCGAGGATCTGTGGGTCAGCGCGCCGCCGTCGGAGCTGCTTGCAGGAGCAGGCGCTGTTCTGATCTTCAATCTTTCCGCAAGCGACGAGGTCATCGGCAAGGCGGATTACCGCCGCACTTTGATCCGGGGGCGTTCCGGTTCGCTGTCCTGTGCCTATGCCTACACAGATGTCGGGATCGGCGAATCCACGCAGGATATGGTCTTTGCAGGGCACAACATCATTGCCGAGAATGGCTCTGTTCTGGCAGAATCGAAGGCGTTTTCCAGTGGGCTGACCATTGCGGACATCGACATTCAGAAGCTTGGCTACGAACGTCGAAGAATGAATACCTTCACGGCTGTTTCGCCCGTCAATACTGCCTGTTTTTCCCTTACCATCGAAGAAACCTCCCTTGACAGAGTATTCCCGAGAACGCCGTTCGTGCCGACAGATAAGCAGGCGCTCGACAGTCGGTGCGAGGAGATCCTCACCATGCAGGCGGTCGGCCTGATGACCAGGATGCGCCATATCGGCTGCAAAACGGCCGTGCTTGGCCTTTCAGGCGGACTGGATTCCACGCTCGCGCTGATCGTGACCGTTCATGCGTTTGACATGCTTGGGCTCGACAGAAGCGGCATCCACGCGATCACCATGCCCTGCTTCGGAACGACCGACCGGACATACCATAACGCCTGTCTGCTGGCGAAGGCCTACGGTGTGACGCTCACTGAGATCAACATCTGTGCCAGCGTCATGCAGCATTTAGAGGACATCGGCCATTCTCCCGACGTGCATGATGTGACGTATGAAAATGCACAGGCACGCGAACGCACACAGGTGCTCATGGACAAGGCCAATCAGCTTGGTGGCATCGTCATCGGTACCGGCGACCTTTCCGAACTGGCACTCGGCTGGGCGACCTACAACGGCGACCACATGTCGATGTACGCCGTGAACACGTCCATCCCGAAGACGCTCGTGCGCTGGCTGGTGCATTATGAGGCGGAGATTTCCGGGGATGACTTGCAGAATGCGCTGCTTGATGTCCTCGATACGCCTGTCAGCCCTGAGCTGCTCCCGCCGGAGGAAAACGATGCCATCTCACAGAAAACCGAGGACATTGTCGGCCCCTATGAGCTGCACGATTTCTTCCTGTACCATATGCTCCGGTACGGGTTTTCACCCGCGAAGATCTACCGGATCGCCTGCCTTTCCTTCGCTGGGGCCTATTCCGGCGCTGTGATCCTGAAGTGGCTGAAGACATTCTGCCGCCGGTTCTTCTCACAGCAGTTCAAGCGCTCGTGCCTGCCGGACGGTCCCAAGGTCGGAACGGTCTCACTGTCCCCGCGCGGCGACTGGCGTATGCCGAGCGATGCTTCGGCGGCTGTATGGCTGCGTGAGCTGGAGGAGATCGGTTGATCGCTTCTCCGCAGCCTTGACAAATCGCACAAAACCTTTATACTATAAAAGAAACAACGGAGTTTCTCCCCCAAGGTGAAACTCCGTTTGGCTGTTCATAAAGGAGGAACGCATATGATCTCACTGAACGACTATCTTTATGCCGGGAGCACCGTCATGCGCATTCTGCACCAGTATGCCATTGACCTGAAAAAAAGTGCCCACCAGACGCACAACTCTATCGATCTTGCGCACTGCAACTTCCTGATCCAGATGACAGAGCTGCTTGAGCACAACGACTTCCTGACCTCGCAGTCCAACCGCATCAAGGAGCTGTACAAATACATGACCGTGCAGTATCCGTATCTGGCATTCACGTTCAAGGGACGCATCAAGTCCCTGATCCGCGCCGAGGAAAAGTTCAACGGCTACATCGTGGAATACATCTACGATCATTACGAAAAGACCGGCACCTTTCCGGCGGAGACGGACATCAAGAACCATTTGCAGTGCTTCCGCGACCTGATCGCCTACCGCATCGTGATCTCCCTCCCGAAATGCCATCCCATCGGGCAGGAGACCAAGGAGGAATCTGAACACCGCATCCTTTATGAGATCGCGAACGTACTGCCGGAATTTCTGGAGGAGCGCGGCTTCACGGCAGAGCTCTCTGGGCTTGAACATAAGAACGAATCGCCGCTGCTGCAGGAGAGTGTGCGCCCGTACTACCGGGATTACATCAGCAATACCCGTCCGCACGGCTACCAGTCGCTCCATATCACGCTGTACGACAATGTCGCACGCTGTTTTACGGAGGTGCAGTTGCGCACCAAGGACATGGACGACCACGCCGAGATCGGCGAAGCGAATCATTTCGGCTACGAGAAAAAACAGGAGTCCGACCGCGCCAGACGCGAGGCGATACCGGTCGGCGTATTCCCGATCTTTGACGAAGCCTATGACCGGGTGCAAAAGCTCCAGACCATTGATCTTTC
The DNA here is from genome assembly GCA_024684395.1 of Oscillospiraceae bacterium. Classification (GTDB taxonomy): domain Bacteria; phylum Bacillota; class Clostridia; order Oscillospirales; family Ruminococcaceae; genus UBA3855. Next base: position 10,383 of record JAIKWY010000107.1, read on the forward strand.
TAAGGTCGAGGTCAACATGTTCACGGCGATCGACAATTATCTCATCAACGACGGCTGCGGTCTGTTCCGCGGAAGACAGATCCTGCCGTTCGAGCATCTGTCACGGTTCCAGAATGATCTGATTGATTGAAGAAACCCGCAGAAGCTGGATGCTTCTGCGGGTCTTGGTCTGAGTGCATCAGCTTTTCTTCGTCATGCGGGAAAGCTTTTTGAGCTTCTTGACCGTTGCATCTCCTCCGCCGTCATCGATCAGAACATCATAGGCACCGGGGATGCTCCCGAATGTCACGGCCTTTTTGATCTCTGTCTGCTCCTGCAACCGCCGGAGCATGGTCTGCTTGGTCGCAGCGGCGCTCATCACCTTCAAATAGGAATAACCGGGATAGTTGGATGTATAGCAGGTTACCCGGGCAGTGTCACCCAACTGCTCCGTCAGTTCTTTTTGCAGTTCATGTCATTTTTCTTTAGGCAGCATAACTTCCCTCTCTGAAAACGGAAAAGGGTGATTTATGTCACAACGCTTTTTCATATAACCGAGAAACCATCTGCCGGTCAGCCTGCATCGGATGATTGGCAATACTTGCTGCCGAGACCTTGAAGCAGTTTTCTGTCATCCACGGAATATCCTCTGCCGTGATGCCCTGTTCGGATAATGTGGTCAGCAGACCGATCTCTGCGAGGAACCGCCGGAGCATATCGCCGCATTCAGAAGCTTTCTTTCCGCCAAGCAGTCTTGCAATTTCCGCATAACACTCCGGCGATTCCATACAACTCGCATCAGTAATGACCGGAGTCAGTGCGGCAAGACCTTTGCCGTGAACGATATTCTTCAATCCACTTGCGGGATGCTCCATCCCGTGCGGGAGCGTGACGCCGGCTGTATGGATGACCATGCCGCCGATCGTGCTTGCCCATGTGACGGCATCCCACGCAGAGGCATCCTCACAGCCGTGATACAACTCCGGCAGACAATGTGTGAGCAGCCGGATGCCCTGCAATGCAAGCATATCCGTCATAGGTTGGGCATTCTTCGAGAGATACGCTTCCATCGAATGACACAGCGCATCAAATCCGACAGAGGCAAGCACCGCCGGCGGTATCGTCTGCATCAGTTCCGAATCAATGATCGAAACCGCCGGAATGATATGCGGACTCCGGAGAGATTTTTTGTCACCTGTTTCCGGATTGGTAAGGACAGCAAAGCCATTGCCCTCACTGCCTGTTCCGCACGTCGTGGGAACGGCGATCAGCGGGAGGGCGTCGGTGCCTTGCTTCCGGTTGTAAATATAATCGTTGATGTCACCTTGGTTGCAAGCCATGAATGCAATGGCTTTCGCGCAGTCGATGACACTGCCGCCGCCAAGGGCAATGATCATATCGCACCCGTAGTAACTGGCGGCACTTGCGCCCTCTGCTGCGATCACAGTTGTCGGATTCGGCACCGCCTTGTCAAACAGCAGCCAGCGAATACCCTCCTGCTCCAGTGCTGCCAGCACCCTGTCCAGCAGTCCCGAACGCTTGGCGCTGCTGCCACCTGTTACGATCAGCGCTTTGCTTCCGTAATGCGCTGCTTCTTTGCCGATGTCGTTTGCTTTGCCTCTGCCGAATACCAGATTGACCGGCAGATGATACCGGAATTCCATGCCTGCTACCTCTATTCTATCAAGCCTTTGATCTTCATATACGATTTGATGAGCGCCACGCATTCTTCGATACCGACGCGCTCACTGTTGAGTGTCATATCGTAATTGATGGGATTCGTCCAGTAGTTACCGTGCGTGTAATAGGCATAGTATTCTGCACGGTAGGTGTCTGTCTGCTTGATCGTTGCGGCAGCGACCTCTTCGGTCACACCCATATGCTCCATCGTACGGCGGATGCAGAAATCCCGTGGTGCTTCGATGTAGACACTCACCACATCATGCCGTCCGGCAAGGATATAATCCGCACATTTCCCAACAATAACACAGGATTCCGTATCGGCAAGATTCTTGATGATCTGCTTCTGGTAAAAGAACAGTGTGTCGTCTGATACAAATTTCTCATTCCGTGCGATATACTTCCGCGCACGCGGCAGACCCTTCATCAGCCCCGCATAGGAGGCACCCTTCTTGCTGATCTTTTCATTCACCTCATGAAAAAGTATTTCGTCCAGTCCGCTGAGCTGCGAAGCCAGCGTCAGGATACGGTTCTCGTAACAGTGTACGCCCAGATCGGCAGCAAGCTTGGAAGCGATCTCCTTTCCGCCCGAACCGAAGCCGCGGGCGAATGTCACCACAAAATGTCCCATAGTCTCCCTCCTATCCGGCGATAAAGCGGCTCAGGAATTCCTTGGCGCGGGGGTGTTTAGGCGCAGTGAAGAATTCCTCCGGCGGCACATCCTCGACGATATAGCCCCTGTCCATGAACAGCACACGGCTGGAAACATCCCGTGCAAAGTCCATTTCGTGCGTCACGATGAGCATGGTCAAGTTTTCTTTTGCGAGGGATTTCATGACGTTCAGCACATCACCGACCATCTCCGGATCAAGCGCGGAGGTCGGCTCATCAAAGAGCAGCACCTCCGGATTCATGCAAAGTCCGCGTGCAATGGCAACACGCTGCTTTTGTCCGCCGGAGAGCTGTGCTGGGTAGGCGTTGATGAACGGCGCCATACCAACGGATTTCAGATTCGTGATGGCACGGGAATGGGCTTCCTCCTTCGGAAGATGCAGCACGCGGCGTGTGCCCTCCATGCAGTTTTGCAGGACTGTCATGTTATTGAACAGATTGAATGACTGGAACACCATGCCGACCTTGGACCGGTAGGTGTTGATCTCCTTCTGCTTTCTGCCGAGCTCCTGCCCGTGGAAATAGATCTTCCCGCAGGTCTGGGTCTCCAGCTGGTTGATACAGCGCAGGAGCGTGGACTTTCCGGAACCGGACGAGCCGAGGATGCAGACACATTCGCCCTTTTCCACGCTGAAATCAATTTTGCGGAGCACCTGATGCTCACCGAAGGATTTGCCCAGCTCCTCGACACGGATGATGGATGTATCCTTCATGATATCACTTCCTTAGAGAATACAAATTGAAATAGTTTTTCTCCTACGAGAAAGGTCTGTTTGCGGGGCTTCGCCCCGCAGCCCCTATGCTGTTTTTTCAAAAACAGCACTTCTTTTACTGCGTATTTTCCATATACTCAATGGCAAGGACATAGTCCTTCTTGTTTGCCATTTTCTTCTCAACAAGTGTAAAGATTCGACTGAATACAAAGCACAGCACCAGATAAATGATCGCGATCACAAGATAGGATTCCAGATACTTGTAGTAGGTGCCGCCTGCGGTCTTTGCCTGCAGGAACAGCTCCTGCACGCCGATGACGTTCAGAACGGATGTCATTTTCAGGTTCGTCAGGAACATATTCGCCATTTCCGGCACGATGTTCTTGAATGCCTGCGGGAGAATGATGTGAAACATTGCGGAAACCGGTGACATACCCAAAGCCAGGGCACCCTCGCGCTGTCCGGGGTCGATGCTCTTGATGCCGGCACGGACAGTCTCAGACATATAGGCACCGGTGTTGAGCAGCGTGACAAGAATACCGGCGCTGATGGAGTCGATCTCGAATCCCGACTGCCGCAGCCCATAGAATACGATCATCGCCTGCACGATCATAGGCGTGCCACGGAACAGCTCCACATAGACCTTGGCGGCGGCTTTCAGAGCGCCAAGAATACAGCGTTTCACAGGATGATCGTCCTTGCTGATGCTGACATCCTCGATCATGCCGACTGCATAGCCCAGCAGGAATCCGGTCAGCGTGCCGATCACGGAAACGACCAGTGTGATCCATGTACCGCGGATGAACAGCTCCGAATACTTCTGCGCGATGAACCAGACCCATTCAAAGGAATTGGTCGGTGTATTGGTCATAACAATTCCTCCTAAATTTTCATCTGCCTGCGGCAGTCAGTGACAGCCGCAGGCAGCGAAAGGATGATTTGCGGACTTTCAGTTAATTAGCAGCCGGCTGTAAGGTGACAGCCTTGTTCATCAGTTCATCCATAGCAGCCTTATCGTTCCAGCCGATGGCGTTCATTGCTTCCTGGATCTCATCGCGGAGCGCAGTATCGTCCTTGCGGGTCGCAATGCAGACGTTGGTCATTTCCTTATCGCCATCGAAAGCATCGTTTTCATCCGGTGTGATGATGACAAGATCCGTATTGGTAAGCTTGGCGGATTCAGCAGTCGGCAGGTCGATGACAGCCAGATCGGCGACACCGTTGGTGATCGCCATAAAGACCTCTGCGGTCGTTTCATAGTTTGCGCCCAGCTCTGCATCCGGGATCTGTTCGAGCAGCGGCACCCAGCCGGTACCAAGCTGTGTTGTCACCTTGACGTTCTTTCCGGCAAGGTCAGACAAGCCCTTGATGCCTTCAATTTCCGAACCAGCTTTCACGACGAGGCAATTGTCTCGGTAGTAATACGGTTCGGTGAACGAATAGGAAGCCTCACGCTCCTTGGTTCTGCCCATGCCGGCGATGATGCAGTCATACTCGTTGGCATCGAGCGAAAGACCGATGGAATCCCACTCGACCTTATGCACCTCCAGCGTCATGCCCATCTGATCAGCGAGCTTCTGTGCGACCATCACGTCATAGCCATAAGCATAATCGGAGCTGCCGTAGATTGGGACTGCCTTGCTGCCGTCCGGCACTTCTTCCGTGAGCTGTGTCCAGTTGAACGGCGCATAGGCGCATTCCATACCGACACGGAGAACCTTGGATCCCTCCGCCTGACCTGCGGCACTGCCCGCAGTCTCGGCGGTATTGGCAGAGGTGGCTGCACCGCATCCGGTGAGCAGGAGCATCGCACCTGCAAGGGCTGTACACATCATGTTTCTCATTCTCTTAGCATTCATCATAAATCCATCCTTTCTAATCTATCGCATTTCTGCGCTTATGCACTTAATTCCTCAACGGCTTCCTTAATAATGGCAAACGCCTTGTCGCAGTCTTCCTTGGTGATAATCAGCGGCGGCACCATGCGGATGATGTGCGCCCCGATCGCTGTGATCAGCAGGTGCTTGTCGAAGCACTTGTGCTTGACGTCCACACCGCTGAGTGTATCAAATTCCACGCCGACCAGAAGCCCCTGTCCGCGAACCTCCTTGACGTGCGGAAGCGTTTTCAGCAGCCCCATGAAATAGGCACCCATACACTCGGCTCGTTCGGCAAGATGCTTATCCTCCATTTCCTCAATGGCTGCAAGTGCCGCGGCACAGCAGACCGGATGTCCGCCGAATGTCGTGCCGTGTGAACCGGCGCTGAACGCCTTGGCAACTTCATTGGTCGCACAGACCGCACCGATCGGCATACCGCCGCCGAGCGCCTTTGCCATCGACACAATATCAGGCTTGATACCATAATGCATGAACGACATCCACTTTCCTGTCCTGCACCAGCCGGTCTGCACCTCATCGAGTAGGAGAAGCATTCCTTTTTCGTCGCAGAATTTCCGGAGTCCCTGCATGAATTCCATTGTTGCGGGATTGACGCCGCCCTCGCCCTGAACCGGCTCGATCATGATCGCAATGGTATTTTCATTGCAAGCCGCCTTGAATGCCTCCAGATCATTATAGGGAGCGTAGCTGAAGCCGGGGGTCATATCACCGAATCCGATCTGGCAGGCATTGTCCGGCTGTCCGGTCGCGGACATTGAACCAAAGGTTCTGCCGTGGAAGGAATTCTTTGCGGTCACGATGTGATATTTGTTCGAACCGTAATTCTCAACGCCGTATTTTCGAGCCATTTTGATCATGGCTTCATTGGCTTCCGTGCCGGTGTTCTGATAGAAGATCTTGTCCATTCCGATTGTTGTGCAGATCTTTTCGGCAAGCAGTGCCTGCGGAATGGAATACGGATAATTGAACACCTGCATCAGCGTTTCCGCCTGCTCCTGCACCGCCTTCACGACCTTCTGATTGCAGTTGCCGACCGAATTGACGGCAATGCCTGCATAGAAGTCAAGATACGGGGTGTCCTGCTCATCATACAGGTATACTCCCTTAGCGTGATCGGCAACAAAATCAAAACGCTCATAGGTCTCGATCATGTACTGCGTTGCTTTCTCTTTCAGCAGCTTCGCCGACAGCCCTGTGTCGTGCAGTCTCATAAAACCATCTCCTTAGAAAATCAGAACAGGACAACGGTTTTCATCCCTGACACCGTTGTCCTGTTCTCTATGACTCTATCATACCACAACTTCTACGATTTGTAAAGTGACAATTCCTCATAGTATACATTTCAAAATGTCATGCTTTGAAGAATGGCTCATTCAGGCGCTCCTTTGGAAAGCACTCCTGTGTGTAGCGGATAAACTGCTTCACACTTTCGTTTCCGAGAGACTGACTGCTGCGGACGATGCCGATTGTCCGGTAGAATTCCTCCTCCAGCGGACGGATGACCACTTTTTTTGTCATATCCTGCAAAAAAGCGCCCGCCACGATGCTGATGCCCAGTCCTTTCTCCACCAGAGAAACAGTCATGGAATCATCCAGAATTTTCATGGACAGCAGTTCATTTTTCCCGTGAACACGCTCGATATAGGCGCGAAGCTCTGCATTTTCCTCCGTGGCATCGGAGATCAGGAACGGATACTCTGACAGCATCTGCGAAGTGATGACCGCTTCTTTGCCAAGCGGATGCCCCTCCGGCAGGACTGCATAGTAATCATCGCGCAGCAGGGGGAGAAACTCCTCGTCAGAGCAGGCAAAATCCGCTGTGAATACAAGATCGACGCGCCCGCTTTGCAGCTCCTCCTCCACATAGGAAAACTTGCCGCGCTCGGTGATCTCGAAATGGATCAGCGGATCGACCTCCCGGAACCCC
>JAIKWY010000173.1 GCA_024684395.1 Oscillospiraceae bacterium
AGCTTATCCGTGGTTGGGGGCTGTCGCAGGTCGATGTAGATGTGATCGACCGTGCACAGACTGTCACTCCGCTGACGGCAATACAGAACATCTACTCAATGGTAGAGCGTGACAGCGAGGAAAGCATTATCCCGTACTGTATGGAGCATAACATCGGATTTGTGCCGTTTTCGCCCATTGCAAGCGGTCTGCTTTCGGGAAAGATCACGCCCCAAACGCAGTTTGAACGCAATGACGATGTACGAAACTGGGTGCCGCAGTTATCACGGAGAAATATCGAGGGAAATATGCCGATCGTGGAGATGCTGAGAGAGTTTGCAGACAGGAAGAACGCTACTCCTGCACAGATCTCACTTGCGTGGATGCTCCACAAATACCCGAATGTTGTGCCGATACCCGGCTCGAAGAACAAGGAGCGTATCATCGAGAACCTTGATTCCGCTGAGGTCGAGCTGACCGATGCAGAGCTTGAACAACTTGAAAGTGAGCTGAACAAGTGCAAGGTCTACGGTCATAGAGGACTCGGAGGATTCTGATCCAGCTTGATAAGGAGAATATTATGGAATATGAAAATGGCTATGTATATGAGCTTATGGACAAAGGCGGTCCGACAAGAGTGACGGAGCCTTACTTCAAAGAAGCAGTTGATGAAATGATGCGGGCGAGAACGCTGTGCGCAAAGGCAAATGCGGTACTTCCTGATGATCCGTCCTATGTGGGCTATCTGGAGGAACTGTTCGGGCGCAAGCTCGATGATGTCAGGATACTCACACCCTTCACCTGCGATTTCGGAAACCGTGTGAAGTTCGGAAAGGGCGTATTTATCAATCATTCGGCTATTCTTTCTGCATCGGGCGGTATCGAGTTTGAGGACGGCGTTATGGCCGCACCGGGGCTTCGCATCGCAACGATCAACCACGATATGTACGACCGCCACACCACCTACACCTATGGCAAGGTGCTTGTGAAAAAGAATGCCTGGCTCGGTATGGGATGTACGATCTGTCCGGGCGTGACTATCGGCAAATATGCTGTTGTTGCGGCAGGGGCGGTTGTCACCAAGGATGTCCCCGATTATGCGGTCGTCGGTGGTGTTCCGGCTAAGGTCATCAAGATGCTTGATCCCGAGCAGATGAAAGACTGAGGAGTGATATGTATGAAGCATCAGATAGCTGTTATTGCATCTGCACTGTTCATAGCTCTGACCATGACTGCCTGCGGTGCGTCCGAGCCTGCCTCTGCACCGAGCGTTGCTGACAGCGACAAGGCAGCAGTGCAGGAAAAGCTGAACAAGCAGGACAGCAATAACGATGAAACAAAAGCCGATGACAAACAGTCTGATGACAATGCTGTTACAACTCAGACTGAGACAGAAGCTCCGACAGACAGTGACGGCAAAAATATCCTTGTTGCATACTTCTCCCGTGCCGATGAGAATTACAATGTCGGTACGATAGATAAGGGCAACACGCAGATCATCGCTGAGTATATCGCCAGTGAGGTCGGTGCGGACAGCTTTCATATCGAGACAGTCACGCCCTATCCTGCGGACTATGATGATTGCTGTGATGTAGCAAAGCAGGAGCTTGCTGACAAGGCACGTCCCGAGCTGAACGGAACTGTTGATAATATGGAGCAGTATGACATTGTTTTCCTCGGATACCCGATCTGGTGGGGCGATATGCCGATGGCGGTCTATACCTTTATGGACAGCTATGATTTCTCCGACAAGGTGGTTATCCCGTTCAATACCCATGAAGGCAGCGGTGAATCGGGAACATACTCAGCGATCGGAAGCTATCTGCCGAACGCACAGGTGCTTGACGGTATGGCAATTCAAGGCAAAACTGCGCAGGAGTTCAGCTCCGATACGCAGCAGACAGTTCGTGACTGGCTTGACGGGCTGGGATTCTGATATGAAGATGAAAACAGCCGCTGACATTCTGATGACAGCGGCTTTGCCCGTACTCATGTGCAAGAAAAATGGAAAATTGAGGATTCAAGATAAGCTGCAAATCGCTGTGAATTTTACATTTTTTGCCTGTTTTACAAGCTAAAGTCTAATTCCTGACTACGCTTTGTAAAGTAGATTATTTTCTGTATTAAAACTGAGTGGAGAGGGACACTCCCCAGCAAGGTCAGTGCCAATACGATCAACGATTATGTCGAAGCACTGGTGGAAGCGTTCATCTTCTATCCGGTAGAAAGCAATGACATCGTTGGAAAGCAGACGCTCAAAATGAACCAGAAGCTCTATAATGTGGATCTCGGCATCCGGAATTACCTGCTCCCACGCAAAAATAATGATTTAGGCTTCTCGCTCGAAAACATTGTCTATTTTGAACTGCTTCGCCGAGGATACAAGGTCAATATCGGCAAGCTCGGGACAACGGAGGTCGATTTTATCGCCGAAAAGGATCACCGCCTGCATTATTATCAGGTCACAGCATCTCTGACAGACGAGAAAACCTTTGAGCGAGAGATTACGCCTTTGCAGAATATCGCCGATCAATATCCCAAAACCATCCTCACACTCGACCGTTTCACACCGGGCGACTATAACGGCATCGAAGCAGTCAATGCCGTGGACTGGCTGCTTGGTAAGAGCGAACGATAAAGCCCAGCCAATCCGGACTTTGTGGTTATATGATATCGAAAATCCTCACAGCCACGAAAGCTGTGAGGATTTTCGCTTGCATGGAAAACACGGCTTAATGCCCCTTGTGTTTCTCCCTGCGTTTTTGCTGCCGGAGCTCGAATTGCCGCTGCTTTTCGGCTTCACGCTGCTGACGCTTATTCCAACGGAAAAGTGATCTGCCAGTTACCTGAAGTATACCCCTGTGCCGTAACAAAATAGCCTTGCAGCGTGCATTCGCTCAGCTTGTCATAGGCAACCGGGAGAATCTCCTCTTTGTAGTTCATAAACACCATCCTTTCTGAAAAGAAGTATGCTATTCCGGAATGCCGCTGTGCTTATTGATGACTGCCATGATCTCTTCAAGACGTTTCTGACCGATGCCATTGATCTGGCGCAGGTTATTCTCGATCTCATGGAGATCAACAGAGGGGCTTTGATCCTCCAGAAGTCCCTGGGCATAACGCATCAGAAAAGCCTGTAGCTCTTCACGGCTCATTTTCTTGATTTTTCGGTAGGTTTCACGGTCAAGGATGGGTTGATTTGTCATATGATTCATACCTCGTCATCGATTAGATTATCTTTATTCTATTTTATCAGTTTCGTGAGACAAAGTCAAGATGCTTGGGCATATTATCCTTGAAATTCAGCGACAGATGTGATATAATGGAATAGAGGTTAACCCAAAGGAGAGCGAGCGGATGTCGGCATATGAAAAACGAGTATGGGGCGTCCATTGCATTGAAATATATCATACTATTACTGTCAAGACTTTAAGATATTGTTTTGATATAATAGATACATCAACTAAAGGAGGTTTTCGTCACTATGAGTAATAACAGAGTTATTGACACAGCCTTATCTATTATTGATAAGAATATCCACCTTGATTACAAGAAAATTGCTAAGAAAATTTATGCAGAAACTGGATATGTAGATCAGGATTTCAACAAATTCTTTGCTGTAGTCACATCGGGAGCATTTACCTTGCAGAGTTACATTCGAAAGCGAAGGCTGTACTTTGCTGCTTGCGATCTTGTAAATGGCTCGGAAAAGACAATCGTAGATCTCTCGCTTGAATGTGGTTATTCTGATCAGACCTCGTTCACAAGGGCTATCAAAAAAGAATCTGGGACAACTCCTGCGGAGATTCGCAAGGGCAAGGAGAATATCCCAGATGTAAGAAAAGTATTAGAAAGCCATCTTACAAACAAAACAAGAATTGACGCTGTTATCGAAAAATATGAATCTAATAACATGAGCAACACTGATTGGAATTATCTTGAAATGTTTAGTCATGCGTGCGCTATTCTGGTCAAATAAAACCATGAGAGAATACAGTGACGTAGAATTCAAGCTCTTACTTAAGTATAATCCCATCGGACTTTTACCATATTATGTATATTTAAACGAATCCACTATCCTTGATAATAGAAACACAATTCTCACAATCTTGACAGCCATCATCTCCATGAGCCAAGAAACAAATTATGCATTCTCCAAAGAAACAGATGCATTCAATAAAATCTTTTTAACTATGGATAACAATGGTTACTATTCAGATGAATATGCTGAAATGTGCTTTTTACTTATCTAAATTTTATCACAATTTCAAACTACATGAGTGCGCGAAACGTTTCTATTTTCATCATCCTGAAAAGATATGTAATATAATCAATTCAGGAAAAGATAGCTATTTTAATGATATCGAATTCAGATTGCATTACGAATTACCGCATTTAGCTTTTGAAAGCTATGACATATTGAACGCCTTTATTCAAACGATCATTAGCAAAACTGATAATGAACATTTATCTGATGCGAAATACTTAGTTGGGGCGATGATGGCAAAAGCACTGAATGATCGAAATAATGGTAACTTCAATGTTATATATAAGACTGTTGAAAACTATCATAATAAAGAATTTGACAAAGGATTTGTTATAGGCCATAATTCTCTATTTCGTACAATTGGAGATGGTACAGACCAAAAAGAAAAGTATTCCCAATTGATGTCAGAAGCAGCCGAAGTAGAAATTGATTATCCACACACGGCATCCTTACTTAAGATAATTGCAAAAGATCATTTGATACTCTCGAAAAGCGACTACGTTTTCTCAGAATTAGGTGATTTTCCCTGATAAACAGATCAACTAGTGAAATGAATGTCTATTGAAATAGGTTGCAGCTGTTAAACAAACGGAGGTGTAATATGAGCAAGTTCAATCCATTGACAAAGTATATACCGAAATTGCAAAATGACTCAATTGGAACGTGGGATACAGACCTTGAATGCCCCGGGACTCCCGAGCATCCAATAGAATTTCGGGGTGTCAACTATTCAGAGCTCGTCGGCGAATTCTGTCATGCGCTATATCGTTTCTGCGAAACTAACCCTGAATTTGATGTGTTTGATTATCAGGACGTGCTGAGCTCCAATGGCATAAGCTGGGACGCCTATGCGATGGCATCCGCCGATGTCGCAACTAAAGATGCCACGTGCATGATAGCTCTCCTGATGGGTGCAGTAAGGGCAGAACGGTTCTGCGAAGGTGCTTTGCTTGATTTCTTCCATAACGGATCAATTCTGCGATGGTTGAAACGTCTGCAGGAGATTGATAAAGCGCACAAAATATAGATTTATATGCAGCGTTGCCCCTGTTTAATATACAGGTAAATCACATAGCGGGGCGATTTTACGGATACTGAGATTATTGGAACAAACTAATTATATCTTATAAAAGGAGGAACCCACTATGCAAAACTTTGATTACATGACGCCAACCAGACTGATTTTTGGTAAGGACGTGATTGGAGAACTCCCGGAGGTTCTGGGCGCAATCGGCAAAAAAGTGCTGCTCACCTACGGAGGCGGCAGCATCAAGAAGATCGGTCTGTACGATAAGGTCAAGGAGCTTCTGAAAGACTTCGAGATCACGGAGCTTTCGGGCATTCAGCCGAATCCGAAGTACGATCCGAGTGTGCTGGATGGCGTGCGTCTTTGCAAAGAAAACGGCATTGAGGTCATTCTGTCCGTTGGCGGCGGCAGCGTTCTGGACTGCTCCAAGGCGATCGCGGCTGGCGCAAAGTATGACGGCGACCCTTGGGATCTGATCTCCTACAAGGTCAAAGCGAAAGCGGCTCTCCCGATCGTGGATATCATCACACTTGCTGCGACCGGCAGCGAATACGACTGTGGCGGTGTCATCTCCCGTACAGAAACGAACGACAAGATCGGCTATGTGGATCCGGTGCTGTATCCGGTATGCTCCTTTCTTGACCCGACCTACACGTTCACGGTAAATGCAAAACATACAGCAGCAGGCTGTGCAGATGCGATGAATCATATCATGGAGCAGTATTTCTGCGAAGACAGCACCTTACTGAACGACGGCTTCTGTGAGGCTGGTCTCAAGAGCCTGATGGTCAATACCAAAGCCTGCCTTGCCAATCCGGAGGACTACAAGGCAAGGGCGGAAATGATGTTTGCCTGCACACTCGGCTGCAACGGCATCTACGCACTCGGTAACAGCGAGACCGGATGGCCGCTTCACGGTATTGAGCACGCTCTGAGTGCCTATTACGACATCACCCACGGCGAGGGTCTGGCAATCATCACGCCCCGCTGGATGAAGTATATTCTCAGCGAAAAGACGGTTGATCGTTTCGTAAAATATGGTGTCAATGTGTTCGGCGTTGACAGCAGTCTTGACAAGTTTGAGATAGCCGAAAAAGCGATCCAGGCGACTTATGATTTCTTTGTGTCTATCGGCATTCCAATGCATCTGCGTGAGGTTGGAATTGATGACAGCCGCATTGATGAAATGGCGCATCACATCGCTGTCAACGAGGGGCTTGAAAACGCCTGGGTTCCGCTGACGGAAGAGGATATTGCGAATATTATCCGGGATTCTCTGTAAGGATAATTGCCTATGTCCCAATTCAAAACAATCCACTGTCCGGCAGGTGTCAACCTTCTGGACTATCTCGGCAGAAACGGCATCGAGCTGCCGGCATTCTGTGACGGGAACGGTGTCTGCGGCAGATGCCGCATCAGGGTGACTGTGGGTACACTCCTTGTCACGCAGAGTGACGCATCGTTCCTGTCATCGGAGATGCTACGCCAGGGCTGGCGGCTCGCCTGCCGTGCTGTTACGACAGAACCGGTGACGGTTGAAGTCGAGATTCCTGAAATCCCGGATGTTTCCCATGTGTCGAAAGCAGCGTCGCACCGATATGGTGCAGCCATCAGTCGGGAATCCATTGCGCTGCTGGATCTTACCTCTCCTACTGTAGTCGATACAGCGGACTGTTCCGGAGATCAAATGAAAGCGCTTAACACACTGCTAGCGAAATACCCGGATGTGAAGAATAATTTGCAACTGATCGTCACGACTGAGGTATTTGACATTGCCTATCCGGGGGCAAATGTGGTCGTTTCTCGTTCCGGGGATACAGCCAGCGATGCGATCAGTTTTGAAAATGCAATTATGGAAGTGTTTCAGATTGGCCGCCAATCTGATAATGTTCTGGGAATATAAGTGACGGATACGCCTATCCCATGAAACTACCGAAAGGAAAGCAGGATGATGTTGTTGTTTTTAACCAATCGCTTGAAAAAGAACATGTGTAATATTGCGGCTGTTGCAGCCGCCGCCGCACTCATTTTCAGCAG
>JAIKWY010000129.1 GCA_024684395.1 Oscillospiraceae bacterium
GAAAGGCATTTGAACTGTCCGGTAAGATAGTCGGAAAGATCGATGAGTTTATTGATCAACGGTTTTGGAGACCGCCGTTCTACCATTGAACTACTCTCCTCTCTGGCGGAGAAGAGAGGATTCGAACCTCCGGTACGGCAATTCCGTACAACAGTTTAGCAAACTGCCACCTTCGACCACTCGGTCACTTCTCCAACTGTATAATGCCACATCAGTGAGGTATATGGTGGGAGGGGTGAGATTTGAACTCACTCAGACCGAAGCCAACAGTTTTACAGACTGCCGCAACTCTCCAACTTTGCCGCCCTCCCATTTATAGTTTCCGTTGGAAGAATCGAACTTCCATTCACGGCTTCAAAGACCGGTGTCCTACCATTAAACGAAACGGAATTGTGTGGTTTCCGCTGAGAGAATCGAACTCCCATCGCCTGAGTCAGAAGCAGGTGTCCTACCGTTAAACGCAGCGGAAGTGTGGTGCCTCCGGCAGGGGTCGAACCTGCTACGCCATGCTCTTCAGGCATTACCGTTTTCCTTGGTGCGGATTGGTTTTTTCCTCGGCGTGGAATAATCAAAACAGGTGGGCGTCCTGACAAAATGCTGTGCCTCCACCTTGACAGAACGTGTGCCTACGTGACAAAATACATTCACTTTGGGATGATAAAATGGGTGGGCACTAGCAGTGCGTTCCTTGCTGTGGATTGATGCGTTCCTCGTTTAGGATTGGTGAGTTCCTTGTTTCGGATTACCGTTTTCCTTGTTGCGGATTGGTGCGTTCCAAGGGGTGAAATAATCAGAAAAGCTGCAGCTACGATGCCTCACAATATTATTCATAATTATTACTTCGGTAATAATATAATTTGATCAGTTTGGACTAAAAATCAGGAAAGGACGCAACAGCGTTCTTTTGACGGATTTTCAAAAAGAAGAGCCAATTGTTTAATTGCCGAAGTAATAACACAGGAAACGAGGATCTTGTGATTTTCACAACTGTTCCTGCATTAAAGATGGAATGATGGTGGGATCATCCCCTCCACATCCCCTCAATTTCACAAATTCGCTTCTTCACCTTCCGCAGTTCTCTATTTAGCGACTTGCGGCGAGCGACGACCTTCTCTAATGCTGCATCACAGTTTTCGCTGTTGTGCAGGTCATTCCTGTGATCGTCACAGTCGTCAGAACTATCACAACCGTCAAAGTGATATAAGCCGGATGCTGTTTTTGATAACAGGAGTATGTTTCTGGCGCGCGCTTATGAAGATTATGAAGTGTTGACATCTCTTTCCTGATGATGTATAATGAAAATAAGGCGGTCACTTGTTCTGCACACAATAGGAAAGCTGCGGAGGTTTCGCATGATCAATCAGTGCAATGGCAAGCCTTTAGATTTTTACAACAGTCATTCTGAGATCTTCAGTATCACGGAAATATAAGGCAACACCGCACAAAGACCGCCTGACAGCTCAGCTCGTCATCTGTACCCCATCTTTTCCGCCATCTTGCACAATTCCTCCTAGCGATACATCCAGTATCGCGTCGTCGTCATTGTACAAGCTGTCGAAAAATCTGTGGCACATCTGACGTACTGTCCTTTGTGCGGTGTTGCCATAAAGCAAACCGTCACAATGTTTGCTGTGCTTATAAAGCAAAGGAGATAATAATATGTCAAACTTTTTCAAGCTGGCAGGTTATGATTATGAAGAACCCCATGGTACCGTCTATATTGAACATGAAGACGATGGCATCAGTCTGTATATGAATGTGTATGCCAAAACGAAAAACGAAGAAGTACCCAATGCGTGTCAGGAAGTGTCTCTGGAGCAGATCGATGGTATCTTTCTCAAGGTGCAGAGCCTGCAGGAGCTTGTGGGCAAAATACTTGTCTGGGAAGAATATAGTAATGAATATGGTGATGCAGGCGCCCTCAATATGAATAAGTGCCAGATGATCGACAATGCCGAATTAACCGTTGAAAGCATCAATGGCAGCAGCATGACCATCTGTTGGAAGGGGCACTGCGATATCGGGCTGAACGCTCCGTTCGATGCTGCTGTTCCCTTTGAAACCCGAGTGACCATCCCACTTCCGGAATCTGAGTTGTCTGAAGAAGAAAGACCTATGAATTTATCCGGATCAGATTCCACAGAGTATTCTGTGCCCGTTGAGACCCACAATTCATTTATCAGGCAAATGGCTGACTGGTACAGCGGCGGGGAGCTTCCCGGCGCTGCCGGTCAGGATCTGCGTTTTATACTGGAACTGCAAAAACAGAAGCTGCATTCACTTGGACTCGATATGAAATGCGAGATCCCGAAGAACGATTCGGGCAGGTGCAATGTCACCGGAATTTATTACAACGACAGGATCTTTACATGCAGTGCCCTCGGCGGAGAAATGAATGTGACCAGAAGCGTTATCAGCACGCAGGATCAGCGCAGACTGAATGTTTCCGAAGTCTCACTGATCACGTTGATCCTGGAACCGAAGAACGGATCGCGGCTGGATGACGGTATGGCATTGTGCTGTCCGAACTGCGGTGCTCCCTCCACACTTGGTGAACTGCAGGCAGGCTGTAAACACTGCGGCACACATTTCCTGATGAGTGAGCTCTATCCGAAGGTCATGAACTATTCCACCCATGAGATTTCGGATGCGCAGCGAAAAAAAAGCAAAAATTTACGCGATCTGGGACTTCTGGTCGCAGTATGTACCCTGCCGTTGATGATCCTTTCAATCGCATTCAGAATGATCGATCATCCGGGAAAAATTGCGATATCGGATCTGATCTCCAGCATCATGGGCGGCATCACGGGCGGTGTCATGTTCGGCGGTCTACTGTTTGTGTTCAAAAAGCTGTTAGAGATCCTGGGACTGATGGGCAAGGGGATGCGTGGCGGAGGACATACCATCTCCACACTGCTGAACGATTACAAGATCAAAAAGCATGATCCGGAGTTTTCATCCAACTACTTCCGTGACAAGGTCATCTCCCTGTTCAGAATGGCTGTTTACAGCAAGGATGCAACGGAGCTTGCCTGTTGCCAATGCCGGTGTCCCGAAACTGCGGCAGATATCATTGAAGCACAGCTTTTCAATTTCAATATCAACCGCTGCAAAATCACGGACGGAGTGTGCGATGCAGATCTCACGCTGTATCTTGACTGCCTTCATTACAAGAAGGGAAAGGTCATAAGCCAGTCGGACCAGTTCCGGATGCATGTGCGGAAGAAGCTCAAAGCATCGACGGATCTCGGTTTCTCTTTCGCAGCGGTGAGCTGTCCGTCATGCGGTGCCAGCTTTGATGCCCGCAATGTCAAAGCATGTCCTTTCTGCAACAATGTGTATCTGCATGAAGAACATGACTGGGTCATGACAGATCTGCATTGAGCGGAACGCATAAGCCTTGGTCATACCGCATGCAGCGCATGTAATCTACATCCGTTGTCATTCAGTCGGTTTTCATCTTGATACATACCTTGATGCCGCTGTAATACTTTTGCGGATCGGCTCGTCGTGATAATGCAAAAAAGAAATAGCGGTATAATGATGAAAACAACGCAGCAAGGGAAACGACCAGTCAATTACTGAAAAAGGGGGCGGTGAATGTGCGTGATATGAATATTGATTTTATGGATCTGTATAAGCGTACAGACCGTTTTATAAAAGATGCCTATTCTTCTTCCGAAGGTGTGTCGGAGTACATACGATTGATGGAAGCCGTTTTCAATAGGGGCAGCGTCAAAATACGAGGTTGGAAAAGTGATTACGATAACCTGAAACACATACGCTGGATCAGGAATCAACTCGCTCACGAAGTCAGCTATGACAGTGATATATGCGCAGAGACTGATTATGAGTGGCTCGAATCCTTCTATGAAAGATTATTTTCTGCTGAAGATCCGCTCGCATTGTTGAGGAAAACAGATACGCAAACTGCCGCCGATCATGTAGGAAAACAGCAGAAGGATAACAGTTCTTACCAAGCGCCAGGAGCGGTGAATACGCCGCCGCAGAGACTGGGTATGAACAAGTCTGCCGGATGTTTAAGCACATTTGTGATGATGCTTAGTATAGCAGTATCTATCGTGATCTTGATTATCTCCTGATTCTGCTGTTTTAATAAACAGTACACGCTGACCAAGGCGTGAAGGTTTCCGGGCAGTTGGAAGTGATCCGCTGCCCTTTACATATATTTTTACTTCGTAAAATCAGGATTTGCGGGGAGCCCCCGCTGGCAGGATTCTTCCAATGCGCCTCACAGCGTAAAGATCGAATAGGCTCTGCGATAAATCAAATTTTAACTGTTAAAGTATTTTTCTATTTTCTATTCCGTTTGTTTCTCTATTCTCTCCAGAAAGTCGCTGATGATCTCTGCGACATCATCGGGACGCTGGTCATAAATACAGTGTATCCCCGGCAGCAGCACCAGCTCACAGTTCCCCATTTTGTCAAGATAGGGCTGCAATTCGGTATCGCGGAGTTTTTGCAGCATATCCATATCATACCCGGATTCCGGAAACTTAGGCTGTTTCCTCCCCGTGAATTCACATTCCTGCTTATCCCAAGCCAGCATTTCATCTAATTCTTGTCCGGACTGAAATCCCCAACTTGAACAAATATAAACTTTCGGAACATCATTTGGCTTGATCGCATGATATGCAGTATTGCAGATTTCATTCATATGCTCATCTTCGTAGCAAAAAGCAGGATTAAATGTATGATGCAGATTCAATGCTTCCGAATACTTTCGCTGTTCATCCGAATAATTCATACCGGGGATTACAGTTTTTAACAGAAACGACTTCGCAAGTCTTACCAGTCCCATCTGATTTGCCGCAATCGCAAACCGATTCTCAAATGCACTGCCATCTTCCAAAGCAATATCAGGGTTATCGCTGAGTTGTGTTCCGGCAAGAAAAATGACACCCTCGATCTCTTCCGGATACTGACTTACCCAATATGTCGCATAAGCACCGCCCAGCGAATGTGGAAGCAGAATGTATGGCGCTTCGATACCGGCATTTTTCAGCGCAGTACGGTAGTGATCCACAACACGCTCCACTGTCTGCGGCTCCTTTGTATCATCGCTGAGTCCATAACCCGCACGGTCAACGATTACGATCCGGTTTTCTTCAGCCAGACCGCCCATGAGGCGCTCCATTCTGACACTGTAATCAAATACGCCTTTGCCCGATAATCCTACGAATGTATGCTTACCGTTTTGAATTCCGAAATCATGTACATTCAGCGAATAATCCCCGACCGAAACAGGATTGTAATACCCTGCTTCGGTCAGCATCTGCTTTTCTTTTGATAACAGGATTCTGTGGATTACAAATGTGATCGCCA
>JAIKWY010000160.1 GCA_024684395.1 Oscillospiraceae bacterium
TGCGGTCAGGGAAAAGATGCAGGAGCAGTTCAAAGAGCAAAAAGAGGTCTCGGTGTACACCGGTATCAACCGTGCGATCTTCCGGGAGGGCATGGTCGCCCTGACCAATCGTGCCATGATGGAGGCTGCTCGGAGAAATCCCTTTGACGATCATACAGAGCGTGAGGGTTATGATCCGTTGGATCATATTGTAGATCTTTCCTGCCTGATCGGCGGTGCGATCTTCTTTATCTTAGGCACTGTAGGCGCATGTCTGTGCATGGAAACGGTTGAGATAGCGAGAGTCAGTCAGGTCATCGAGGATGTGGTTGCGCATCTTTCGAGGAAAGCGACGAGAGGCGGCTTACATGACGCATTATATAGTGCAACGAGAGGAAAGGCATGTACGGGTACTTCCTATGCCGGGTTTGTGCTTGCGGCAATCGGCGCAGCACTTGCCATCTATGGTGCGGTAACGACCGGCATCGAGCTCGCCAAGAAGAGAAAGGTCTATCAGGAGAGAAACTTCACGGCGATCCCGTACTACATTGTCGATGAGGCGGATATCGTCACCTACACCACAGACGAAAACGGCGTTGTGAAGAAGAACATCGAGTTCGACCAGTATGTCTATTATGAGGCGGTCAAGTGCAATCGGCAGAATTACAAAAGGGTAGAGGATCCGCAGAACGGCGTGGATCACTACAATGAATGGGGCTGCGGCGACCTTGCCGATCTCAACTGCGATACCGGCAAGCAGTGGCTGGCGCTCTATACGGTAAAGTCCCCGAAGAAGGGCGAACCGATCCTGGCAGATTCGCTGAAGCTGCAAACCGGCAGCAACAAGCTCCCGGCAAACTGCACCGCAGGTCTGCACCTGTTCACGTATGATGCATATGTGGACATTGCCGATGAGGCATACTGCTATGAGCCGGGCAAGAAGCTCTACTTCTTCTGGAAGAGCAGTAGCGCACCCATGACTTCCTCGGCATTCTCCAACGGCATTGCGGCACTCGCAGGTGTGGCAGGCATGATCGTCGGCGGTCTTGCAACTGCTACGCTGAAGATGACGAAGAAGAAGGAAGAACCGGACGCTCCGGCAACAACAGCATAAACCGGCAAAATACGGGGAGGTGAACTCCCTCCCCGGACATTTTGGGAGGAATGTATGAAAAGAAATGTACAGCAAAGAGTCTTGTCTCTGCTCGTGGCTGCGGCAACGCTGATCTCCTGCGGCGGCGTCGGAACGCTCAGGGCAGCGGCGGAGCAAGCCGCCCCCTATGTCAGTGAGGTGTTCATCGCCTACGCCGACACGGAGGAGAATGCGATCAATTACCTGGAGAGCCATGGCTGGGAAGCGGTCAAGGGCAATCTCAACCAGGGCAAGTCCAAGACCGTGGCTGTTATGGGCATCCACCGCACCGGCAACGCGAGCGAAGCCATCACCGATATGGCGGTGATGAACATGGGACTCACGGAGGAGCAGGCGAAAAAGCTCAACATGCAGGCCTCGGTCGGCTACAGCTTCAAGGACTATGACCAGATCGTCAAGGAGAAGAAGGTCGAGATCGACGAATTTATCAACAGCTTTCTGCCGGCGATCCGGGAATACCGTGAGAACTACAGAAACGGCAAGGGCGAGGCACATCAGCGTGCTGTACTGGCACATGACCTGCTCAATCTGTACTATGACGGCGAGGTGGACGGCAGATTTGCCCGCCACGACTCCGGCCAGAAGCTCGGTGATCTCCTGCTTGGCGACCTCATGCAGGAGAAGGGCATGTCGGACAGCGATTATGAAGCGATGAACGCCAATGACCGTGTGAAATACGGCGACCTCCAGCAGATCATCCTCGAAGGCTCTGTCATGACCGTGTCTTCTATGGAGCAGCTTATCGGTCTTTCCACGGATACGGACGAGGATGGCTGGCTCATGCGGCTCTCGGACATCAGCGGCGTGGATCTGGCATCCAACATCGAGTATGTGCTTCCGGAGACAGCGGGACAGAATCTTTCCCGTTCCTCCGCACAGAGCAAGCTGGATCTCAAGTTCGGCGATTGCGCCAAGAAGCTCTCGGGCGGCTACTTTGAAGTGCGCTCTGACCTGATGTTCGTCCGGACGTATCTGGAGGAAAATGACCTCCTGCAAGGAGATAACGAGAAGGACGATGCCTATGCGATCCGCGTGATGGAATACTTCGGCATGATCATGGACGAAGCGGCCGAGGCGGAGGATGAGACGCTTGACCCGGAGCTCACCGAGGGCATACAGGCGTTCGGTCTCTTCCCGGTCTATGCCGAGACAATGCATACCGACTATGAAGGAGAATGGGGCTCCACGCTCTATGATTTCTTCAACCCGGAGGATGGGAAGGATTACAACAGCTACACCAATTTCATCCCGCTGGCAGTATCCCTTTCGGAGGGGCAGCGTGCTGCGATCGGCTTCCTGACGCTGACGGATCTGATCAAGTTCGGATGCGATGCCGAGGGTGCGGTCTCTGCGGTCAGGGAAAAGATGCAGGAGCAGTTCAAAGAGCAAAAAGAGGTCTCGGTGTACACCGGTATCAACCGTGCGATCTTCCGGGAGGGCATGGTCGCCCTGACCAATCGTGCCATGATGGAGGCTGCTCAGAGGAATCCCTTTGACGATTATACAGAAAGTGTGGCTTTTGATATATGGGATAATTCTATCTCGCTTATCTGTCTGGTCGGCGGTTCGATCTTCTTGATCATGGGCTGTGTAGGCGCAAAAATGTGTATGAAGACTATTGAGCTCGTGAGCGTCAGTGATGTCATCGAGGATGTGGTCGCAAATCTTTCGCAGGAAGCGACGAGAGGCGGCATGCGAACTGCATTAAAAGCCACATTAAGTAATGTGCCGCTTGGACAGGGATATTCGACTGCTTCTTATGTCGGATTTACGGTTGCGGCGATCGGTGCAGCGCTTGCCATTTATGGTGCGGTAACGACCGGTATCGCGCTCGCCAAGAAGAGAAAGGTCTATCAGGAAAGAAACTTCACAGTGATCCCGTACTACATTGTCGATGAGGCGGATATCGTCAGCTACACCACGGATGCAAACGGCGTCGAGAAGAAGAACATCGAGTTCGACCAGTTTGTCTACTATGAAGCGGTCAAGTGCAACCGGCAGGATTACAAGAGGGTAGAGGATCCCCAGAACGGCGTGAGCCATTACAACGAGTGGGGCTGCGGCGACCTGGCTGACCTGAACTGCGATACCGGCAAGCAGTGGCTGGCGCTCTATACGGTGAAGTCCCCGAAGAAGGGCGACCCGATCCTGGCGGATTCGCTCGTGCTGAAAACCGGCAGCAACAAGCTCCCGGCTGGCTGCAACGGTGGTCTGCACCTGTTCACGTATGATGCATATGTGGACATTGCCGATGAGGCATACTGCTATGAGCCGGGCAAGAAGCTCTACTTCTTCTGGAAGAGCAGCAGCGCACCGGTGACTTCCTCTGTATTCTCCGGCGGCATTGCAGCGCTTGCAGGCTTGGCAGGCATCGTGGTCGGCGCGCTTGGTACCGCTACTTTCATGATGAGCAAGAAGAAGGAAGAGCCGGATACAACGGCAACGACCGCATAACACAACAGAACCCGGGGAGGTGTGCTCCCTCCCCGACAATTATGGGAGGAACGTATGAAAAGAAGAATGCAGCAAAGAGTCCTGTCTCTGCTCGTGGCAGCGGCAGCATTGATCTCCGGCGGCGGTGTCGGTACGCTCAGGGCAGCAGCAGATGACAAGGGCGGCCCCTACATCAGCGAGGTGTTCATCGCCTACGGTGCAACCGAGGAGGAAGCCACCCAGTACCTGACCAGCCACGAATGGGAGCCGGTCAAGGGCAACCTCAATCAGGGCAAATCCAAGACCGTGGCGGTGATGGGTATTCGCCGCACCGGCAACCCGGACGATGCCATCACCGATATGGCGGTGATGAACATGGGGCTGACGGAAGAGCAGGCGCAGAAGCTCGGCTTGGAGGCGTCTGTCGGCTACAGCTTCAAGGATTATGAGGAGCTCGTCAAGGAAAAGAAGATCGAGATCGACGAATTTATCAACAGCTTCCTGCCGGCGATCCGGGAATACCGTGAGAACTACAAAAACGGCAAGGGCGAGGCGCACCAGCGTGCAGTGCTGGCGCATGACCTGCTGAACCTGTATTATGACGGCGAGGTGGACGGCAGATTCGCCCGCCATGACTCCGGGCAGAAGCTCGGTGATCTTCTGCTTGGCGACCTCATGCAGGAGAAGGGCATGTCGGACAGCGATTATGAAGCGATGAACGCCAATGATCGTGTGAAATACGGCGACCTCCAGCAGATCATCCTCGAAGGGTCTGTTTTCACCGTGACATCTATGGAACAGCTCATCGGCCTTTCCACAGATACGGATGAGGGCGGCTGGCTCGCGCGGCTCTCTGATCTGAGCGGCGTGGATCTGGCATCCAACATTGAGTATGTGCTCCCGGAGAAGGCGGGACAGAACCTCTCCCGCTCCGCAGCGCAGAACGAGCTGGATCTTCGCTTCGGCGATTACGCCAAGAAGCTCTCGAGCGGTTACTATGCGGTGAGCTCCGACCTGATGTTTGTTCAGACGTATCTGGAGGAGAATGAGCTCCTGCAGGGTGACAATGAGAAGGACGAGGACTATTATTTCCGTGTGATGGAGCACTTCGGCACTGTCATCGAGGAAGCAGATGCGGAGGGCGAAGAGCTCACCACGGCGACCAGAGAGGGCGTAGAAGCGTACACCCTCTTCCCGGTCTACGTCGAGACAAAGCAGACGGACTATGAAGGCGAATGGGGCGACACGCTCTATGACTTCTTCCTGCCGGAGGATGGCGAGAATTACAGCAGCTATTCCAACTTTATCCCGTTTGCGGCCTCCCTTTCGGACGGGCAGCGGGCTTCGATCAGCTTCCTGACGCTGACGGATCTGATCAAGTTCGGATGTGATGCAGAGGGTGCGGTCAGTGCGGTCAGAGAAAAGATCGCAGACCAGGTCAACACGCAGCAGGAGGTCGATGTCTACACCGGCGTCAACCGTGCGATCTTCCGGGACGGCATGGTCGCTCTGACCAATCGTGCCATGATGGAGGCAGCGCAGAGAAATCCCTTTGATGATCATACAGAGAGCACGGGCTTCTTCTCCAAGGAAAATGCGGTCTCCTGCACCTGCCTGATCGGCGGTACGATCCTGATGGTCGCAGGTATTGTCGCCGCAAAGCTGAGCAAGGTCACGGTAGAGGTGGTGACCAAAACCGAGAAAGTCTGGGTCATTGATCCCGTAAAAATGGCTACTTCACAGTCAGAGAATCCCTGGGTGGAAGTCACCCTAAAAGAAACTGCTACGAGAACCGCATATAGCGGCGGCTTGTATGCAGGATGTGTCGTAGCGGCGATCGGTGCAGCACTTGCTATCTATGGTGCGGTAACGACCGGCATCGAGCTCTCCAAGAAGAGAAAGGTCTATCAGGAGAGAAACTTCACGATGATCCCGTACTACATTGTTGATGAGGCGGACATTGTCAGCTACACCACGGATGCCAACGGCGTCGAGAAGAAGAACATCGAATTCGATCAGTATGTCTACTATGAAGCTGTCAAGTGCAACCGTCAGGACTACAGCAGGGTAGAGGATCCCCAGAACGGCGTAAATCACTACAACGAGTGGGGCTGCGGCGACCTTGCCGATCTCAACTGCGATACCGGCAAGCAGTGGCTGGCGCTCTATACGGTGAAGTCCCCGAAGAAGGGCGACCCGATCCTGGCAGATTCTCTGGTACTGCAGACCGGCAGCAACAAGCTCCCGATCAACTGCAATGGCGGTCTGCACCTGTTTACGTATGATTCGTATGTGGACATTGCCGATGAGGCGTACTGCTACGAGCCGAGCAAGAAGCTCTACTTCTTCTGGAAGAACAGCGGCGCAGCAGAGACATCCTCTGCCTTCACCGGCGGCGTTGCGGCACTTGCCGGTCTGGCAGGCATCGTGGTCGGTGCGCTGGGTACCGCCACTATGATGATGAGCAAGAAGAAGGAGGAGACGGATACAACGGCAACGACCGCATAACCAGAACCGGACTGAGGGGGCAGATGCTCCCTCAGTTTTTGCATTTCCCTTGCGGAAAACACATGCTCCCCCACAGCCGGAACTGTGGGGGAGCATTTATGCGATATGTGATAAGGATCAGAAGCCCATGCCGAAGGAGCCTTCATCGCCCTGCTTGGTCAGTGCAGCATTGACGTCGAATTCTGCGACCGTCTGGCCGTCCACCGTGAGCTGATAGTGGGCGCCTTTCTTAACATCGGCCGAGCTGATGATTGCGCTCTTGAACGCCTGTGCCGCCGTGTAGGACAGGAGCTCCGTGCCGTTAGCATCGAGCAGCTTGATGACGCTGCCGCTCTGGTACTTGTTGGAGCGATCGCCCCAGTACAGGCAGCACTGCTGAGAGCTGTCTACCGGCATCTCGCCCAGGCCGAGACCGCCGATCGCCACGAGCGTACCGCCGTTGACGATCATCTCGCCGTCCGAATCCATCGCGGAATCCGGGCCGTCCACAGAGCCCTCGGCATAGACAAAGCCGCCGTTGATGATGATCTTGCCGTTGGAGTCGATGGTATCGCCCTCGGCATTGTTCGTTACGTAAGCATGGATCGTGCCGCCGTCGATCTGGAGGATGCAGTTGTCATTGCCGACATGGACGGTCTTCGCCGCATCCTTCTGGCCGGAATTGAGTGCATCGTCATAGGCATAGATCGTCAGGTCGCCGTCCTTCACGAAGATCTGCATGGCCTCAACGCCCTCATAGGAATCCGTAACGAGCAGCTTGCCGCCCTGGATGTAGAGGTACTGGTCGCTGTGGAGCGCATCGTCTGCGGTGGCGACTGTGAGCTCACCGCCGTTGACGGTCAGCGTATCGCCGCAGTGCAGGCCGTCATCGGTGGAATTGACCGTCACCTTGCCGCCGTTGATGTTGATGGTGCCGCCGATGTTGGCATCGCCGTTGCCGACCTTGATGCCCTTGGCGCTGAAATCGAGACCGAGGTCGTGGCCGCTGTCATCCCAGCCCCAGCCGGGGAATGACCAGCCGCCGCCGTTGCCGCCTCCATTACCGCCGCCGTTATCGCCGCCCCAGCCGGGGAACTGCCATCCGGGGTTGGAACCGGGGTCTGTGCCGGGATTTGTGCCGGGATTGGAAGCAGACGGCTCAAAATCCGAGCCCTCATAGGTGTGGATGCTGATGCCGCCGCCGTTGACAGTGACGTCTCTCGAAGCATAGACGCCGTCCGAATGTGCATCCACGCTGACGGTGCCGCCGTTAAACGTGATATAGCCCTTTGTCTCATCGGAAACGTTGGTGGACTTGATGCCGTCGCCGTTGGTGGAGGTGACGGTGATACACTCTCGATACTCACATAGACAAGCACATCCCTGATAAGTAGTCACAAATAGGTTTTACCTCTACTTCCCTTCCATCCTCTCCCTCAGCTTCCTCAGCACCTTTTGCAACCGCTTGCTGACTGCCTGCTGTGAGATACCAAATTCCTCCGAAACTTCTTTTTGTGGCTTCTGGTTGATATGGATCTCCACGACCAGATGCAGCTCGTCCGCATCCAGCTCTCGTAAGGCAGAAGAAAGCTGTCTTGTAAGCTCTTCCATTGATAGCTTTTCTATCAATGCATCCTCCAACGTCTGTCCGGAACGAAGTGGGTATGTATCTGCAACGTTCTCATCCAGAGCATCGAGCGACTGCACCTTGATACCGTTCCGATACGCATAGCGGATATTATACCGTGAATGCCAATAATCCTTGCTGTACTTGACATACTCCTCTCTGCTGACCTCCAGCACACAGTTTCCGAAATTGATAAACCAGCGGTCAGGATCGGCTAATGCAGCTATGTACTCCTCCTCGGTGATCTGAACCCGAAGCGGTTGCTTTGCCTCCTGATTATACGCATAATATAATGCCATAGTTAATCCTCCTTCTTCATAATGTTTTTCATATATGAAGAAGGAGTGCTAAGGGTAGTGTGGGCTATTGCAGAACCACTTGACTTGTAACAGCATGTCAATCCCTTTCTCTGAAAGGTCGAGATTCAGATCAAGCCAGCTATGGCATCCAGATCCCATGACATACTGAAAGAGAAAAGGATACCAATACCACTTGGAAGCAAAAGAAGCTCTGAACCCTCAACTCTTTACAGGTATATTGTGATAGCACCGGTTCGCAAAAACTTCTACATTCCAATCCTTTTTGCTTTCTTCGGTCTGCATTTACTATTATTTTACATTTTACACTATTTCGAGTGCGAAATTGATCGAAAGCTGTCGAACAGAATAATTATTTCAGTAGCAACTATATTTTTTCGGTGACAGATACGGATTATGGTTTCTGTTTATCCCTCTTGTTCTTGCTCTTACCTTTACCGATGCTCCTTGTTATGATCCCCACCAGCATCTCGACAAGCCCGCCAACCAGAAGCCAAACGAAGTATCTGTCCGCAAGGATATACAGCGGCGATTGCGTATCGGATGAGACCAGTGGAAATAATGCCAGCAGCAGTGAACCCGCCCCTACAACGATCAGCAATACCCCAAGCTCCTTGATCTGTTTACCCATATTTTTCATAACAACAACTCCTCACTCATATTTGTGCTACATGTATCAACTTTCAAGAAATCCAGAGCTTCACTGCAACCAGCACCGCCATGTGCAGCGGGTAGTACAGATAGAAGCCCCAGCGTGCGCAGAATCTTGCCATCGGTGAATTGCTGCTGCCACGATTGCCGGTGTAGCACCCGATCGGCAGCAGTGCAAGCAGCACACCGTAATTGAAAAGAAATGCCGTGAAGCTCTCGTAGCCTGACAGATACTTTACCGGCAGCAGAATCAAAGAAGCGGACGCAAATACCAGCGCCCGCTTCTGTTTTTCTTCTCTGAAAAGAAAGAAAATCACCACCCAGACCGGCAGGATATATGACCAGTCGCAGAGATCTGCCATCATGAAACACAGCATCGCTGCCACCAGTCGGACGGTCGTGCTCCATCGCTCCCGTGACAGAATCCAGAGCATCACCAGACTAATCGCCAGTGTGAACATCACATCCAGATTCTGCACAATCTCCCATAAACTCACCGACGGTCTGCCGAGCATCATCAGTAGATAGAACGGTTCTGCTATGAAGGCGAATGCAACCATCCGCAGCAGATACTTTCTGAAACTTCTTGTGTGCAGGAAGCCCTCAACCAGCAGAAATGCCATGATGGGAGCAGTCAGCCTTCCGATTAGCCTCATGATATAATATAGCAGCGTCCCTGAATCTATAAAAATGTATGCGATGTGGTCGATCGTCATGGCAGCGATGGCGATATATTTCAGTGCCGTCCCGGATAATTGCAGATGTTTTCCCATACCGCACCTCATGCATTCTTCAATCCGTTCGGGATGTACTTCGCTTCCCGGCGCTGACGCTCATCATTGACCAGATGCTGTACGAACGTGCCGCCAAAGACCTTCTCCGCCACCGTCAGCAGCTCGTTCGCAGCTTTCAGATTCTGCTGAGCCTGGGCAAGTTCTGCCTCGGCGTTTCGGAGATTCTCTGTTTCATTCTGGATGAGTGTGTCAATGTTCCGATAGTTATGTTGGTTGATCGCCGGGAAGCGCTTCACGCCCGCAGCAGCCTGCTCCGATGTGTATACATCCGTGTGCTTTCCCTCATAGAGAACCTCGATCTGCTCTTTCAGTTCGAGGAAGGTTTTCAGATCGGACTGCGTCTTTTGCAGCGCAGCCTCCTTTGCAGCAACAAGCTCAGTCAGCGCAGCAAACTCCTGCCGCAGACTCTCCGGTGTAGCCCCATCATTGATCCGTTTGTTCAGCCGCAACAGCTTATCCAGCTCGGCATCGTTCGTCCAGGAGAATGGCTTCTGCGGATTTTGTTTTCGCATCGGCAGCGCATCTTTGCCGAACGAGATCGTATAGAATTGTATCGTCCGCAGCACGATCACCGCTGGTTCATTTTGCTGCGATGCCTTGATCTGCTGTTCGATCTTTTCCTCAAACTGCTGTTTGGCACGGAGCCGGTTTTTCAATCCGTATTCGCTATAAAGTTCACCGAGAGATTTGAGCCGGATGAACTGATTTCCATACTTCGGCTTCACAGCAATGTACTTTCCCTGCTTGATCGTGTAGCCGGCTTTCTGCATTTTTGAAAGAAAATCATCGAAGGATTCCGACTGCATCAGGAGACGGTCGATGTCGTTCCGCATCATTTCTCTTTGTGAAGTCCTCGGAGCTTTGAATTGTTTTTCCAAACGCCGG
This sequence comes from Oscillospiraceae bacterium, assembly GCA_024684395.1. Taxonomy (GTDB): domain Bacteria; phylum Bacillota; class Clostridia; order Oscillospirales; family Ruminococcaceae; genus UBA3855. Next base: position 10,327 of record JAIKWY010000160.1, read on the forward strand.
ATCTGATCGACATAGCACTCCTGCGCTTCAAAGCCGTTCTCCGTTTCCCGGTACGGGATCCCCAGCTCATCCAGCTTTGCCTGCACGAAGGATTGCTTATCCGGTGCGCTGTAAAAGAATGATTTGTACGGCGACCGCTGCTGTGCTTCAAGCTGTACAACTTTTTGCTCCAGACCTTGCAGCGTCATCTGCAACTGACGCACACGATCCGCAGCAAGACCTTCCTCAGATACATGACGAACCCGCCGGAATGCCTCCACAATATTCTGCGCCTCCTTCGCAGATTTGTATTCGTCCACGCTCATGTGTGCATAGTGCGCCTGCTTGTCCTCACGCACATAACCATGCCGGTGCAGGATCTCCTCCATGAAAGTGCGCTCACTCTCTTCCCACGCCACGAGCCGGTTCTCTTTGAAGTTGCTGCCGGTAAAGCCCTGCTCATCGAGCGCAGCTTTCATGGAAACGCCCTTCTCCAATCCGTTTGATCTGCCTTTCGTATAGAACGGAATGAAGTTGATGTGCAGATGCGGCGATGCCTCATCCAGATGCATGACCGCATTAAAAATGTAGAGGTTCGGATTGCGCTCACGGAAGCTGCGGATATATTCATCCAGCATTTGTTTTGCAATTTCTCCCGCATCACTTCCGCAGGGGGCCGTCTTGCTATCACCAAATTGTATGATGGCTTCATAGAACGCTTCCTCTCTTTTTCCGTTTGCGATGTGCTGATAATAGTCCTCGATCCGCCGGCACTTCTGCTTCTGTTTTTCGTTATAGGCAGCTACCGCAGCACCAAACAACTCCCGGTAGGCATCCTCCACATCCTGCTGCACATATGACACATTCAGGTGAACCCTTGTCCTGTCCACGTTCGGCGCTATGAACTTGCGATTGCTGTGATCGACATTCGCTTCATGCTGCCGACTTGCCTTGCCGAGTGTGAAGCTGACACTCATTTTCTTCATGAGATTCGTCCTTTCTTTTTCAAAATAGTCATGCAGATTTCTGCATTTCTGAAATGACCGGCTGCGCCGATCCCGCTATATTTTCGGAGAAAATCTGAGGAAAACTACCCCTCATAAACAGAACGGGTAGTGTTTACCCAATACCCGTTTTGCACGCCCGAATCTGGACTTGCAAAACGGGTCACTCCGCCCCGCTCCGTTTTCTGGGCAAAGTCTGCGACCTTGACGGCAAAAGTCCGGCACACGTTTTCTCCGAAAAACGAAAAATCATTTTCAGAAAAATGACTGTGCCGGACTTCGCTGCTCCGCAGGTGGGGACACATCCCCAAACCCCTGTACGGAATTTCTGATTTTTACTGATCTGCAATTTTATCTTTTTCTGTTCTTGTTTTTGTGGCTGCTGCGGAAAAGAAATCTGCTGCTGCCGGTTCAACTGCGCTGAAATAAATCGCCATCAGCTTGATCAGCATGGCAGCCTCATTCTCATAAAAATAGATCACGATCTGCGGTTCACCCTCATGCGTGAACTGCCGTCCATGCCGCATCATTTTATCTTTCAGCTTGATCGCATAGCTGGTAAACTTGTTGTCCGGCAGCGCTTGATCATAGTAGTCAAGCACTGTGACAAGCGAATTGAAAAACTCCCTTGTCAGGAACAACTCTACCGCACCACGCTTATGTTTTCCTTCCTTCATGTCACGCCCTCCTTGCCATCATCGGCTGCAATTTCTTTTCCTGCGTCGGTGCATTTGCCCGTATATTTGCATCCGGATTCTGACTGCGGAACACCAGCAGCTCATTCCAATCCTTGAAGCCTTTTGCATCCAGAGCTGCCTTGACCGATGGCGACCGGACGAACCCGTTCTCCGCTTCAAACCGCCGACCGGCATCATCATTGTCCACGCAGGAAATGATTTCCACGCCCTGCGCCTGTAACATTTTTGGAACAGTCGGTTTCAGTCCTGCCATCGAAATAAACAGCGCCCCTTGCAGTTTTTTCTTGTCGCAGAATGTATAAAAACTCATGAGATCAATCGCACTTTCAAAGAGGTACGCCCGCTTTGGCTGTCCATCCTTTGCCGGAAACGGCATGAACCGGAAGACGCTTTCGCCGGTTCCGGTCGCCATGCCCTTGAAGCGTTTGTAGGAATTGGTTCCCTGAATTTCTGCACCGATTACTTTTCCCTCATTGTCCCTATGTACAAAAACAGCGTTGCCGAATTTCGTGGATTGGTAGAGCAGTCCGGTGTGAACAAGCTCTTCCACAATCGCCGCCGGTATCCTTCTGGTCTTGGTGAAGTAGGCAAACATCCGGCGCATATTATCTGCCTGTTCCGGTAGGATCAGCTCTTTGTTTTTCACAACAGGCAGTGCAGTTTTCGGCGGCGATGTGTACTGCGGAGCCTGCTTCTTTGGATAGTCGGACGAGCGCATCGTACTCACATCCTTGCCGGTCAGCTCGTAGACAGCCTGCTTGAAATCATAACCGAGCACATGCGTCAGGCAGTCGATGGCATTGTTCGTGCGCCCGGTATTCGTGTAGTGGTAGTACCACTGATTCTCCTCCGGCTTGATGCACAGACCGGGATACTCTTTTACATAATAATCACGTCCCCGCTTCTCCACGGAATAGCCGCTGCTCTGAAAATACGAAAGCAGATCGGAGGAACGGGCGGATTGGATCAGGTTGTTAAAATCATCTTTATTCATTTTGAATCCTTTCATGTGGCAGCCATTCGTGAAAATGGAACGGCTGCGATTTTTGTTTATGATTGACTTTTTGATGGGGGTGTGGTATAATCATTACAAGTAGTTCACTGCTACAAATCGTAATTTATAGGAGTAAAATATGTGGATTAGGTGTAAGTGTGGAAATATCATTCACGACATCACAGATAGAATTCCTTATAAGGGACATATCATTTCAGATAATGAGTATTTTAAAATGCTTGATTTAGCAGATGAAATGATTGAATCACCTGCAAAAAACAGAGAAGCATTAGCTATGACTTTTAGAACTAATATTGGTAGCTACATCAGAATAAAAGATATATTTCAATGCAAACAATGTGGCAGAATTCTTATTGAAGATGAAAATAATCGTTTTTGTAGTTTTACTCCCGATGAACATGAAAATAAAGAAATACTTGATTTTGACGGTAATGAAACAATAGATTATAGATTCAAAAACAAATTCTGATTTA
>JAIKWY010000176.1 GCA_024684395.1 Oscillospiraceae bacterium
CATGCCATGATCGCTGAAATATGTCCCCTCTGGCATGGTAAATGGCAGATTAAGACCGCTGAAATCCACACCGCAGACAAGACCGTTTCGGTTCAGATGCATGACAAGCATCACATTTTCCACCATGCGGAAATGTGGGAACTGCCGTGCCATATCCAGCAGATCATCCAGCAGTGTCTCCTGATAATACAGCCCTGTTTCATCAGGGATATTCTTAGCATCACCGCAGATCTCGCCAATCAGGCGATAGATCTTGTCACTGTCATCACCCCAGAACCAGATCTCTCCAAGACCGTATTTCTCAAACAGTCGGTTCTGTTCCTCTGGATGATTGTCACCATAACCCTTCACAAGAGCTTCGATCAGGTTCAGGATATATTTCGCAGCAAAACAGTCCCGGTAGTATTGATGAGAGAACCGGAGCTGTCCGTTTGCATCACTTTCGATAAGTCCCGTATGGTCAATGACAAGGGATACAATATCGGTGTTTTCTTTTGCCTGAAGGAGGTCGGCTTTACGGAAATGCAGCGGCGCAATGCAGTTTTGATAGATGCGTTCCTCGTCAAGGAATAGCTCCGACGCTGATTTCATGGCATCGCTGAGATCTGCACGGGTCAGCTCCCGATGGTGGTGCAGCATGGCATTGGCTGCAAACGGGAGTAAGAACTGCACTGCGAACAGCAGGAGCTTGCTGTTATCGGAAACGGGCGATTCCCAGTTCCTGAAATAGGTGTCAAGGATCTCGCCGCGGGTAAACTGCCCCTCTCCCCTGTTGGAAAGAAACAGGCGGAGGAACAAAGGTGAGCGGAGGAGTTCGAGTAAGGAAGCATCTGTCGGGAGCATTTGCTGCTCAGCAAGTACAGCATCTCTGACAGTGTTAGATATACCGAGCAATATAACAGACTCAAATGTTTGAAAAAAAGGATAATCTGGGATCGTTCTGCCGCTGACCATAAGCCGGACACAGGGACAATACTGCAAGATCCAAGAAACTTCCTCTGCAAATGCATCAAGCTGCCCCGATGGAATTTCATTGGTTCCGTCAAGAAGTAAAGTGATCCGTGGCGTATCCTGAGACAGAAACCTGAGCAGCTCCGTAAAGACCTGTGCGGGCGTTTTCTCCGATTCACATGCCTCACAGGCTTCCCACGTTGCATAGGCATCCCGGTAGTAATACTTCAATAAAATCTGCGTCAATAGATAACTGGAACACCCCGGGAGCAGCCGCTCCCGGATTTCTTTTTTGTAACGGTAAAGCGGGAGATACAGCCCGGTCTGCTGCCGGAGAAGCGTTGACTTCCCCATAGCGCCGTCAGCTGTCAAAAAGACGTGATTGCGAAGTTCTCGAAGAGCTTCTGTCGGTCGGAGCCTGTCCTTTATGCGCAGCTCCATCGGATAAAATAACGATGCATCCGTGATCTCAGGCAGCACATGCAGCAGACGTTCCTCCAAAGAAACAGGATGTTTCAGATCAAGCAATTGGGCAAGTGATGCTGTTGTCAATTCGGGCTTGTTATCCAGCAAAAAGGCAGAAAAGTTCGCAAACTTAGGCATAGACAGAAGCTGTAGGAGATGGGTATCCTCAGATCGTTCCGACCGCATTGCATGATACAGCAGCCCGACAAGCAGTGCCTCAAGACAAATGCGCTTGGGATGGGCAGGATCTCCGAGAAGCTCAGCTTTGGGAAGGAATCTGCATTGATAAAACACAAGCTGCATATCGTTGTCAGTGCGCATTGTATGCAGTAACGTATGCGTGAGCAACGGCACCTTTTCAGGATCCAGAACATCCATGCAGAACTGGTGCATTCGATTCAGATAATGCAGATATGCCGATCCATCCGGATCTGTTGAATGCACAAGTCCCTCGAACTTCGTCAACGAAAGACCATAGGGCGCATCAGGTGAAGGGAAACGAACACCATCCTGCATGAGCCGATCGGCATAGCGATTGAGATTGACATTATCTGGAGAGATCGTAAGACGGCGTTGGATCTCGGCTGTGTCGTCCTCAAAGTCACAGAGTGTACCGATCAATTTGGTGAGGATCACGCCATTTCCAAGCCTGCCCTTTCCCTGCCGTTTAGCAAGAACAATGAAACGAAACAGAGCATTGATCGTTATCATGGCAGCCCTCCTGAATTCTGGGATAAACTGGGCGATTTTTGTGATAAATCCGGAAGCCCTTCTATGGTACAATGATAACACGGAAAAGGAATTCTGTCAATACTTGTGATAAGCAGAGCAAATAAAAAACGCCGCAAAGTTCTGCCCTTGGCGGCAGAAAACAATAGCGGCTTGTTGATGAAATTATACCACATACAGTGAAATTGTTCAATAATAATCGGCGATTATTCACAAAATGTATCATATTTTTGTAAACATACACAATTGAATCTATGCTGCTTTAGTAAATATGCCATGTGCTTTGTAGGCTTTATTCCGTCATTATTATGGTCAACAGGAGGTAGACTATGTCACGTAGAGGAGAAAACATCTATAAACGCAAGGACGGCCGCTGGGAAGGACGCTATCGGACTGGCTATAAAGCCGATGGTTCCGCAAAATACCAGTCCATCTATGGCCATTCCTATCAGGAAGTCAAGGCGAAGCTGCTACCGTTAAAAGCAGCTCCGGCTGTGCAAGCTTCCTCCGGTTGGGTGACGGTTCATACGCTTTTTACTGAATGGCTGGATGCGGTTCGGCTCCGTGTCAAGCCCTCCACCTATGCCAACTATCGCATGAAAATAGTGCGGCATATTCTTCCCGCATTCGGAGCTATGCGCTATGAACAACTGACAGCGGATAAAGTTCATGCTTTCATACGGGAGAAACTCGACAGCGGCTTATCTGCGAAGTATGTATCAGATATTGTCATTCTGATAAAGTCTATGGCAAAGTATGAGTCCCGTGTGCATGGTTACTGTAATCAGATGGAGCATGTTGTTCTGCCAAAGGTTGAGCGTCGGGAACTGGAGCTGTTTACAGCATCGGAGCAGAAACGTCTATTCTGCTTCCTGATGAATCATCTGAACTCAACGTCTCTCTGCGTCCTGATTAGCATGTACCTGGGACTGCGAATCGGTGAGGTGTGCGCATTGCGGTGGGGTGATATTGATTTTGACAAAAGCACCCTGACCGTCAGACACACAGTGCAGCGGATCTGTTCCGGTCAGGGTACAAAGCTTCTCGTAGCTTCTCCCAAGAGTAAGGCATCCCGTCGCACGATCCCGATACCTGCATTTCTTCTTGATATTCTTCAAAGTTTCCGCAAGGATGATGACGATTATCTGCTTTCCGGAAATACTTCCGTCATAGAACCGAGAACGCTCCAACGTCGTTTTCAGCGTATTTTGCAGAAATGTGGTCTGCCTTCAAGGGGATATCATGTGCTCCGGCATATTTTTGCAACCAATAGCATCCGGCTTGGTTTCGATATACGAACGCTTTCTGAGATTCTCGGTCATGCCTCAGTGAGCACGACACTTTCCCGCTATGTGCATTCTTCGATGGAGCGGAAGTATGAGTGCATGGCATTGTTACAGCCGGCAAGCTGAGAGGATTTATGCCGTCAGGATTATGGTCAGACCGTTCAACTGAAACGCCTGTATTCCGTTGGTTAGGGAGTATAGATCATAAATGGCAGAAATTTATGGCATTAAGAGCGTATTCATTTTAATTATACCCACAAACGAGCATAAATACAAGTAAGGAGGAGAATTATGGAGACTTTGAAACAAATACTCGATCAATATGAAAGAGAAGAACATCTTTCCTTCATGGGCAGAGATTATGTTGTGTCACCCGGCAGAAATCTCTATACACACCATCGGATCAAATATGTCACACTTGCACATGCAGCGCTCTTGAAATACAAACAGTGTGAGCAGTCGTTCAAAACCGTGGATGATCTTCTGGACAACTTTGCAGACGCGTTTGCAGTAGCGCTGGAAGAAACAATGGACACAGCCGTAAAGGACTTTATCTCCGTCGGCGTATATGATCTCGATCACAGTGCGGTATTTGAGCGCGCTGAAAAGAATGGCGCATTTGACAAAGTGGCCGATGCGATTAAGGTCTACATAGACGGCAGCGAAATGATCCGCAGCAGACTCAGCCAGAATGCTGCACAGCGTGAACGTGCCAAGGCAAACCGCGCACGCTGGAATGTCACGACCATCGGCGGTGATATGCTCGACGCAGTAGGAGACCAGATGAAAGCCGGTGCGTTGAATGCGATGTCCGGTGCCGGCGCGTCCGTCAAGAACATGTTCGCAGCTGCGGCCGATGAAGCTGATGCAGAACGCAAACTTGACGAACTGTTTCAGAACAGCAAGTATCGTGCTGCACTGCGAAACGGCGTATGGAATGCCTCTTATTATGTCAGCCAGCTGTTTCTGGATTTTTTTCCGAACGGGACAACAATGAGTTCTTCTGACATTCAGAATGCCATCGCGCTCTGCAATAATGTCATCAATCTTGATTTGCCTGAAGAACAGCGGCAGGAAATGATATTTCAGTGTCTGACACACAACCCCTATCGTTCCGAAACCTATGATAGCCTCTATGACAAGTTTCCTGATTACAGACAAGATCTCGTCAGATTTGCAAGATTCTTCGGCGTTGCTTCGATCTTGATAAAAGCGGCTTCTTCCGTCACTGACTTTGTCAAAGCCAACCTCGGTACCACAGAGCAGGATGCAAAAAAATGCCGGATCCTGACTATAGACTACATCAAATGGATCGGGTTGAAACCGAATGACTGTATGGAAGCGTTTCAGATCATGGATGCACAAGATCAAAAGCTTGACCGGGAATTCCGCACAGTCCGCGGCGTGACGATGGAGACACGCGAACAAGCCGCATCCGCAAGAAGCGACATTGAGAATTATGATGACATTCTCGAAACAAAACAGGCCTTCCTCACAATGGGAGACTACCATGCACATATCGAGAAGGTATCGGCTCTCCCGATGGACGAAAATGTCAAGCGCAGTTATGTCCAGCAATACCAGTCGAAGCTGAATGCATTTGAAAAGACATGCAAAAAGGCTAAAAAATATGCCTACGTCAGGAATCATCAGTTCCTTCCCTTTTACAATGGTGCAAAGCTGGATATGATCATTCACTACTGCATTCTTGCCTATCTGATTTTTTGCTTGTTCATCGCACTTTTCAGGCACGAGGACAGTGAATCGGTGGCTATCGGGAATTTCCTTGTGATCGGTTTCTCTGTGTACATGTTCATCGTCAAGGTCATCCTGAGCAAGGGTTCCTATGACAAGGTGACACAGAACGGAAAGTATCAGTTTGAACAGATCCTCTCCGAAGATACCGGCGACAAGTTATATGAAGATCCGGCGGGACAATCCCAGTACAAGGTTCACCCCGTTGTCATTGGTATGTTTGTATTCATGGTGCTTTTTGCAGGCGTGTCCACGATCCTGTCACCTGCCAAAGCAGCCAGTGGAACGCATGGAAACGGCTATCGCGGCAGCGCAGTCACGCAAAGTACGCATTTTGAATCCGCAGAAGTGGTGGAAGAGCTTGCTTCGGCGATGGAACGCAGAGATGCGATGGACGTAATGGATGTTTTCTTGCCTGAGATCTTGAGCACCGGCATGACAAGTGCAGATGTTCAGAATACCCAGAACGCTCTGAACGCAATGACGAGTATTGACATGGAAGTGATCGCCGAAGAACCGCTTGATAGCGAAACCATTGAAAAAATAAGGGTCGAGTATATGGGAATCGGCGTTCTGACAAATATCACGAAGGGCTACCGCACCACGATCAATGTATTGTTAGATGGTCAGCCGCGCACAGTTGCTGTACATGTGCTCTATCTTGAAGGCGAAGGTTGGAAGATCTATTTCAATGACATCATGTATCTATTAGGCTAATGGAATCTCTATCCAAGTCGGCGGAGACACAGAATGCTATCAATCGACCAGCATCACTGCTGAACACGCAGCTGCAAAGGGCGATTTTGAAGAAGTTGATACAATAGTCTTTGACGATGATGACGAATAAGCCAACCACCCCATCCACCCAATTATAACAAGAGGAAAATTCTATGTTACATTCCTATGATTACTCGTTTGAGAGAAAGATGCCCAACGGCGGCTGGACAAAAGTGACCTGAAACATGACCGCTTCGTCGGAGAAGGAAGTGGAGCGTGTGCTCATTTCCCAGAACGCCATGCCGCTCCGCAATATCGTCATTACACAAAGGGGGTAAGCATCCTCTTTGCTCATAAAACCATATGAATTGACAATTCATTGAGAGATCTGTCAATTGACAACGAGTACAATACGGGTATGGGGCATCTCGCCCCATACCTGTATTTTTCAAAAGGTATCCTTCCGGTTGACTATTTCCTACGCTGGATGTGCTATAATAAAGATAACGAAGAACAAGCATACAAAAAGATTGGAGGGCGATGCTATGAAACTCGGTCTTGTATTAGACGGTGGCGGAGCCAAGGGCGCCTACCAGATCGGCGTCTGGAAGGCAATGCGGGAATTCGGGCTGGACAGGCAGGTCACGGCAATTGCCGGGACATCAGTCGGCGGGCTGAACGCAGTGTTATTCGCGCAGGGGGATTTCGAGCTCGCCTATCACATCTGGACAGAGGAGATCGACCGGATGCAGAGTGAAAACAAGCAGAAAGAAGTTTATCAGTAAAGTAAGGGCAATGAAAGAGTGGATTAAAACCCATCTGACAATGCCGCTGAAAGAAATCTTCAAGACATTATCTGCAAAGCTGAGAGGGCATTACCAGTATTATGGGGTAACCGATAATACAGAGGCAATTAAAAGCTTCTATACACAAACTGAATGGCTGTTATACAAATGGCTGAACAGAAGAAGCCAGAAGAAAAGTTACAGTAAAACCGCATTCTTTGAGGGCTTGCTGAACACTTTCAAATTGCCGGAGCCGAAAATCTATGTGAGTTTGTTTTACAGACAAGACTTAATATGAAATGAAGAGCCGTATGCGTTAATAGCGCAAGTACGGTTCTGCGAGGGGTGTGGGGAGTGATCCCCACTTCTACTCAAGGAACCAATACCGTATGTTTTTCTTCATTTGTAATTTCATTTTTCTGTGATTCGGTATATATATGATTTCTATGAGCAGTAGTCAAATGATTTGGCTACTGCTGATTTTTATATCTGGAGGTCATATTATGCTATCGAATCTAAATGCAAATCAAAGGAAAAATGACGTTTCTGGACACATATCGGACATACCGCAGGCGCTTGCAGAACAGCTCTGCAACCTGAGTGAAAGCTTTACGCCGATGCTGCTGCGGTTGATACAGGAGCGCGGGATGACAGAAGTCGAATGCTATAAAAAGGCACACATCAATCGCAGACAGTTTTCAAGGATCCGGCGGGATCCAAGTTATCATCCACGCAAAACAACCATCATTGCTC
>JAIKWY010000012.1 GCA_024684395.1 Oscillospiraceae bacterium
TTCGGTGCAGGTGCGGTAATGCATCTGTTTTACAGCATAATCCATTTCGAGCCGAGAGAACTGTATCACAAAAGCATAGCCGAAACACTGCACAGGAGATAGCCATATTATACACCTATCCAGCCTACTTGTCTACCTACCACAGTAGGTATTTTTATTTTTCCTGAAAGGCAGGTGATATCGCATGGCAGGAAGAATTAAGGGTATTACAGTCGAGATCAACGGCGATACTACGAAACTCAGTAAGGCTCTGCAATCCGTTGATAAAAACATCAAGAACACGCAGACGCAGCTCAAGGATGTCGAAAAGCTGCTGAAGCTCGATCCGAAAAATACAGAGCTGCTTGCTCAGAAGCAGAAGTTGCTCGGCGATGCTGTCAAAAGCACAAAGGAACGACTGGATACCCTGAAAAAAGCCAGCGAGGAAGCCGCCAAAACCAAAGACAACTACGATGCTTGGAAGGCAAAGTATGATCCGATCAAACAGAAGATCGGTGAGACCGAAACCAAGCTGAAAGAGCTGAAGGAACAGGCAAAAACTGCCGATGAGCAGCTTTCTAAAGGACAGATCTCACAGGAGAAGTACGATGCTTTGCAGCGTGAGATCAAGGAAACGACTGATGAACTGACCTCTCTGAAACAGCAGGCAAAGGATGTATCCGATGAATTCGGCAATCCAATTTCTCCGGAGCAGTACGATGCACTCCAGCGTGAGATCATCGAGACCGAGCAGGAGCTTCAGAACCTGCAAACAGAGGCAAGCAAATCCCAAGAGGCTCTGGTAAAAATCGGTCAGGCGGGAGAAACACTCGAAAAGGTCGGCGGCAAGATCGCCGATGTCGGTGAAACACTCACCACTCATGTGACCGTACCCGTTCTCGCCGCTGGTACCGCCGCTGTGAAAACAGCATCGGATTTTGATACTGCCATGTCCAAAGTTGCCGCTGTATCGGGTGCGACTGGTGACGAGCTACAAGACCTGAGAGATAAAGCTCGTGAGATGGGCGCAAAGACAAAATTTTCCGCATCTGAAGCCGCAGAAGCCATGAACTATATGGCGATGGCGGGCTGGAAAACCGGAGATATGCTTGACGGTATCGAGGGTATTATGAACCTTGCTGCCGCATCCGGCGAGGATTTGGCTACCACATCCGATATCGTTACTGACGCTCTGACCGCTTTCGGACTGACGGCGGCTGACTCCGGACATTTCGCAGATGTACTTGCGGCGGCATCGTCCAACGCCAATACCAATGTGTCCATGATGGGTGAAACCTTCAAGTATTGTGCGCCTGTTGCGGGTGCATTGGGATTTTCCTGCGAGGACACGGCGGAAGCTATCGGTCTCATGGCGAACAGCGGTATCAAGGGTTCACAGGCAGGTACGGCGCTCCGTTCTATGATGAATGCGCTTGCCGGAGAGGTAAAATTCTGCGGTGAGAGCTTCGGAGAGATCGAGATCGCAACCACAAACGCTGACGGCTCGATGCGTGATCTAAACGATATTCTCGCAGATTGTCGTGTGGCATTCTCTCAGATGTCGGAATCGGAAAAGGCAAACGCCGCACAGACACTGGTCGGCAAAAATGCCATGTCCGGCTTCTTGGCTCTTATGAACGCTGCGCCGGGTGACATCGAAAAGCTCGAAGGTGCGATCAACACTTGTTCAGACGAAATCGACGGCTACAATGGTGTGACCGAAAAGATGGCTGCTGTCATGCAGGACAACCTCGGCGGTCAGCTCACCATTCTGAAATCTCAGCTACAGGAGCTTGCTATCTCTTTCGGTGAGATTCTGATGCCTGCGATTCGTGCGATTGTCAGTAAGATTCAGGCGCTTGTGGATAAGCTGAACCAGATGGATCCGGCGACCAAAGAAACCATTGTAAAAATCGCACTTGTAGCGGCGGCACTGGGACCTTTGCTTGTGGTTGTCGGCAAAACAATGGTCACAGTCGGCAAGCTGATGCAGTTTATCTCCAATCTTCCGACTATCATCGCAGGTGCAAAGGCAGCGTTTAGTTCATTCGGTGCAGCCATCGGCGGTATCAGTGCGCCTGTGGTCGCTGTCATTGCGGTAATTGCCGCTTTGGTGGCGGCTTTTGTGCATCTGTGGAAAACCAATGAGGACTTCCGAAATAAGATCACTGCAATCTGGAATCAAATCAAGAGTGTTTTTGAGGGTTTCTGTCAGGGCATCGTTGACAGGGTGAACGCACTCGGCTTTGACTTCAAAAATATCGGTGAGGTCATCAAAGCTGTATGGGACGGACTCTGTAAATTCCTTGCACCTGTGTTTGAGGGCGTTTTTCAACAGATCGCTAACATTTTCAAGGCGGTCACTGATATTCTGCTGAATGTGCTTGACATTTTCATCGGCATCTTTACCGGTGACTGGGACAAGGTCTGGAACGGCATCAAGGGTATTTTTGTAGCGGTCTGGAATTTCCTGAAAGACACGCTCAAAAACTATATGAATGTGCTGTGTAACATTTTCGGCACAAGCCTTGACGAAGTGAAAGAGTTCTGGGTAAATGTCTGGTCGGCGATCAAGAACTTTTTCGTCAATATCTGGAATGGTATTAAAAACTTCTTTTCCGGTGTCATCAACGGAATTGCAACATTCTTCACTACGATCTGGACAGGAATCAAAAACTTTTTTGTCGGCATCTGGACAGCAATCTACAATGATGTGACCACAAAAATCAACCTCATCAAAACGGTCATCACAACCGTATGGAATGCGATCCATACAGCGATCGGCACTGTGCTGAATGCGATCTGGACGGTCATTTCTACTGTTTGGCAGACGATCTACGATTTCATTTCTCCGCTGCTGGATGCATTCAGGTATCTGTTCGAGACGATTTTTGAAGCGATCCACATTATCATATCCCGTGTGACCGACTGGATCTATGAAAAAATCACTACAACATGGGAAACGATTAAAACTGTTGTTTCAACTGTTCTCGAAGCTATCCGGACATTTTTTGAAACGATCTGGAATGCGATTTCTACAACTATCACCACGGTGATGGATGCAATCAGCAGTGTGATCTCTACTGTATGGAATGCGATCTCCGGCTTTATTTCCGGTATCCTCAATGCAATCTGGTCTGTGGTATCCAGCATCTGGAATAGCATCAGCGCACACATCTCCGCTGTGCTGAATGCAATTCATGCTGTGGTATCTTCCGTATGGAACGCTATCAGCGGATTTGTCAGCAGCGTCCTGAATGCGATCTCCTCTACAGTCAGCAACATCTGGAACGGTATCAAAAATACAGTATCCAATGTGATGAATGCCATCAAGACCACAGTCTCTACCATCTGGGAGAACGTGAAATCCACTGTATCTCAGAAGATTACAGCGATCAAGACAACCATTGAAAACGGCTTCAATGCGGCTGTAAATTTCATCAAAAATCTTGGTTCGCAGGCGTTTCAGTGGGGCACAGACATCATCAACGGTATTGTCAACGGTATTAAGAGCTGTATCAACAAGGTTTCTGATGCGGTCAAGGGTGTGGCTGACAAGATTCGCTCTTTCCTGCACTTTAGTGTGCCGGATGAAGGTCCTCTTGCAGACTTCGAGTCTTGGATGCCGGACTTCATGACAGGACTTGCGGACGGTATCAACGCCAACGCAGGTGTGGTTAACGATGCGGTCAATAATTTTGCCGGCGGACTTGCCGAAAAGATCAGCAGCGTGATTCAAAGCGCACTGTCCAATGTAGTGACAGCGGTGCAGGGCTTTATGACGCAGGTCTTTGATACGGTCAAAACCGTCTGGACTAATGCCAACGCAGCCATTGATACAACAATGTTGCAGATCAAAAGCGGTATTACTTCCGGCTGGAAAGCGGTTGTATCTGTGGTGACTTCTGCGCTTGAAAACATCCGCAAGATCATCACGACAACATGGAAAGCTGTATCTTCTGTCATTGAATCCGCTTTGAACGGCATCAAAAAGATCGTCACGGCTGTATGGACGGCACTGAAAAATCTGATCCAGACCGGGCAGCTTGATATCAAATCCGTCATCACTACCACATGGAGTGCCGCAAAGGATGTGGTGAATACCGCACTGAACGGTATCAAGTCTGTTGTGACTACTGTCTGGAACGCTATGCCGGATATCGTGCGGCAACCGATGAATCAGGTGAAAGAGGCTGTTCTGTCGATCTGGGACAATATCAAAGGCGGCATCAATGACAGGCTCGGCGGAGTGAGAGATGCAGTCAGCGGAGCGATGAACGCTGTTTATCAGGCAGTTATGGAGAAGGTCAACAGCTCGTGGTCTTGGGGACGAGACCTCATGCAGAATCTTATCAACGGTCTGAACTATATGCTTGGCAGTCTCATCAATACAGTTGCGGATGTGGCACGAGCGATCAGCGATTATCTGCACTTCTCTGTTCCTGACAAGGGACCTCTATCCGAGTTCGAGAGCTGGATGCCGGACTTCATGAAGGGACTTGCAAAGGGCATCAACAAGAGCAGGAAGTATGTCGAAAAGGCTGTATCATCCGTAGCCGATGCGATGTCGCTCACCATGCAGTCGGGCTTTGATATGAAGTTTGAAGGCATTTCGGGCGCAATGCTGGACGGCGGCAGCGGCGGTGTGGTCAACAACTACTACAACAACGACAACAGCCGCACAGTGAATCAGACGAATAACTCGCCTAAATCGCTGTCACGGCTGGAAATCTATCGTCAGACGCGGAATGCGCTGAATGTGTAATGGGTGGGAGAAATCCTGCCCTTGTACTTATTTCATCCTAATAGCTGACCTTCATAAGTACCATTCTGTATTTTGAAAAAGAATTCGCTGAAACTATCTGTTTCAAATATTTGCATTAGTTCACGCATATTCCAGATCAGGTTTGCACTGTCAATCTCATCTCTGTCAAGCCAGAATACTCTGCCTTCCTCGGAGCTTTTTAGTTCTCCTTCAAACTGATCCGTTTTATATAACAGAACAATATACCGTGTTCCATCCTCTAATATCCAATCCTTAAAGCCACACGGCTGCGGATTGTGGATGGTGAGTCCTGTTTCTTCCTTCATCTCACGGATAACGGAATCGAGCAGTGATTCATCGGGTTCAACATGACCGCCCGGAAAAACAAGGCCGCCTTTATACTTTTCTTTCAAACCTTGTTTTTCCTGTACAAGCACACGCTTGTCATCATAAATCAGGCACATATTTGTGAGTTCTATTTTTGATGATCTATCCATTCTATTCACCTAAACTTACTTCTATCATTTCATCAAGATTCTGTCTTAATTCTTCAAATCTGCATTTCCGAACAGGGAGTTTCGTCAATGCGGACAGTGAGATTGATTTCGCTGATGGCTTATGCTCATCCAACACTCTTGTCGGCAAAATGTAAAACTCCCACTGTGATGTATCCGTTGGCTGAATCGTTTCTTGCTCCTTGCTGGTCAAGAGGCAGAATATATAAATATCTGATTGCCGCTTTTGAGTATCTTCATACGAATTGGTATTGGCATTCCAACCGAAAGAAGGTCTAATGCTAAAAGATATTGCAGAGAGTTCCTTTTGAGACCATGTCTGAATATAAGCAGAGGATTTAACCTCAATTCTGATATGATCTTTATAAAGCAAATCATATTTATCCCATGAAAGACGGTTACCAGAAATTTCCAAAGCAAGTTTAACCAAGTATTCAGCGAGTATCCCACGCTCAGTGTTACCAAGCAAATCAGAATGCGCCCATTTCCAATAATCAGTCAGGGTGGATATCTGTTTACCATTAGCTCCAATGATAGGACTATTCTCATTTAACTGACATGGCGGAATAGCCGGATACTTAAATGCATCACCCATAATCATCTTCCTTTTACATCTTTTCTTTATTATACATCAATCCTATAGAAAAAGCAAGGAGGCGATGCTATGTTTTTCAGCTTAATCTTAGAAAATGAAGCCGGAGACCAGATCGACATGACGGCAACAGCAAACCAGTATATGACCTCAAAGATCGAAGGACTTTCCCCGCCGCCCGGCACGATCAGCACCTCCTCCTATGCAGGCATGGACGGCAGCTATCTGAACAATGCCTTCATTGAAAAGCGGAATGTGGTCATTTCCTTTGAGATGAGGGGCATCGGTGTAGAAAAGCGCCGCCATCAGCTCTACAAGGTGGTGAAACCGAGCCGCTTTATCAAGGTCTACTACAAGACCGCAGGCATCGATGTGTTCACAACCGGCTATGTCGAAACCTGCGAGGTGCAGAATTTTGAGATGCTGACAACCGGGCAGATATCTATCCTGTGTCCTGACATCTACTGGTACTCCACGGAATCTGTCATGGCGTACTACTCGCAGATCACAGGCGCGTTCACATTTCCGTTCCCGACTGAGAGCAATCCGGAGCCTTTTATCCTCGGCAAGTACAACACGCAGAATATCATGGAGATTATCAATGACGGCGACGAAACGGGATTCACGCTTGAGATAGAAGCCCTCGAAGATGTTCGTTCTCCTACACTGTATAATGCGGATACTGATGAGTATTTACAGATCACAGGCGACCTGCTTGCCGGAGACATCATTACCGTGACGACAAAAACAGGAAATAAAACTGTCACACTTGATCGCGGCGGCGTCAAGACCAATATCATCAACCGGCTTGTTTCCGGCTCGACATGGCTGACACTGCGTGAAGGCAAGAACCGCTTTTATCTGCGCGGTACCGGGCTAACAAAACTGAGGGTGAAGATTATCCACACCAATGCGTATCTGGGGGTGTAATATTGCAGATAGAAGTTTATAAAATGAACGCTGCGGAGGACAGTCTCACGATCACGCTTGAAGCAATCTGCGACACTTTTTCCTCCCTGCTGTGGGACATCGAATACTACAAATGCGGCAGCTTTGAAGTGTATATCGCTGCCAATCCGCAGAATGTGGACATCTTCCAGCCGGGGCGCATTGTCGGCAGAGATGATGACAGTCAGCATTTCGGCATTATCGAATCCGTTCTCATCAATACAGATGTCGAAAACGGCGACTATCTGACGGTCAAAGGCAGATTTCTCATGTGTTTGTTGGAGCGCAGGATCATTCATCCGACCTACAATGTGACCGCAGAAAAGGCGTATTCAGAAATCATCCGAGAGGTTGTAACACAGAATACACTGCTCTCAGATAATCGGCGCATTCCCGGACTATTCCTCGGCACCGTCTCTGGCACTTGTTGGGAGCAGACTACAACGCTGCAAATCTCCTATGCCAATCTCATGGAATGGGTGTACACCATCTGCGAGAAGATCGGCGGAACAGCAAATATCCGGCTTGTGAAAGATATCGGTGAGCAGTACCGCATGGTGTTTGATCTCTCTGAAGGTACTGACCGCAGCCTGATGCAGGAGGATAATCCCCACATCATCTTCTCTGACGCATACAGCAATCTGCTGTCCTTCAGCTATGCCGCCGATGCTTCTGTGCAGCGCAACTTCGCGTATATCTTCGGTCAGGGCAAGGGTGAGGAGCGAAAGCGCACCACATACTTCATTGATACGGAGCCGACATATCTTGACCGCTACGAGCTGTATGTGGACGCTGATGATATATCTGAGACTGAACAGGTCGAGGGCGAGACTGTTCCAATCCCGGAGGAGAAATATATCAACCTGCTGAAGACAAGAGGCTCGGAAAACCTGGTCGATCCGAAAACAGCCTCGGAATCAGAGATTGCTGCGAACAACTCGCAGTATGTCTACAACCGTGATTATTATGTCGGTGACTATGTGACTGTGGAGCATAAACGATTCGGCATGATACAGCCGAAAATCCAGCTCATCGGCATGATAGAGGCTTTTGACCAGAACGGGCGCAGTCTTACGCCCACATTCAAAGAGGGGTGATTTTATGGCTTTTTCAAGCGGATTTTTCAATTCAAAGAACCTTGACAGAACCTACACAGCCGAGAATTTCTGTGATTATCTCGGCAGTATCATCTGCAACGGCATTCAGGACAACTACGGCGACTGCTTCAAGCTGACTGCTGCAAGCAGCGGACTGAGTGTGACTGTCGGCAGAGGCAAGGCATGGATCAACGGGCATTATTTCATCAACGATGCCCGCTACAGCATCGACCTTTCCGACTATATGGACGAGTCCCTGCCGCGCTATGTCGGCATTGCGATTTATCTGGACACCACAGAATCCGTCCGCAGCGTCACGCTGAAGCTCTTTCCCGGCACTCCGGCAGAGAGTCCGCAGCTTCCAACCATTCCGCAGGATGCCGATCATGTGAGACTGCTCATGTACGCTGTGCGTCTGAATCCGGGTGCAACATCGCTGACAGAGCGTGACTGGTGGGATTATCGAGAGGACAGAAATGTATGCGGATACTGCCGCTGTATTCTCGGCAAATGCAAAGTCACGGATATGCTGGCTCAGCTTGCGCAGATCACAGCGGATATGCAGGAGTATAACGAGACGATTCATGCTTTAACTACACAGGTTGAAACCTTGCAGACCGAGGTCGATGATATTATTGGCGGTATCGTGGAGATCGGCACTTGCGGTGAGAATATCCATTATGTCCTCTACGAAAATGGAAAGCTCCTGCTGCACGGCTCCGGTGCAACTTATGATTATGAAATCGGAGACTCGCCGTTCTGGGAGAGAATGGACATCCGTTCCCTTGTTATTGGTGAGGGTATCACAACGATTGGAACCAGTGTATTTGAGCGATGCTACAACATGGCTACGGTCACGTTCCCATCTACTTTAACAACCATCAAGGCTCGTGCGTTCTTCATGTACACGCAGGGCGGTCTGACATCTCTGACAATTCCACCATCAATCACAACAATCGGCGAGAAAGCGTTTGTGGATCAGGCTCTTACCTCCATCATTATGCCTGCAACACTCACTACGCTTGGCACCTATATCTTTGACGGCAGTGATACTCTGACAACCGCAAGAGTTGAATGCTCAGAAGTGCCGGGATTCTGTTTTGTAATGTGCCGAAACCTGTCAAATGTTACACTTAGTCATAATGTAACAAAAATCGGCTCTCACTGGATCAACTACTGCAACAGTCTTACTCAGCTTACCTATGAAGGAAGCCTTGATGAATGGGCGGCTGTTGTAAAGGGCGGTAACTGGGACGGCAGAGGCGGTCAGCTTGATGGCACACTCGAAAAGGTCATCTGTCTGGATGGATATATGCAGTTTGATACAGAAACCAGAGAATGGACGGAGGTACGTGAATAATGTGGAAGTTTCTTGTAAAAAATCAGAGCATTGAGATTCTGGAGCGTGAAGTGCTTGCAGATCACCAGATTCAGTATGTGCAGTTCAAATTCACCTTTGACGGCGACTGGAAGCGTTTTCACAAGGTCGTGCAGTTCTCGCAATGTGATGAGGTGTATTCCGTTGTTCTCGGCGTGGACGGCACAAGCTGTTATCTGCCTGCGGAGCTTCATGTGGGTGCAGTGAAAATGGGCGTCTACGGCTATGATACCGCATCGGATACCACTGTGAGAGCCACAACTGTGCCTGTTACGCTGAATATCCGCGAATCTGGTTTTGAGGGTGAAGAACCGCCCATTCCGCCGACTCCTGATCTGTATACACAGCTTCTCAAACGCATCGAGGACGCAGAACACGGGCTTGACGGCAAATCTGCGTATGAGATCGCTGTGGAGCATGGGTATGTTGGTACAGAGGAAGAATGGCTCGAAAGTCTGAAGGGCAAGGACGGCGTGACACCGGATATGTCCGAGTATCCGAAAACAACTGAGGTCACAACCATTATCGAGCGTGAGATCGCACCTGTCGCAGAAGATGCGCATACGCACGCCAACAAGGATATCCTTGACAGCCTGACTGCGGCTCTGTTGGAGGATTTGCAGGGTTTGCAGCAGTTCGAGGACAGCACGATCTATGACATTCAGACGGTCAACGAGGAAATCCTCAATTTGCAGCAGTACAAGCATCGTCATAATAATCAGGAAGTGCTTGACCGCATCACCGAGGCAATGGTTGATGCTATCGCCGAGTGGCAGCCTTTTGAGGACTGGACGAGAGAGCAGATCCACACGCTCTTTGAATCCGTCAACAACTTTTCCAATACGGCGCACACACATGAAAACAAGGATGTGCTTGACAGCATCACAGAGCAGTATATCCGTGACCTGACCGCATTTCAGGCATCGACCGCCAATGCCCTGCACGGGTTGTCCACAGGTCTCAGTGAGGTTTCCGCGCAGGCGCATTCTCATTCCAATAAGGCTGTGCTTGACAACATTACACAGGAAATGCTGGATGACATGGGCTCTATCTCAACAGTGGTCGGTCAGGCACACTGGCATCACAACCTTACAACGCTGAACAGCATCACAGAGTCCCATGTGAGCAGATGGAATGAGGCATACACTGCCGCTATGAACCTAAACGAGCGTATGGGTGTCAACGAAGGCGTATTTGAGCGTTTTAAGACGGAAATCCTCTATGATATGCAGGGCGCAAAGACCTCTATCACAGACATTTATTCAAGACTCGATGCACTTGAAACTGCACTCGCCGGTGTGGAGGATGCACTGGCGGCTATCGTGGAGGTGAACTGAATGAGCATTGCAAATTATCTGACAGCTCTCGATGAGCAGAGAGATGCTTTAGCTAGAAATCTGGTAACAATGGGAGTGTCTGCATCGGAAACTGAAAAGCTGAATACGCTCGTGCCGAAGGTACTGCAAATTCCGCAGACAAAACCGGATATCACGCTGTTCAAGGCATCCATCGACACACTTCACGACTACGGCGAGAAGGTTTATACCTTCTATAATGACGGGTATCGCTCACTTTCGGGCTTTGCGGAGTCCTATCCGAATTTCTGCTCGGAGGAGAACGGCTATGCGATCTATTACAATCAGCCTGACTTCAACTGGGGGCAGACTATTTACACGATGTGTGTCGAGCCCGTTCACATCAGTTCTTCCAACAAGATCATGATGAGTTATAAGTCGGGTGCAACGGATATCGGTGAGATGTGGCTTGTACCGAAAAGCAATGAGGCACTTTCTCCGGCGGATACCGCAAGATATATTTACGAGTCTATTCAGAACAATACGGCAATTTCAGTACCGTTCGGATGGCTCGGTACTGTGGGCAATTATATCAATGTGCTGCACGAATGCAGCGGCATCAACACCGGCGATTACTATCTTGCATGGAAAGCGGTGACGGATAATACCAGTCCGATGATCCGTTCGGTCAAAATCGTGGATGTGACAATTTGAGGAGGATGTTGAAATGAAAGAAAATATCTGTACTGCCGCCGGAGTGATCGGCGGCTTTTTTGCGGCACTGCTCGGAGGGTGGGATTCGGCTCTCATTACGCTTGTGCTGTTCATGGCAATCGACTTCACGACAGGTCTAATTGCCGCATCAATGGGCAAATCCAAGCACAGCAAGACCGGTAGACTCAGCTCCAAAGCAGGCTGGGTGGGGCTTGCGAAAAAGTTCTGCATCCTGCTCATGGTTGTGGTCGCAGTCCGAATGGATATTCTCATCGGCACGACCTACATCCGTGATGCGACCTGTATCGGCTTCTGCGTAAACGAGTTACTTTCGATTATCGAGAACACCAGTCTTATGGGTATCCCGTATCCGCCTGCAATCAAGAAAGCAATTGAAGTGTTGCAGAAACGGGCATCGCATATTGATGACGAGATTCAGGAGATGATTGACACTATGGAGGACGGCGATAAAAAGTAATGCAGCCGATCACTCGACTGCATTACAAAAGGAGATGGTGTATTAGAGATCAATCTTATAGTCAGGCGCACCTTCACCATTGACGGTGTAGTATGCGGCGTTTTCTTCCGGCTTGACGTAAACACGGAATTCGGTCACGACCTTGCGCTTATGCGTGGACTTGTACGCCTTATATGCCTTTGCTGCAATATCGCTGATATCAAATTCAGCATCACCAACCTGAAGCGTGGTGATGAGAACCGGCTCTGCCTTTTTGTCAGCCTTCTTCGCTCTCGGCTTGCGTGTTTTCTTTTCAGGAGCATCGGCGGCGGGAGCATCGGCGGCGGGAGCATCGACAACAGGAGCCTCAGCGACCGTCTCAGCAATCGGAGCAGACTCGACTACGGCTTCTGCCTTCTTTACCGCAGGCTTTCTGCCACGCTTCTTGGCAGGTGTTTTGACAGCAGGTGCATCAACGACTGGAGTCTCTGCAACCTCGGCTGCTGTTACCGGAGCGGTTTCAACGACTGCTTCAGCAGCGGCTTTTTTCTTGCGTGTTGTTTTCTTTGCAGTATCGGTTTTCGGGCTTGCAGGTTTTCTCGGCATTGTTCATGCACCTCCGTATTTTATTTTTCTAATTATAGCATTTTTATAGAATTGTGTCAAGCCTAAAACAAGCGATTTTTCGCGGAAAGGAAAGAATTATGATCCAGAAATATGAATTCAATGATACCACACAGCTTTCTCCGCATTTCAATGTGAAGGAATTCCGCTGTAAGTGCGGCAAGGAGCATGAAATCCTTATTAGTGATGAGCTGATTGAGAAGCTCGAAAAGCTGTATGCCGCCCTCAATTGCAGCAAGATCATCGTGACAAGCGGATACCGTTGCGTGACACACGATAAGAATGTGGGCGGCAGCGGTACAGGTCAGCATACCATCGGCAATGCAGCGGATATCTGCTGCTATGGGCAGGACGGACAGCCGATCAGCTCTAAAGTGGTCTGCTGTAAGGCACAGGATATCGGGTTCAGAGGCATCGCTAACATCACCGCAGCCTATATTTACACGCATGTGGATGTACGCCCGAACGGGAAATGGTACGGCGATGAGGTTCACGGTAACAGCACTGTGACCGATGATTTTTACAAATATTTCGGAGGCGAGGATATGAAGGGTATTGATGTGAGCGTTCACAACGGCAATATCGACTGGAACAAGGTCAAGGCTGACGGTATCGAATTCGCTATTCTGCGTGCAGGCTTCGGCAGACTCGAAAAGCAGAAGGACGAGAAGTTTGAGCAGAACTACACCGGGGCAAAGGCGGCTGGTATCCCTGTGGGTGCGTACTGGTATTCCTATGCAATGGACGAGGATGAGGC
This sequence comes from Oscillospiraceae bacterium, assembly GCA_024684395.1. Lineage (GTDB taxonomy): Bacteria > Bacillota > Clostridia > Oscillospirales > Ruminococcaceae > UBA3855. The sequence goes on from JAIKWY010000012.1 coordinate 13,122, forward strand.
AAGACTGGAAGCGGATGTGTTCCTGTCTGTGATCAAGGGAAAGCAGTTCGAGTTCCCTGTGTACTTCGACCTTGAGGAGAAAAAGCAGTTCGATCTCGGCAAAGAGAAGGTCTCCGCGATCATGAGAGCCTTCCTTGAAAAGGTCGAGAAGGCGGGCTACTTCACAGGTCTGTACGGCTCCGCTTCTTCTCTCACTACTCACACTGCCGATGACATCAAGTCTCACTACACGATCTGGCTGGCGCACTGGGTGGACAAGACCAACTACAGCGGCGCATACGGCATCTGGCAGTATTCTGAAAAGGGCAAGGTTGACGGCATCAGCGGCAATGTGGATCTGGATATCTGCTACAAGGATTTCCCGACCATTATCAAGGGCAAGGGACTGAACGGCTGGGGCAAGGCATCGAATCCCACGCCTGCACCGACAGAACCGGACACCAATGTCAGCGTGACCGTCACCATCGGCAAGGACACCTACAAGGGTACGCTTGTCAAAGTTTGATTTCTTTTCGGGCAGGGGTTATCCTCTGCCCGTTCTTTTCATATGTATTATGATGGGAGGTATGCTATGACGGATTTACAGAAACAACAGATCACGCAGATGCGGAAGCAAGGCAGGACTTATTCAGAAATATCCGATTCCTTATCAATTGCTGTCGGTACTATAAAAGCGTTTTGCAGTCGGAAGGTACCGAAAGCACCTGCTGCCCCCGCACCAGTCGTTCAAGTAACAACAACGGAAGGCTACTGTAAACGCTGCGGTCAGCCTCTCATCAACACACCGGGACATCGGCAGAAAACATTCTGTTCTTCCGTATGTCAGAGGAAATATTGGCAGGAGAATAAAGAAATGCTGCGGCATGATTCCTTTGTTACGATCACTTGTCCTGCCTGCGGAAAGCAGTTCTCTGATTACGCAGGCCATCACAGAAAATACTGCTCTCACTCCTGCTACATCACACATCGCTACGGGGGTGCATCATATGAATCAGAACGAAACGACCTATCTTGTGACGATGAAGCTGTTTCAAAAAATGCTTAAAAACGGCCTGTTGACCGCAGAGGAATACGCCGTAATTGATACAAAGATGAGGGCAAAATACCGCCCTAAAATCGGCACATTATTTACCGGAAATCCGTTGACTTATCCCAGGTAAGACGGTAACATGGTAGCTGATAAGCAAGAAAGGAGGTCTGTCAAATGGCAGAAAAAAAGCCTGTTATCACGAAAATTGAGCCTATTGTGCCGCTTATCAAGCCACGGCTCAGGGTTGCTGCTTATGCGCGTGTTTCAATGGAAACAGACCGCCTGATGCACTCCTTATCGGCACAGATCAGCTACTACAGTGACCTGATCCAGAAGAATCCTGAATGGGAGTACGCAGGCGTGTACGCCGACCGATTCATAAGCGGAACAAGCATTGAAAAACGCTCGGAATTTCAGCGAATGATTGCGGACTGCGAAAAAGGTCTTATCAACATTATTCTCTGCAAAAGCATCAGCCGATTTGCAAGAAACACTGTGGATTTGCTGAACACCGTAAGACATCTGAAAGAGCTGGGCATAGAGGTGAGGTTTGAAAAGGAGCAAGTCAATACGCTCTCATCAGACGGCGAAGTAATGCTGACGCTTTTAGCTAGCTTTGCAGAACAGGAATCGCGATCTATCTCCGAAAACAGCAAATGGGGCATTCGTAAGAGAATTCAGAGTGGTACGATAGGAACAGCCAATAAGCATATTCTCGGTTACCGATATGATGATGAGCTTCAGCAATATGTGATCATACCGGAAGAAGCAGAAACTGTCCGCTGGATGTTCCGAATGTTTCTGGATGGGTTGTCGTTTCAGAAGATTGCCGATGAACTGAATGCCGCAGGCATTCGCACAACACTGAATAATTGCTTTCAGGAGGCAGGTGTTCGTCAGCTCCTTTATAATGAAGTCTACGCCGGAGATGCACTGAAACAAAAGTATATTATGACTGATCCGATCAGCAAAATCAAAGTGAGGAATCACGGAGAGCTACCACAGTATCTGTACACAGACTGCCATGAAGCTATCATTGACCGTGAAACTTATGAAAAGGTCAAAGCTGAAATGCAGCGCCGGACAGATATGGCACATCCTGTGTACTACTTCACGGGACTTATCCGCTGCGAGACTTGCGGCGGGTACTATTCCAGAAGGCTGAACCGAAGCAAAGGTCACACATATATCAATTGGGCGTGCAGATATAAGCTGGACAGGAAGAAATGCAAAAGTATCAATATCCGTGAGGATACACTGATCGCTGCCTGCATTGAGACTGTCGGTGTGGATTATGAAAAGCAGATTTCATCTATGAGCATCGGTGAAAACGGTGATATCCACTTCACACTTTCAGGCGGAGAAGTCAGGACATGGACGCATCCGCCGATACCCGTCCGCATTCCAAAGCCCAAGCGGGAACGCACACTTCCAAAGCACTTGTTTGACGGTATGATTTTCTGCGGTATATGCGGACGGAGGTACGGCAGAGCAATCAGCGACCGGAAAGACCACCATCTCTATTGGCGGTGCAGAAGCAAATCGGGCGGACCGCAAACCTGTGACAGCGTGAACTACCCGAATTCAGAGATCGAACGGATCTTCTGCGAGCTTTTTGAACAGTCCACCTTTGACGCAGAATATTTCAAAAGTGTGATCTCAAAGATTATAATTCAGAAAACGGGCTCCGTTGATTTTTATACAGTTGACGGAGAGGTCAGGCACTATGAGACCTTGAAGCTCCGTGAAAATATCAATTCAGGCACCCGTACCGCCGCTTTCCATGACAAGATCCGATGCGCTCACTGCGGTAACCTTTACAGCCAATACATCACAAAAGGAAAATATGTGTACTGGACTTGCAAAGGAAAGCGGCTTGCTCATGCGGAGTGTACTGCTGTCAATCTTTCAGACTGCAAGCTGCGGACGATTGCCGCCTATGTGTTGGGACTGGATACCTTTGACAGCGATGTCTTTGAAGCCAGCATCGACTACATCCTTGCATTTACAGACGGCAGCCTGAGATTCATATACAAAGACGGGAGTGAAAAAACATGGCAAAAAGTATAACAACGATCCCGGCGACGATCAGCCGTTTCACCGATGCGCCGCTGTCAGCTCCTGTAAAGAGAAAGGTTGCAGCCTACGCAAGAGTCAGCACCGATCACGAAGAACAGCAGAGTTCCTACGAGGCACAAGTCAGTTACTACACCGACTATATCCGGGGCCGTTCCGACTGGGAGTTTGCAGGAATATTCGCTGATGAGGGTATTTCAGGCTGCAGCATCAAGGGCAGAAAGGGCTTCCAGACAATGGTGGAAGAAGCTCTTGCAGGGAAAATTAACCTTATCATCACAAAATCCGTATCCCGTTTTGCACGAAATACCGTAGATTCTCTGTCAACGATCCGCAAGCTGAAGGAGCATAATGTCGAGTGCTATTTTGAAAAGGAGAACATCTGGACATTCGATTCAAAATGCGAATTGCTCCTTTCGATCATTTCAAGCATCAGCCAGGAGGAATCACGCTCCATTTCGGAAAATGTCACATGGGGGCATCGCAGAAGAATGGCAGACGGTAAGGTCTCCGTTCCGTTCGGCAGATTCCTCGGTTATGACAGGGGTGAGCATGGTGAACTGGTCGTCAACGAAAAGGAAGCCGAAATTGTCAGGGAGATATACAAGCTCTTTCTCTCCGGCTTAACTCCGCATAGCATTGCCAAAACATTGACAGAGCGTGGAATCCCGACTCCCGGCGGCAAAGTAAAGTGGTCAAGCAGTACGGTCAGAAGCATTCTGACAAACGAGAAATACAAGGGTGACGCATTACTGCAAAAGACATTTACTCCCGATTATCTGACAAAGAAAACAAAAAAGAATGACGGGCAGATACCGCAGTATTATGTAGAGGGCAGCCATGACGGGATTATCACACCTGAAATCTACGAAGCGGTGCAGGCGGAAATGGAACGGCGTAAGGGAAACAAGAGCCGATACAGTGGTGTCGATATTCTGGCATCAAAGCTCATATGCGGAGATTGCGGTGGTTTTTACAGTCCGAAGGTATGGCACTCGACCGACCAGTATCGGAGAGTTATCTATCAGTGTGGGCATAAGTACAAGGGTGAACATCACTGCACCACACCGAATCTGACCGCAGAAGCTATCCACGCTGCGTTCATTCGTTCATTCAACGAAATGATTGAAAACAAGAATGAGATCATCGCAAATCTGCGTGAGGGCGTGGTGATTGCTTCGGATACGACAGAACTGGAAAAGCACAGAGATGCGGCAAAGGATGAAATGGTGCTGCTTTCCGATATGATTGAGAACCTCATATCCGAAAATGCACGAATCGCACTCGATCAGACAGAATACAATAAAAAGTACAATACACTGATCGAACGATTTGAAGCTGCGAAGACACAGTATGAATCTTTTGAGCAGCAGATTGAAGATACCCATAGGCGCCTCAAGCGGATTGAAGCCTTCATTAATAATGTAAGAGAGTTGGGACCTCTGACCGAATTCGATGAAGAACTGTGGGGTGTGCTGGTCGAAAGCGTGACTGTTTACAGCAAGGATGATATACGGGTAGAGTTCAGAAACTGAATGACTACAACTGAATATAGAAAATTGGGGCTGTGGCTGCCTGAGTGATACACTTCGGCAGTTGCAGCCCCATTTTTTGTTTTGTAAGTGAAGAGGGTTGCGTCCGGTTGCAACCCTGATGCAACCATTGCAACCCTGATGCAACCCCATATGCAACCATTATGCAACCATAAATGCAACCCTCTGATTCTCGAAAAGTCCGATTTTACGGCATTTTCGATGTTCAGCGATTTGCAGCAGATTTTCCCGCATAGCTTTCATTTGAAAGTGGTTGCATTTTGACGCAACCGTATGCAACCATTTGCAACCTCAATGCAACCCTGACGCAACCCTCGACCTCTAAAAATGCAACCTTTTCGTTAAAAATACGGAATTGTATCAACGACAGCGTTAAGGTGGACGACGGGTTCAGCGGCATTGACCGCACCCGTCCTGCATTCTGCCGGCTGCTTCGCGACTGCGAGCAGGGCAAGATCGACATTGTGCTCTGCAAGGATCAATCGCGTTTCTCGCGTGATACCGTTGTCATCGAGCAGTATCTCAATGACCGGTTTCTGGAATGGGGCGTGCGGTTCATCGGCGTTGCCGACAATGCCGACACTGACAGCGAGAGCTACGGAACGATGCGCCTGTTCACATCTGCCTACAATGAAATGTATGTCAAGGACATCAGCGCGAAGATCCGCCGCACGCTCTCCT
>JAIKWY010000097.1 GCA_024684395.1 Oscillospiraceae bacterium
GTGGTGAGCTGCTCCGCCAGGATCATGGACGGATCCAGATGCTGATGAAGATCGGAAATACTGTCGGGGAACAGATGCGTATGGCACGGCAGCTCCGGCTTTTTCAGATGCCGCGTCATGGGAATTACAAACCGAAAAAGAAAACAGCAGTTGCCTTTGCGATAGCGTTGAAACTTGACCTTCCAACAATGGAAGATCTTTTGTCAAGAGCAGAGATAGCTTTTTCGCCTAGTAACAAATTCGACCTCATCATTACATATTGTGTAAACAACGGTATTTATGATATTTTCGAGATCAATGCTATTTTTTTCAAATACGGACAGCCTATTCTGGGCGAGTAAGGAGGCACTATGAGCAATTCTGATAATCCTAAGAATGGAGCAGCCTTCCAGCGTGCTGTGCAACTCTATTTTATTAAAGAATATGGTGTCGGCTTTGAATTGGAAAAGAAGATACCAATTGGCGAACCAGCAAAAGATCATAAGTTCGATATAGTTAATTCTGACCAACATATTGTGATTGAATGTAAAAGGTACACATGGACTGAAACCGGAAATGTTCCGAGCGCAAAAATGGGTTTTACAAACGAAGCAGCATTCTATCTTTCCTTTCTACCAGACACATTTAAGAAATACATAGTTATGCTGTGTTCACACCATACCAAAAGGAACGAAAGCCTCGCAGAATACTATTATAGAACTTATCGCCATCTTCTTGGCGCAATACAAATAGCAGAGTTCGATCCTGAAACAAATGGTTTCAGAATCATTGGTTCAAAAGTAGAATAGTAGAGTTTGGGAAGTGGTTCATTTGTCGTTTGGCAAACGACCACTTCTTCTCTTATATGTGGTATACTGGAATCATCAAAGGAAAGGAGGTCTTCGATATGATCGGAGCATTATTAGGTGATATGATTGGCGCACCATATGAGTTTGACAGAGGTGCCAAAACAAAGGATTTTCCGCTTTTCAGTAAGCATTCCGAGTTCACGGATGATTCCGTTATGACTATCGCTGTCGCTGAGGCATTACTTGATACCCTCGGGCAGCCCGCCGAGGACATCACAGCAGCATTGGTTGCATCCATGCAGAAGTGGGGCAAGAAATATCCGAATGCCGGATATGGTGGTATGTTCATCCGCTGGCTGTACGAAAAGAATCCGAAGCCATACGGAAGCTTCGGCAACGGCTCCGCAATGCGAGTATCTTCGGCAGGCTGGCTCTTTGAAGACATTGAAACGACAAGACGCATGGCGGCGCTTACCGCTTCGGTATCACACAATCATCCGGAAGGCATCAAAGGTGCGGAAGCAATCGCCAGTGCGATCTTTCTCGCAAGAACCGGCAACAGCAAAGATGATATTAAGGACTACATTATAAATGAGTTCGGTTATGACCTTTCCCGTTCCTGTGATGAGATCAGACCGGGATACCATCATGTGGAGACCTGTCAGGAAACTGTGCCGGAAGCAATCACCGCATTCATGGAAGGCCAGGACTTTGAGGACGTTATCCGCACAGCAGTATCCCTCGGAGGCGACTGTGATACCCTCACTTGTATCGCAGGCAGCATGGCGGAAGCCTTCTATGGCGTTCCAGATGAGATTGCAGCAGAATGCAGGAAACGGCTGTCGGAGGATATCAATGCTGTGCTTGACCGTTTCAATGAGCAGAGAGCAGCTATGCATCCGCATCACTATATGTTCCTTGACGGTATTGAACTTATCGAAGCAGCAATTGCTGAGTATTATGCAGAGGACAGCAAGGATAAACTGGTTGCCGTTCTGGATGCGATACGCCAGCGTATGCATGAGGACGGTCATTTTATCATTCCGGTTGTCGTGAACGAAGAGGATGAAAATCAGTTTGCATTTCGCATAATTCAGACAAATGACGAAAAGCTATGGCACGTCGTATTCACATCACAGAATGAATTTGCAAAGGGTGAAAACAGCGCGGTTATCTCGCATTTCATTGATAGCACGCTGCAGTTTTGCCTGCAAACTGAAGCAACCGGTTATATCATCAATCCGTGGGGGCAGTCGTTCCTGCTGACAAATGAGCTGATCCAGATGATTTATGAAGCGGACGGAGGCGTAGAATACACTGTACCTGATGAGCCGATAACCGAAAAAATACTGGAGGACGGCTCTTTCCTCAAAAAAGCGATCGAAATCTGCAACAGAAACCGCACACAGCTAAACCTGATCAAGCTGGCAAGAATACTGCGGGACAGCTTTGTATGGGTTCCATGCAATATGATTATGAGCGATGAAGACTATGAGACTTGGTCAAAGGCGGTATTGGACGCTGCGGATAAGGGCGATATGGACTCCTTGATCGGGCGTGAATTTACTGCAAACGATAATATCCGCATGGTTCCTGACATTCTCCAGAACGGAGATAACTTCTTCTTCCCCGTATTCACGTCCGATGAGGAAATGGGAGAATATGGAGAGCGTTTTTCAAAGATACAATCTCATTTCCTTGAAGCCATGAATTTAGCACGAAACAACGAGAAGAACGTCTGCGGAATCGTGATAAACGCCTCCTCAGAGGCATTTATCATTCCGATAGAGTTATTCGACATCATTGCTGAGATGGATTCCAACATCGAACGAAAGGAGTAAAACCATGAGAACGATAAGAGTAACCGGTAAAGGGCAGATCAAGGTCAAGCCCGATATGACAAGAATCAC
>JAIKWY010000132.1 GCA_024684395.1 Oscillospiraceae bacterium
AATCGCTTATCAGCTCTCTTCTTGCACGCTGCTCTTCTGTTTCGTTTCTTCGCCTTCTGCTCATAATTAAAACCTCCGAAGTAGTGTCTCTTCTATTATACACTACTTTGGAGGTTTACACAAATTTTAGGATAGACTCCACTAAACCGCAGATGATTCCTCCAATAAGACTCATTTTAATATTTTTTGAGGTTTTTGCAGTGACTTTATTACTGTTTTTATCACCAAATATGAATACTACAGGTATTAAAACTATTCCCCCGATAAGCGTTCTAACCGCATTATATGTAAACGGTTCAACATAATCCATGCCCTTGCTCTGAGCCACAAAAGCGGTTCCCCAAATAAAAGCAGCCGTCAGGAGCATTAAACTTCCGCGAATAGTTTTCAACATCAAACCTGCTCCGTTTCATCTTTTTTGTTCACAAAGTTATTTGTCCCCTTGATACTGAGCCCTTTATCAAAACCATCAAGAAAATGATGATATTCGCTTCCGCGGTGATAGGATATCAGAGTTTGTAGATTTACATTTTCAACACTGCGGAAGATGTTCATATCAACAGCAGGATTAGAAATGCGGAGCTGCTGTAAAAGCTGCTTTATCTCAGCACGTTTTGAACTGCCCTCGCTTTTGGCAACACGGCAGGCACACTGTATAAATTCAAGGCCATTATATTCGCACCAGCGGATAATATCGCTTTCCCTGACAAGGTACATCGGACGTATGAGCTGTATCCCTTCATAGTTCTCACTGTGAAGCTTAGGCATCATTGTCTGTACCTGCGAGCCATACAGCATACCCATAAGAATAGTTTCGATAACATCATCAAAATGATGTCCGAGAGCAATTTTATTACATCCAAGCTCCTGAGCTGTCTTATAAAGCCAGCCTCTGCGAAGTCTTGCACATAAAAAGCATGGATTCTTTTCGACTTTCTCCGTTGATTCAAATATCCTTGTATCCATAATTCTTATAGGAATGTCAAGAAGTCTGGCATTATTCTCTATTTTCAGCCTGTTTTCATCAGCATATCCAGGATCCATAACAATATACTCGACATCAAAGGCAATATTACCGTATTTCTGTAGTCTCTGTATGCATTTAGCCATAAGCATTGAATCCTTGCCGCCTGAAATGCATACTGCAATTTTATCGTTTTCCTCAATGAGCTTATATTCTTCAATTCCCTTACGGATTTTCGACCATATGCTCTTACTGAATTCTCCTGTTATAGATTTGTCTATGCTATTGTTCATGGTAACCCTCACTTATTTTTATTCATATAATACTATAACGCTAATTCTGAATAAAGTCAAGTAAAATACGCATATAATGCCTATTGACTATATAAGTAAATTGTTGTATAATTATATATAACGTAATTATACATATAATTTTATGCTTGAGGTGACGAGAATGCATAAGCTTGAAGAAAATATAAATAACCTGTCAAAAAAGATTCTTTTTGATTATCAGGATAACAGAACAATAAATGAAAACAAAACCTTTGACCACCCTGACAATGAAATTATCATTGATATAATCGAATCAATGAGAAGAATAGTTTTTCCGGGATATTTCCGAAATAAAAGTTATCGTGTATACACTGTACGAAATAATATCTCAATGATACTTGAGGATGTAATATTTAAGCTTATACGTCAGATATCCATTGTACTGCGCTATGACGAAAAATATGTTGACCTCAATGAAAACGAAATAAACGAAAATGCCGAAAGAATAACCTTTGAATTTCTTGATAAGATTCCAAAGATCAGAAGCTATATAGAAACTGACGTTCAAGCGGCATATGACGGGGATCCGGCCGCATATAATAAGGACGAGATAATCTATTCTTATCCCGGATTATATGCTATACTTGTCAACAGACTGGCACATGAGCTGTTTCTGCTTGGTGTACCTCTTATTCCAAGAGTAATGACAGAACACGCCCACAGCAAAACTGGTATTGATATTCACCCGGGAGCTACTATAGGAAAGTATTTCTTCATAGACCACGGAACAGGAATAGTTATCGGTGAAACTACCAGGATAGGGGACAATGTTAAAATCTATCAGGGCGTTACACTGGGTGCCCTTTCAACAAGAGGTGGTCAGTCACTTCGCAATAAAAAGCGTCACCCAACTATAGAGGATAATGTTACTATCTATTCAGGAGCTTCTATACTTGGCGGAGAGACGGTTGTGGGCAGGAATGCTGTCATAGGTGGTAATGCATTTATCACACGTTCTATTCCTGAGGGAGCAAAGGTAAGTATCAAAAATCAGGAACTCAGATACTATTTTGACTCTCAGATAGCTATCCAGAAAGAAGAGGTGGATCCTGATGAAAGCTGGTTCTATATTATCTGATGGTCAATTATCGCGATATACCGTGCTTTAACAATCTCCAAAAAAATTTTTGAAAAAATCCAAAAAAATGCTTGACAAATATAAAATAACGTGATATAATATTAAAGTCGTCGGAACTGATTAACCGATGAACGGAAGAAAAAGTGGGGGTTTAGCTCAGCTGGGAGAGCATCTGCCTTACAAGCAGAGGGTCACAGGTTCGAGCCCTGTAGTCCCCACCAATTCTTTGGCCTCGTAGTTCAGTTGGTTAGAACGCCGCCCTGTCACGGCGGAGGTCGTGAGTTCGAGTCTCATCCGGGTCGCCAATTGCGGATTTAGCTCATCTGGTAGAGCGCCACCTTGCCAAGGTGGAGGTAGCGAGTTCGAGCCTCGTAATCCGCTCCAATTCTGGCGCTATAGCCAAGTGGTAAGGCGTTGGTCTGCAACACCATGATCGCCGGTTCAAATCCGGCTGGCGCCTCTTAATGGTGTTACACAGCACCTACAGCAAAAGACCGAGTGATCGGTCTTTTTTTGTTGTCTCCGGACAATTCCCCCGCTGCGGTTTGAATCCGCGCACAACAAATGATCCCCTCCCCCGGACTGCACCGGGAGAGGGGATTTTTCGCATTACAGGCAGTGTGCACGCAGTTCCTCAGGAGACAGCGGCGAGAGATAGCCGGGCGCAACGTCAAATGCAGTCTTGCAGCCGGTCTGACCCTCTGCTGCCATACGGGACAGCGCTCTTGCATAAGCAGCGAGGACGGATGCGGTGAATTCCGGATTCGAGCCGAGCTTGAGGGAATACTCAATGGTCTGGTTCGTTTCGAGGTTCGCACCGGTCTTGCCGGAACGGATCACAAAACCGCCGTGCGGCAGGGTATTGTGCTCACGGTCGAAGGTCTCCTCGTCGATGAAGTTCACGGTGGTGTTGTACTCATCGAAGTAGTTCTTCATGGTCTTGATGTCGTTCTCAATCTGCGCCTTGTCTGCACCCTCCTCGGCTACGACATAGCATACACGCTCGTGCTTGTCGCGGGTGGAGAGGTTCGGCTGGCTGCCGCTGCGGACTGCATCAATTGCAGACTGTACCGGGCAGGTGTACTGAATGCCGCGCTTCACGCCCTTGACACGGCGGATCGCATCGGAATGACCCTGGGATACGCCCTTGCCCCAGAAGGTATAGGTCTCGCCGTTGCGCAGGATGCTCTCGGCATAGACGCGGTTCAGGGAGAACAGACCCGGATCCCAGCCCAGAGAGATCATTGCCAGATGGCCGTTTGCCTTTGCAGCAGCGTCCACATTTGCAAAATGCTCCGGGATGCGTGCGTGGGTGTCAAAGCTGTCGATGACGTTGAACAGCTTCGCCAGCGCCGGAGTCTGCTCCGGCAGATCAGTCGCAGAACCGCCGCAGATAATCAGCACATCCACTGCGTCCTTGTACTTCTCGATCTCGGCAATCGGATAAACCGGGATGCCGGCGGTCAGGAGCTTGACAGTCTCCGGTGCGCGGCGGGTGAATACACCAACCAGCTCCATATCATCGTTCTGACGAACGGCAAGCTCAACACCCTTGCCCAGGTTACCATAGCCTGCAATACCAATTCTGATTTTGCTCATGGGAATTACCTCCACTTTCAAAATAAAAGTTTACACGTTTATTATAGCACAGTTTCGGGGATTTGTAAAGAAAAAAATCGCTTTTAAAGTGATTTTTTAAGAATATAAAGTGGCATCGCAGTTTCATCTTTCATTTTTAACGTCATTCTGCTGCAAACACGTGTTTTCAGCCTGCGCACAATTAAACGCCTCGCGTCACATTCTCCGCCAAATCTTTACAATTGGTAACAATCTACAACTCTATTGACTTATGGAAAAAAATGTGTTACAATATAACTGTACATTACCCCATGTACAATCTTTTGTTGGAGGAAGGAATCTATGGAAAATCGCAAGTTTACCCGTATTGCGGCAGCCATTTCTGCACTGTGCTGTACCGCAGCGGCAATCCCCACGCTTCCGACCGATGCGGAGATCGTTGAGGAAGCAAAGGTCATCTTCGAGACGGATTTCGAGGATGGTGACGTGTCCAAATTCTCCCCGCGCGGCGACACTGATACCTCTGTCATCAAAGCGGAAGAGGGCGAGATCGGCACCTATATGAGCATCACAGAGCGTACCCAGGGCTGGAACGGCCCGCAGATCAAGCTCGATGACATCTGCGAACCCGGCGTGCGCTATGCCATTTCGCTCAAGGCAAAGGCTGCCTGGTACAATGACATCAAGGTCAGCATCCAGTATACCCCCAACGGCTCGGAGGAGCCGGTTTACGGCAATCTCCAGTCGCAGAATTCGTCCGGTGAGTGGGTCGAGTTCAAGGATGTCAAGTTCAGCTTCTCGGATGATGTGCATGATGTGTTCATCTATATCGAGGCAAGCGACAAGGTGGATCTCTGCATGGATGATTTCAGCCTGAAAACCACGCCGGTTTACGGCATGGAGAAGGACATCCCCGGTCTGAAGGACGTGTATGCGGATTACTTCAAGATCGGCGGCGCGGTTACCGCGGACGAGCTCTCCCCGAAGTCCACGAAGGATCTGATTCTCAAGCACTACAACAGCCTGACCCTCGGCAATGAGCTGAAGCCGGAGAATATGCTCGACCGTGAGAAGTGCCAGAAGCTTGCCGCCGACGGCGACGAGACTGCCGTTGCGGTATCCCTCAAGGGCGGCGCACGCTCGATCCTGAATTTCTGCCGCGACAACAACATTCCGGTGCGCGGTCACGTTCTGGTATGGCATTCCCAGACACCGGGCTGGTTCTTCAAGAAGGGCTATGATCCCGAGGCGGACTGGGTGGACAAGGAAACCATGCTCGGCAGAATGGAGAACTACATCAAGAATGTGTTCGCCGTGCTCGACGAGGAATACCCGGATGTGGACTTCTACGCATGGGACGTTGTGAACGAGGCATGGAACGACGGCGGTCAGCCGCGTAAGGCAGGCACCTACGAGGAAAGCGGCGAGTATTCGGGCTGGGTCGGCGTTTTCGGAGATAATTCATTCATTCCGTATGCGTTCAAGTATGCCAGAAAGTATGCGCGTCCGGAGACAAAGCTCTATTACAACGACTTCAACGAGTACATGCAGGGCAAGATCGATGCGATCTGCAAGATGGCTGAGGAGATCAAGGCTGAGGGCAATATCGACGGCATCGGCATGCAGTCGCACCTGAATGTCATGAACAACAACACCACCGAGCCGTTCCCGACGGTTGGTATGTACGATAAGGCACTGGATCGCTATTCTGAGCTCGGTCTGGATATTCAGATCACCGAGTTCGATGCTACGCTCGGCAAGGATCTGGAGGTCACCGATGAGCTCCTGGAGCTCCAGGCGAAGTACTATTCTGATCTGATGGATTCCATCGTCAAGCACAAGGACAGCGTTTCAGCGGTTGTATTCTGGGGCACGACAGATGATATGAGCTGGCGTGCCTGGGGCTCCCCGCTGCTGTTCAACGAGGACTATACCGCAAAGCCGTGCTTCAAGTCCATCATTGACGGCATCGATTATAAGGAGCCTGCTCCGACCGATCCGAAGCCCACACAGGCAACAACGCAGGCTACCACGCAGGCTACCACTGCGGAAACCAAGGCTACGGAACCGACCAAAACTGAGCCGACAACACTTCCGACTGGCGCACTCCGCCTGGGCGATGTCAATTCGGACGGTGAGATTGATATTATTGATGTTATCGCTACGAACAAGTTCCTGCTCGGTCTGAAGGAACTGTCCAACGACCAGCAGGCTGCTGCGAATGTGGACAGAAATGAGAAGATCACCGCTGAGGATTCCCTTACCATTCTCAAGTACGCATTACAGATGATCAATTCGTTT
>JAIKWY010000134.1 GCA_024684395.1 Oscillospiraceae bacterium
ACTTCCTCGCCGACGTTCAGCTTTCCACGCTCTACACGGCCGGTAACAACGGTACCACGGCCAGAAATGGTCATAGTATCCTCGATCGGCATCAGGAACGGCTTAGCATCGTCACGCTCAGGAGTCGGGATATAGGAGTCAACAGCATCCATCAGGTCAAGGATCGGCTTGTAAGCCGGGTTGCTCAGATCATCCGGAGCCTCGAGAGCCTGCAGAGCAGAGCCCTTGATGATCGGAATCTCATCGCCCGGGAAGTCATAGGAAGACAGAGTGTCGCGGATATCCATCTCAACGAGCTCCATCAGCTCCTCGTCGTCAACCTGGTCAGCCTTGTTCATGAAAACAACGATTGCCGGTACGCCTACCTGACGAGCCAGCAGGATGTGCTCCTTGGTCTGAGCCATCGGGCCGTCGGAAGCAGCTACTACGAGGATAGCACCATCCATCTGCGCAGCACCAGTGATCATGTTCTTTACATAGTCAGCGTGGCCGGGGCAGTCTACGTGTGCATAGTGACGAGCATCAGTCTCATACTCTACGTGAGCAGTGTTGATCGTGATACCACGCTCTCTCTCCTCGGGAGCCTTATCGATCATGTCGTAAGCCTCAAACTTTGCCTGACCCTTCATTGCCAGAGTCTTGGTGATAGCAGCCGTCAGAGTGGTCTTGCCGTGGTCTACGTGACCGATGGTACCAATATTAACGTGCGGCTTCGTTCTCTCAAATTTTGCCTTTGCCATTGGAAGTTTCCTCCTTCAAAATCAATTTGGTTTCTCCAGCCATAGCTTGTACGGCTGACGATACCATTATTATACCACATTTCCCAGTGAATTGCAAGTGCTTTTTCAAAAAAATCTTTTTGACATACGCACTTTTTATGCAATTCACTGAAAACTGCGTGTTTGCGGGATTTTAGCCCTTGTTTCTGTTGGTCATGATGCCCTCAGCGATGTTCTTCGGCACTTCCTTGAAGCTGTGAGGCTCCATGGAGTACTGACCACGACCCTGGGTGTTGGAACGCAGGTTGTTGGAGTAGCCGAACATCTCAGACAGCGGAACCAGTGCATCGACCTGTACGGTACCCGGACGGGTCTCCTGACCCTGGATCTCGCCACGACGAGAGCTCAGGTCGCCGATGATGTTGCCCAGATAGTCATCCGGAGCGATAACGGAAACCTTCATGATCGGCTCCATCAGTGCCGGATCAGCCTTACGCATAGCCTCCTTGAATGCCATAGAACCAGCGATCTTGAACGCCATTTCAGAGGAGTCTACCTCGTGGTAGGATCCATCGTAAAGCTCGACCTTGACGTCAACTACCTGATAGCCTGCCAGTACACCAGCCTGCATTGCGCCCTTGATACCGGCATCAACAGCAGGGATATACTCCTTCGGGATAGAGCCGCCGACAACAGCGTTGATGAACTCGTAGCCCTTGCCAGGCTCGTTCGGGGATACACGGATCTTGACGTGACCGTACTGACCGGAACCACCGGACTGCTTCTTGTACTTGTAGTCCACATCGGCATTGCCCTTGATGGTCTCCTTGTAGGATACCTGCGGAGCGCCGACGTTAGCCTCGACCTTGAACTCGCGCAGCAGTCTGTCTACGATGATGTCGAGGTGCAGCTCGCCCATGCCGGCGATGATGGTCTGACCGGTCTCCTCGTCCGTCCAGGTTCTGAACGTCGGGTCCTCTTCTGCCAGCTTCGCCAGAGCGATGCCCATCTTTTCCTGACCAGCCTTGGTCTTGGGCTCGATCGCCAGGTTGATAACCGGCTCCGGGAACTCCATAGACTCAAGGATTACCGGATGCTCCTCGTCACAGAGGGTGTCACCGGTGGTGGTCTGCTTCAGACCGATCGCAGCTGCGATGTCGCCGGAGTAAACCTTCTCCAGCTCCTTACGGGCGTTAGCGTGCATCTGCACGATACGGCCGATTCTCTCGTGCTTGCCCTTGGTGGAGTTCAGAACGGCAGAACCCTTGTCCAGAACGCCGGAGTATACACGGAAGAATGTCAGCTTACCAACATAGGGGTCGGTAGCGATCTTGAATGCGAGCGCTGCAAACGGCTCGTCATCGGAGGAAGGTCTCTCCTCCTCCTCACCAGTCTCGGGGTTCACGCCCTTGATGGCCGGAACGTCGAGCGGGGAGGGCATATAGTCTACGATAGCTTCGAGCAGCTTCTGTACGCCCTTGTTCTTGTAGGAAGTACCGCAGCATACCGGAACCATCGTATTAGCCAGCGTGGACTTTCTGATGCAGGACTTGATCTCCTCGATGGTGAGCTCCTCGCCTGCAAAATACTTCTCCATCAGCTCTTCGTCCTGCTCAGCAACATGCTCGAGCAGAGACTCATGATACTCCTGAGCCTTCTCCTTCATGTCATCCGGGATCTCCTCGACACGAATATCCTTGCCCAGGTCATCATAGTAAACGTAAGCCTTCATCTCGACCAGGTCGATGATACCCTTGAAGGTCTCCTCGGCACCGATCGGGAGCTGGATCGGAACAGCGTTACACTTCAGACGGTCGATCATCATGTCTACGACTCTGTAGAAGTCTGCACCCATGATGTCCATCTTGTTGACGTAAGCCATTCTCGGTACCTGATACTTATCAGCCTGACGCCATACGGTCTCAGACTGCGGCTCAACGCCGCCCTTTGCGCAGAGAACGGTTACGGAACCGTCCAGTACACGCAGGGAACGCTCTACCTCTACGGTAAAGTCAACGTGTCCGGGAGTATCGATGATGTTGATTCTGTGACCAGCCCAGTAAGCGGTCGTTGCAGCGGAGGTGATGGTGATACCTCTCTCCTGCTCCTGTGCCATCCAGTCCATGGTAGCGGCACCCTCATGGGTCTCGCCGATCTTATGGTTAACGCCGGTGTAGAACAGGATACGCTCAGTGGTAGTGGTCTTGCCGGCATCGATGTGTGCCATGATGCCGATGTTTCTGGTCATTTCCAGACTACAATCTCTTGCCATAGCATAGCCTCCTTAGCCGGTCTTACCAGCGATAGTGAGCAAACGCCTTGTTAGCCTCAGCCATCTTATGCGTATCCTCACGCTTCTTGCACGCACCGCCGTTGCCGTTCAGTGCATCCATGATCTCGCCAGCGAGTCTTTCCTTCATGGTCTTCTCGTTGCGCTCTCTCGAGTACTTGGTGATCCATCTCAGACCGAGGGTCTGACGTCTCTCCGGACGTACCTCCATCGGAACCTGATAGGTCGCACCGCCGAGACGGCGAGCCTTGACCTCGAGCTGAGGCATGATGTTTTCCATAGCCTCTTCAAAAACCTCCAGTGCATCTCTGCCAGTCTTTTCAGCGACAATCTCAAATGCACCGTAAACGATCTTCTGTGCTACACCCTTCTTACCGTCGAGCATGATATTGTTGATCAGACGGGTAACGAGCTTGGAACCGTATACAGGATCCTGCAGCACATCACGCTTTGCGACATTACCTCTTCTTGGCATTTCGCTTCCCTCCTTCACATTATTTGTGCGGTTTATTCCGCATGTCGTGAACTCATAGGTACTCGTCCGGCATCCCGCCGGCACGTCAGGCCAATGCAGAGGCTTATACAGTCACATCTATATAAAGACTCCACACCTAAACCTGTGGTAATCATGATTCACTTCAACTTGTTTGACCTTGCGGTCGCTTTTACCTCAGTGCAGCAGAATTACTTCTTGCCTGCCTTCGGCTTCTTGGCACCGTACTTGGAACGTGCCTGGCCACGGTTTGCAACGCCCTGTGCATCGAGCGCACCACGGATGATGTGATAACGCACACCAGGGAGATCCTTAACACGTCCGCCACGGATCAGTACTACAGAGTGTTCCTGCAGATTGTGACCGATACCCGGGATGTAGGATGTTACCTCGTAGCCGTTCGTCAGCTTTACTCTGGCGATCTTACGCATTGCAGAGTTCGGCTTCTTCGGGGTCGTGGTCTTTACGACGGTGCACACGCCTCTCTTCTGCGGAGCGCTCTGGTCGATCTGGACCTTCTTCTTGGCATTGTAGCCCTTCTGGAGCGCCGGAGCAGTAGACTTGGAAGCCTGCACCTTTCTGCCCTTGCGGACGAGCTGGTTAAATGTTGGCATCTGTTTTCCTCCTTTTTTTAGTAATTTCATGCGGCAGATGTACCACATGCCTAAATATTATACACCACTTTGCAGCGGATGTCAAGGGTTTTTTCGGATTTTTTTGGTTTTTTCGCAAATTATTTTTTCGACGGCGCAGATCATACACGATTTGTCGCTTTTCTATGAATTTTTGGATTGCATTTTATGCATATATCCAAAATTTTCAAGGCCTCTTGACAGCTATATTATAATGTGCTATAATTGTAAAATGCACCATTATGGCTCTCGGCAGCCGTGGGTACCGGGGGACAAAATAGTATAGCACAATCCGATTTATTTGTCAAGTCCCCGGTGAAGTTATCCGCAAATTTTGCAAGGAGGTATTCCGCCTATGGTTAATGTAACTGCCAAACAGCTCGGAAAGAATGTCAGGATGAGCTTCGGCAAGATCCCGGAAGTCCTGGATATGCCGAACCTGATCGAGATCCAGAAAAATTCCTACAAATGGTTCCGTGAGGAAGGACTGGGTGAGGTCTTCCGTGACTTCTCCGCCACCGACTACAACGGCAACCTCGTTCTGACGTTCACGGGCTATCGCTTCGACGACGAGCACCTCAAGTACAAGACCATTGCCAAGGCAAAGGAGCATCAGGCTACCTTCGCTTCTCCCCTGCGTGTCACCGCAAAGCTCTGGAACAAGGAGACAGGCGAAGTCAAGGAGAGCGAGATCTTCATGGGCGACTTCCCGCTCATGACAGAGTCCGGTACCTTCGTCATCAACGGTGCCGAGCGTGTCATCGTCTCCCAGCTCGTTCGTTCTCCGGGCGTGTACTATGATATGGAGAAGGACAAGACCGGTAAGGAACTGTTCAAGTCCACCATCATCCCGAACAGAGGTGCATGGCTGGAATACGAGATGGATTCCAACGACATCGTCTATGTCCGCATCGACAAGAACCGCAAGATCCCGCTGACTACCTTCCTGCGTGCGATCGGTCTCGGCTCCGACCAGGAGATCGAGGAGATGTTCGGTCATGACGAGCGTCTGTATGAGACCATCCTCCAGAAGGATACCGCAAAGTCCATCGAGGACGGTCTGATCGAGGTCTACAAGAAGCTCCGTCCGGGCGAGCCGCCCACAGTCGAGAGCGCTCAGGGTCACCTCGATATGCTGTTCTTCGATCCGAGACGCTACGACCTCTGCAAGTTCGGTCGTTATAAGTATAACAAGAAGCTCGGCATCTCTGCCCGCATCAGCGGCAGACAGCTCTCCCGCCCCGTTGTGGACACCACGACCGGCGAGGTGCTCGCCGAGGCAGGTGAGACACTTTCCTATGAGAAGGCATGTGCCATCCAGCAGGCTGGTATCATGGAGGTCTTCCTCACCGTTGAGTCCAAGCAGTACTATACCAACGAGAACGGTCAGACCGCTGTCCGCATGATCGAGAAGGAGATCAAGGTACTCGGCAACGGCATGGTCGAGCTCGGGCCGTATGTCAACTTCGATCCCAAGGAGATCGGCATCAAGGAGCTCGTCTCCATGCGTGTGCTCCGTGAGATCCTCGAGGAGACCGATCCCGCTGACCTCAAGGAGGTCTGCGCAAAGCGTGCCGAGGAGCTGGTGCCCAACCACATCACCCTCGACGACATCTTTGCTTCCGTCTCCTACTTCCTCAACCTCTGTGAGGGCGTCGGCAACATCGACGACATCGACCACCTCGGCAACAGACGTATCCGCCGTGTCGGCGAGCTGCTCCAGAACACCATGCGTTCCGGTATGGCAAGAATGGAGCGTGGCATCCGTGAGAGAATGAACACCCAGACCCAGGATATGGACGTCATCACGCCCCAGGCGCTCGTCAATATCCGTCCGGTAACTTCTCAGATCAAGGAGTTCTTCGGTTCCTCTCCGCTGTCCCAGT
Organism: Oscillospiraceae bacterium; assembly: GCA_024684395.1. Taxonomy (GTDB): domain Bacteria; phylum Bacillota; class Clostridia; order Oscillospirales; family Ruminococcaceae; genus UBA3855. Next base: position 6,021 of record JAIKWY010000134.1, read on the forward strand.
TCATGGATCAGAACAACCCGCTCGCAGAGCTGACGCACAAGCGCCGTCTGTCTGCGCTGGGTCCCGGCGGTCTGTCCCGTGACCGTGCCGGATTCGAGGTCCGTGACGTACACTACTCCCACTACGGCAGAATGTGCCCCATCGAGACCCCCGAAGGTCCGAACATCGGTCTGATCTCCTATCTGGCGACCTTCGCCAAGATCAACGAGTACGGCTTCGTGGAGGCTCCCTACAGACGTGTGGACAAGAGCACCGGCATCGTTACCGATGAGGTCGTTTACATGCCTGCCGACATGGAGGATAACTTCATCGTGGCACAGGCGAACGAGCCGCTGACCGAAGAGGGCAGATTCGCCCGCCAGAAGGTCACCGCACGTTTCCGTGATAAGATCCTCGAGTGCGACAACAGCCAGGTGGATTACATGGACGTATCCCCGAAGATGGTAGTTTCCGTCGCAACTGCGATGATCCCGTTCCTTGAAAACGACGATGCGAACCGTGCTCTGATGGGTGCGAACATGCAGCGTCAGGCAGTGCCGCTCCTCAAGACCGAGCGCCCGTTCGTCGGCACCGGTATGGAGTACAAGGCTGCCGTTGACTCCGGTGTCTGCATCCTGTCTGAGACAGACGGTACCGTCACCTTCGTATCCGCCGACAAGATCGTTGTGCAGGATGCGGATAAGGTCGATCATACCTATGAAATGATCAAGTTCCAGCGCTCCAACCAGGATACCTGCGTGAACCAGCGCCCGATCGTCAACCTCGGCGACACCATCCGCAAGGGTCAGGTGCTCGCAGATGGTCCGGCAACTGCTGACGGCGAGATCTCCCTCGGTAAGAATGCCCTCATCGGCTTCATGACCTGGGAAGGCTACAACTACGAGGACGCTGTACTGCTGAACGAGCGTCTGGTACGTGAGGACGTATTCACCTCCATCCATATCGAGGAATACGAGCTCGAGTGCCGTGACACCAAGCTCGGTCCGGAGGAGATCACCCGTGACATCCCGAATGTCGGCGAGGATGCCCTCAAGAACCTCGACGAGCACGGCATCATCCGCATCGGTGCGGAGGTCACTGCCGGTGATATCCTTGTCGGCAAGGTAACGCCCAAGGGCGAGACCGAGCTCACCGCTGAGGAGCGCCTCCTGAGAGCGATCTTCGGTGAGAAGGCAAGAGAAGTCCGTGATAACTCCCTGAAGGTGCCGCACGGCGAATGCGGTATCGTCATCGACGTGAAGATCTTCAAGCGCGGCGAGAAGATCTCCGATGATACAGGTGCAGAAGTTTCCGAGCTCGGAACAGGCGTCAACATGCTCGTGCGCTGCTACATCGCCCAGAAGCGTAAGATCTCTGTCGGCGACAAGATGGCAGGTCGTCACGGCAACAAGGGCGTTGTGTCCCGCATCCTGCCGGAGGAGGACATGCCCTTCCTCGAGGACGGCACACCGCTCGACATCGTACTGAACCCCCTCGGCGTACCGTCCCGTATGAACATCGGTCAGGTACTCGAGGTACACCTCGGCATGAGCGCAAAGGCTCTCGGCTGGCACATCATGACACCGGTATTCGACGGTGCGCATGAGGATGACATCCGTGCTTGCTTCCGTGAAGCCAATGAGAAGAATGCCCCCTACCGCAGCGAGCCGTTCGACATCGGCAAGATGGACAAGGTCATCAACCCGAAGGCGATCACCATGAACGAGGACGGCAAGTTCACGCTGTACGACGGCAGAACCGGTGAGAAGTTCGACAACCGTGTCACCGTCGGCTATATGTACTATCTGAAGCTCCACCACCTCGTAGACGACAAGATCCATGCACGTTCCGTTGGTCCGTACTCCCTCGTTACCCAGCAGCCTCTGGGCGGTAAGGCGCAGTTCGGCGGTCAGCGTTTCGGTGAGATGGAAGTATGGGCGCTCGAGGCATACGGCGCAGCTTATACCCTGCAGGAGATCCTGACGGTCAAGTCGGATGATACGGTCGGCCGTGTCAATACCTACGAGCATATCGTCAAGGGTCAGAACGTTCCGAAGCCCGGCATTCCGGAGTCCTTCAAGGTACTCATCAAGGAGATGCAGTCCCTCGGTCTTGATGTCAGAGTGCTCGATGCCAACAACGAGGAGATCGACCTCAAGCAGCACTTCGAGGAGGATGACGACTACCAGATGGCAGCCGTTGATCTGCCGGATGATCTCAGAGGCAGCGAGGACGAGTTTGAAAGCCACGGCTTCTCCACCGGCGATGTTGAGGACATCGACAAGCCGCTGGATGAGGACGAGGAGTATTACGGTCCCGAGAAGGATTATCCGGAGGATGATGACCTCGGCGACGACGAGCCGTTCTTCGATGACGAAGACAATCTTTAAATACCACAGGTAAGGTGCTGACAGCATCAAGCGGCACCTTACCGCTAACCTCTCATTTTCTAACTTCAACAAGGAGGTCAATGGTTTGGAATCTACTACTTTTGAATCCCTGCAGATCGGTCTTGCCTCTCCCGAACGCATCCGGGAGTGGTCCTACGGTGTTGTAGAACGCCCTGAAACCATCAACTACAGAACGCAGAAGCCTGAGACTGGCGGTCTTTACTGCGAGCGCATCTTTGGTCCGACCAAGGACTGGGAGTGCCACTGCGGCAAGTTCAAGAAGATCCGCTTCAAGGGCAAGGTCTGTGACCGCTGCGGCGTTGAGGTGACCCGTGCCAAGGTACGCCGTGAGCGTATGGGTCATATCGAGCTGGCAGCCCCTGTTTCCCATATCTGGTACTTCAAGGGTACCCCGTCCCGTATCGGACAGGTGCTCGAGATCTCGCAGAAGCGCCTCGAGGAAGTGCTGTACTTCACCAAGTACATCGTCATCGAGCCGGGCGAGACATCCCTCATGAAGAACCAGCTCATCACCGAGAAGGAGTACCAGGAGACCTTCGAGCAGTACGGCGATGCCTTCATCGCAGAGATGGGCGCCGAGGCTGTTCAGTGGCTCCTCGATGAGTACGATCCGGACAGCTATGTCAAGTTCTTCGAGAGACACATCGACCTGGTTTCCCAGGTGATCGGTCTTTCCGAGCGTGACATCCACAACTATCTGCATCGTTTCTCCTACTTTGTAGAGAGCGCCGAGAACTCCGGCTATCATGACGGCGATGTTGTCGGCTATGCGGATTACAAGGAGATGATCCTCCCCTACAACCGCAAGTGCGAGGACAATCCCTCCGACAAGCCCGCTGTTGTCAAGACCGGCTTCGCTTACATCCTCGAACTGTTCGAGGCAAACTTCGACCCGACGGACGAGAACTTCGCAGAGCTGCGCCGTGAGAACTGGATCGGCGACCTGCAGTACACCGCAGATTCCCTCAAGGAGGAGCTGCGTGACCTGCCCAACGGTCAGAAGAAGATCAAGATCCTCAAGAGACTCGAGATCATCGAGGCATTCCTCCAGAGCGGCAACAAGCCTTCCTGGATGGTCATGAACGTCGTTCCGGTCATCCCGCCGGATCTTCGCCCGATGGTCATGCTCGACGGCGGTCGCTATGCGACTTCCGACCTGAATGACCTGTACCGCAGAGTCATCAACCGTAACAACCGTCTCCAGAGAATGCTCAAGCTCGAAGCTCCGGACATCATCGTCCGCAACGAGAAGCGTATGCTCCAGGAGGCTGTGGATGCGCTCATCGACAACGGCAGACACGGCAGACCCGTTACCGGTCCGAACAACCGTGCGCTGAAATCCCTCTCCGACATGCTCAAGGGTAAGCAGGGACGTTTCCGTCAGAACCTGCTCGGTAAGCGTGTTGACTACTCCGGCCGTTCCGTTATCGTCGTAGGCCCTGAGCTGAAGATGTACCAGTGCGGTCTTCCGAAGGAAATGGCGCTCGAGCTGTTCAAGCCGTTCGTATTGAAGCGTCTGGTCGATACCGAGGTCATCCCGAACATCAAGTCTGCCCGCAAGACCGTGGACAGAGCCACCGACAAACGTGTATGGGATGCGCTCGAACATGTCATCAAGAGCCATCCGGTGCTCCTGAACCGCGCTCCCACACTGCATAGACTGGGTATCCAGGCATTTGAGCCGATCCTCGTTGAGGGTCGTGCCATCAAGCTGCACCCGCTCGTATGCTCCGCCTTCAACGCCGACTTCGACGGCGACCAGATGGCCGTGCATCTGCCGCTTTCTGCCGAGGCACAGGCCGAGGCACGTTTCCTGATGCTCGCTGCCAATAACCTGCTGAAGCTCTCCGACGGCCGTCCGGTAGCGGTTCCGTCCCAGGATATGATCCTCGGCTCCTACTACCTGACCATGCTCAAGCCGGAGGACAAGGGCGCAGGCAAGGTATTCCGTGACGTAGACGAAGCCATGATGGCTTATTACGAGGGCGATGTGACCCTCCATGCACCGATCCGTGTACGCATTACCAAGGATGTGGCGGAGAAGAAGCTCTCCAAGATCATCGACTGCACCATCGGCCGCCTGATCTTCAACGAGAACATCCCGCAGAACCTCGGCTATGTGGACAGAACGAACTCCGACCGTCAGTTCGACCTCGAGATCTCGTTCCTCGTCAAGAAGAAGGAGCTCGGCGATATTATCGACCGCTGCATCCGCATCCACGGCACGACCACCACTTCCGAGGTGCTCGACAAGATCAAGGCACTCGGCTTCAAGTTCTCCACACGTTCCGGCATCACCACTGCGGTCTGCGATGCGACCATCCCGCCGCAGAAGAAGGAGATCCTCCGTGCAGCAGACGAGAAGATCGACCAGATCAACGAGTACTATGCAATGGGCTATCTCTCCGAGGCGGAGAAGTCCAAGCAGGTCGTTACCACATGGAACGATGCCACCGACAAGGTAACTGACGCTCTGAAGGCGAACATGGACCCGTACAACCCCATCCAGATGATGGCGGACTCCGGTGCCCGTGGTTCTATCGCACAGCTTCGTCAGCTCGCCGGCATGCGCGGCCTGATCAACAATACTTCGGGTGCCGTTATCGAGATCCCGATCCGTTCCAACTATCGTGAAGGCCTGAACATCATGGAGTACTTCATCTCCTCCCGTGGTGCCCGTAAGGGTCTGGCCGACACCGCACTTCGTACCGCTGACTCCGGTTACCTCACCAGACGTCTCGTTGACGTGTCCCAGGATGTTATCATCCGTGAGCAGGACTGCGGCACTGAGGACGGTATCGATGTATACGAGATCAGCATGATCAACCGCCAGAGTGAGCGCGATGTAGAGCTCGTTCCGGGTGAGGACGGCGTTGTTCCGACTTCCCTGCTCGAGGACTACTACCTCACCGAGGACTTCCACGATCCCAAGACCGGCGCACTCATCATGCGCAAGGACAAGAAGATCTCCAAGGAGAATGCACAGGCCATCATCGATACCGGCGTTGCGCAGATGCACATCCGTGAGATCAACAAGGAGCTCATCGAGCCGTATGCAGACCGTCTGATCGGACGTTTCCTCTGCCAGGATCTGCGTGATCCGGAGACCGGCGAGCTCATCATCAGCAAGGACAAGCTCCTGACCGAGAAGGATGCACAGCGCATCATCGACATGGACATCCAGCGCATCAAGATCCGCTCCGTGCTCAAGTGCCGCTCCAAGATCGGCGTCTGCGCGAAGTGCTATGGTGCAAACCTCGCCAACAACAACCTCGTATCTGTCGGTGAGGCTGTCGGCATCATCGCTGCACAGTCCATCGGTGAGCCTGGTACACAGCTGACCATGAGAACCTTCCACACCGGCGGTATCGCATCCGGTGGTGAGGGTGACATCACACAGGGTCTTCCCCGTGTAGAGGAGCTGTTTGAGGCAAGAAAGCCCAAGAATGCTGCCATGATCGCCAGCATCGACGGGACTGTCCACCTCAAGGAGGAAAAGACCCTCCGCACGCTCATCATCCGCAACGACGAGACCGGCGAGACCGAGGAGCTCAGCGTTCCGTACAACTACAAGTACTGCGCTCACATCTTTGAGGGTGCCAAGGTCAAGAAGGGCGACCATTTGACCGAGGGTAACGTATACCCGGCACGTATCCTGGAAGTACTCGATGTTTCTGCTGTACAGGACTACATCATCCTCGAGGTACAGAAGGTTTACCGTACACAGGGTGTTGACATCAACGACAAGCACATCGAAGTTATCGTCCGTCAGATGCTCCGCAAGGTACGCATCGAGGATGCAGGCTCGAGCCACGACCTGCCGGATGTAGAGTATCTTCTCCCGGGTACGCTCGTGGAGAGAAAGCGCATCGCAGAGGTCAACGACCGGATCCAGGCGCTCATCGACGGCGGCCAGACCGATCTGGTACCGATCACCACCACCCCGGTTCTCCAGGGTATCACGAAGGCTGCATCGAGCTCCGACTCCTTCATGTCGGCGGCATCCTTCCAGGAGACCACCAAGGCGCTCACCGATGCTGCCATCCGCGGCAAGGTCGATCACCTCGAAGGCCTCAAGGAGAACGTTATCATCGGTAAGCTCATCCCCGCCGGTACCGGTATGGAGATCTACAACAATGTACAGATCGTTCGTACTGCCAAAGGCGATATGACTGCCGAGCATCCCGGCACACAGATCTGATCACCCCATCCCCCTCCCTGAGCGGAGGGGGATGCTTTTTCTCTTGCCGGAAAATGTCACATTCTGGCGCTTTACAAAACCGACAAATTATGCTATAATAATACATGACTATCCTGTATTTCAAAGATGCAGGTGCAGGAGACTCAGCCTCCTGCCGAGGAGGTTTAGGAGGGGCGAGCAGCCCCTCCTAAGTCGGCGCAAGCCGACAAATCTGCCCATATGACATAGAAACCAAAGGAGGTATGCCCGTTGAAACGCAGTTCCGCAGCTGCCGGCAAGATCATTCTGCTCGTGGTGACGGTGATCGTGCTCTGCATCGCTCTGATCGTGGGAGCGTTTATGATACTGCTGCGCATCAGGGATCATTTCAGAGAGGATCCTGTGATCATAGAGGAGACAGAGCCCGCCACAGAGCCGTCCTTCCTGTTCAATGACCCCGAATACGGGGAGATCTGGGTGCCGGATCTGCCGGGTGTGGCGCATTGCAGCTATGATCCAAAAAACACCGTGGTCCGCAACGGACGCATGTACTACATAGAAGACGAGAAGATCACCTCTGTGACCGGCATTGATGTTTCCTATGCACAGGAGGACGTTGACTGGGAGCAGGTCAAGGCATCCGGGATCGACTTCGCCTTCATCCGCTGCGGCTGCCGCACCTACGGCTCCGGCAAGCTGGTGGAGGACACGATGTTCCGGGAGCATATGGAAGGCGCACTGGCAGCCGGTCTCGATGTCGGCATCTACTTCTTCTCCCAGGCGATCACGACCAAGGAAGCCGAGGAGGAGGCTGCGCTCGTGCTGGCGCTCGCCGACGGCTATGACATCACCTATCCCATCGTCTTTGACTGGGAGGTCGTGACGGATGATGAAGCCCGCACGGACGAGCTTTCCTGTCAGGAGCTGACGGCATGTACGCTCGCCTTCTGCAACAAGATCCGGGAAGCCGGCTATACACCGATGATCTACCAGAATGCCGAGACCATCCTGTCCAAGCTCGATCTGACGCAGCTCACGGACTATGATGTCTGGCTCGCCGAGCACGGAAGGCTCTCGGGCTATTACTACGACTACCGCATCAGACAGTACAGCTCCGAAGCAAAGGTGCCCGGTATTCGTGGCGATGTGGACATCAACATCTGCTTTAAGCCCTACACGAGGACAGAAGGATGAAACTGAAAAAGACGACCATCGTGATGCTCTGCATCATCGGTCTGATGCTGGTGATCAACCTGTTCGCAAGGCTCTGCCCACCGGCAGCAGACTTCTATATCCTGCATATCTTCCCGCTGATCTCGGGCTTCTGGAGCCGCATCACGGGGCTGTTCCCCTTCTCGGTCGGCGAATGGATGATCGTGATCGGCGTGGTGCTGCTGATCCTGCTGGTACCGGGCTATGTGCTCCTGCTGGCGATCGTCAGGAAGGATGACCGTCCGAAGGCGGCGGGCATCTACGGGCATGTGTACGGGTGGATCTTCACCTGGCTGAGCGTGATCGTGACGCTGCACTTCACGGTGCTCTATCAGGGGACTTCCCTCTCGAAGCAACTCGGCGATGTGACATATGAGGATGCCGATGTGCTCGAAGTCGTACAGAAGCTCGTGGACACAGCCAACGAAGAAGCAAAGTATGTCGCACGGGATGAGGACGGCTATTTCGCCATGACGGACGAGCTGATGCCCGAGGCAAAGAACTGTATGCAGCGCCTTGCGGTGATGTATCCGCAGTTCCGGGGCTGGTATCCGAATGCAAAGCCCATCTTCCACAGCTATTTCTTTTCGCAGCAGAACCTGCTCGGGATCTATTATCCGCACACGCTCGAAGCGAACTACAATCCGGTCGTGTATCCGGTCAATCTGCCGGTCATCATCTGCCATGAGTACACACATCTCAAAGGCAATATCTTTGAGGATGAGGCGGGGTATTATGCCTTCCTGGCGTGCATGACGAGTGCGAGCCATGATTTCCGCTATTCCGGCTGCATCTCGGCGCTGGAGTATCTGAACCTCGATTTCTCGGACGATCCGGCTGCACAGGCGCAGTACAAGGAGATCCTCGAAGGGCTGGATCCGGCTGTGCGGAAGGATATGTATACCTATGTGCCGCCGGATTACTGGGAGAGCCATGCCAAAGAGGAGGTCATCCCGACCCAGATCGTCAAGAACACGGCGGATGCGGTGGTGGATACCTCGCTGCGTGTCAACGGCGTCCCGGAGGGCAAACAGAGCTACCGTGGCATGGTGGCACTGCTGCTGCACGATTACCTTGGCGATGAAAATGCGGGATAATTTGTAAAAAAGCTTGACATTACGCCTTAAATATGGTATAGTATAATATGCAGGTACAATTGTATGTTGTACGTGGACGATTCATGAACGGAGGGATCCTATGGAACATCGGTCACAGCTCATCGTGGTGGATGCTTCTGTGCTGCCGGATGTGATCGGAAAGGTGCTCGAAGTGAAGAAGCTGCTTGCATTCCGGGAGGAGAAAAGCTCTGCTGCCGCCTGTAAGCGTGTGGGCATCTCACGGAGCGCCTACTATAAATATAAGGACTGTGTATTTTCCTATGAGGACAAGCTGACACAGCGCATCATCAACCTGCATATCATCCTCCGGGATGAGGCGGGCGTGCTGTCCAATGTGCTTTCGGCGCTGTATGCGCTTGAAGCCAATATCCTGACCGTCAACCAGAACATCCCGATCGACGGCGTGGCAGGCGTGACATTCTCGATCCGGCTGGGCGCTGATGTGCAGAGCCCGCACAGCATCGAGGACAAATTGCAGACGGTGGACGGCGTTGTCAGCGTCAAGATCCTGTCGGGAGAATAAACCATCACTGAAAATGAAATGTAAGGAGTAAACCAATGGATAAATTTGCGGTACTCGGCTGCGGCGTGGTAGGTTCCGGCGTAGTTGAACTGTTTGAGAAGAATAAGGAACTGATCATGAAGCGCTGCGGCAAGGAGCTCGAGATGGGCTATATCCTCGATCTGCGGGATTTCCCGGACAGACCCTATGCCGATCTGCTCGTCAAGAAGATCGACCCCATCCTTGCCGATCCGGCTGTCACCGTTGTGGCAGAGTGCATGGGCGGCGTGGAGCCGGCATTCACCTTCGTGAAGCAGTGCCTCGAAGCCGGCAAGAGCGTTGCCACCTCCAACAAGGAGCTGGTCGCTGCCAAGGGCGATATTCTTCTCAAGACAGCCAAGGAGCACAATGTGAACTTCTTCTTTGAGGCAAGCGTCGGCGGTGCGATCCCGATCATCCGCCCGCTGCACAAGTGCCTTGCTGCCAATGATTTTTCTGCCATTGCAGGTATCCTGAACGGCACCACCAATTTCATCCTCAACAAGATGATCAAGGAGAACATGGACTTTGCTACGGCACTGGCGCTCGCACAGGAAAAGGGCTATGCCGAGAAGGATCCGACTGCGGATGTGGAAGGTCATGACGCCTGCCGCAAGATCTGCATCCTCTCCTCCCTCGCATTTGGCAAGCATGTATATCCGGAGAGCGTACACACCAAGGGCATCCGTGAGGTAGCCCTCGAAGACGTGGAGCTTTGTGCAAGCCTTGGCTACAGCATCAAGCTCATCGCCCGTGTACAGCGTCTGGAGAACGGCAAGATCCTGCCGACCGTTATGCCGATGGCTGTGGAGGAGGACAATCTGCTCTCCCAGGTGAACGGCGTTTACAATGCCGTGATGGTACGCGGCGACGGCATCAGCAAGGCGATGTTCTACGGCAGAGGTGCCGGCAAGTTCCCGACCGCAAGCGCTGTCCTCGGCGACATGATCGAGGAGGTACAGCTCGACCACACCATCCCGTCCCAGACCTGGGAGAATGTGAACTCCACCGACTTCATCGAAGACTTCTCCGCCTTCAAGGCAAAGCGCTACATCCGCACCACGGCGGCTGACGCTGCGGTACTGCGTGAGATCTTCGGCGAGCTTTCCGCTGAGAAGACCACCGACAAGGGCGAGGCAGTCATCGTGACAGAGGCAGATCTGAACGCTGCACAGGTGGCAAGAGCTGCCGAGGCACTCTCCCAGAAGGGCATCCAGCTGCTGGCTGAGTATCCGGTACTTGTTAGCTAAGCGGGGAGCCCCCGCGGGCAGGTTGCTCCGCAGATCATAATGCACTTTTTAACGACCACAAGCTCCCAATGCCTTCGGCAAAGGGAGCTTTGTTATGCAGTTTTTGACATCGCTGCTAAAGCTGCTCTCTTGCAGTTCTTTTGCGTTTCAGACAATGGTGCAGTTAACGAATCTTCTGTTTTCAGGCATTTTTATCTCGATAAGAGCGGGTCAAGGGGGCGCCGCCGGTGAGAAACCGGCGGTGTTTTTTGCCCTACTCCCCTGCTAAGGGAGTCGAGCGATACTTTGCCTATCATTCACGATTCATTCACGATTTATTCATGATATGTACTTGTATTTCCTTTCAAAAAATAGTAAACTTATAATTACTGTTGTTGTGATTTAACAATACACCAGTTATAACATCTTGCTCTAAAGGGGGGAACTGCATGAACGACCAGGAATTGAACAGGATGCTCCATCTGCTGACGGGACAGTGGCACCGCTTCATTGCAAAGCCCTACAAGGCGCTGCTCAACGAGCACATCAGCCCGGGCGTGTTCCACTGTATGCTGATCTTGCAGCAGCACGGCGACAATATGACGATGTCCGAGCTGGCACGGCACTCCCAGTGCTCCAAGCAGCAGATGACCAAGCTCGTGGATAAGCTCATCGAAAACGGCTTTGCGGAGCGCATCTCCGATCCTGACGACCGGAGGATCATCCGGCTGCGGCTCACGGAGTCGGGGCAGGATTTCCTCACACGCTTCTGGCAGGACGCCGACACCTACTACAACAGCCTGCTCGGAGAGATGTCCGAAGACGAACAAAGCGATTTCTGTCAGGCGCTCGGCACGCTGCACCGCATCTTCACACGGCTCGAACAGGAGCAGCAATGATTTTCCACAGAAAGGACTGTATCTATGCTCAAAAAACTCCTCTCGTGCGTCAGAGAGTATAAAAAACCGACGCTGTTCACGCTGGTCTTCATTTTAGGCGAGGCGGTCATCGAGACGCTCATCCCCTTCCTGACGGCGGATCTGGTCAATGACATCAAGATCGGCTCTCCCATGTCGGAGGTGCTTAAGGTCGGCGGGATCCTCGTGGCGATGGCGGTCATCTCCCTGAGCTTCGGCGCCGGCGCCGGCTTCACCAGTGCGAAGGCGGCAAGCGGCTTTGCGAAGAATCTCCGTGAAGACATGTTCCGGAAGATCCAGAGCTATGCCTTCCAGAACATCGACAAATTCTCCTCCTCATCGCTTGTCACCCGTATGACAACGGACGTCACCAATGTCCAGATGTCCTACATGATGATCATCCGCATGGCGGTGCGTTCGCCGCTGATGCTCGTGTTCTCCTCGGCGATGGCGTTCTACATGGGCGGCGGGCTTGCGATGGCGTTCGTCATTGCCATCCCGGTGCTGGTCTTCGGTCTGCTGATGATCGGTAAGTTCGCCATGCCGGCGTTCCGTTCGGTCTTCAAGAAGTATGACCGGCTGAATGAGTCCATCGAGGAAAATGTCCGTGCCATGCGTGTTGTCAAGGGCTTTTCCCGTGAGAACTATGAAAAGGAGAAGTTCGGCAAGGCGGCTGAGGACATCCGGAAGGATTTCACCACCGCCGAGCGCATCGTGGCGATCAATATGCCGCTCATGACGCTGTGCATGGACTTTGATATGGTATTCATTTTGCTGGTCGGCTCCAAGATGGCAATCGCAGATGCTTCCATCAACATCGGTCAGATCTCCGCCATGATCACCTATGGCGTGCAGATCCTCATGAGCCTGATGTTCCTCTCCGTGATGTATGTCATGGTGACCATGTCCCTCGAATCGGCAAAGCGTATCACCGAGGTGCTTGACGAGGAATCCACGCTGCACAGCCCTGACAACGCTGTAGCAGAGATCAAGGACGGCAGCATCGACTTTGAGGGCGTATGCTTCAAGTACAGCGAGACTGCCGAGCGCTATGCGCTGTCCGGCATCGACCTGCACATACCCTCCGGTGCGACAGTCGGCATCATCGGCGGTACGGGCTCGAGCAAATCCACGCTCGTGCAGCTCATCCCCCGTCTGTATGATGTCAGCGGCGGTGTGCTGCGGGTCGGCGGCAGGGATGTCCGGGAGTATGACCTCCAGGCGCTCCGTGATGCCGTGGCGATGGTATTGCAGAAGAACCTGCTCTTCTCCGGCACCATCCGGGAGAATCTCCAGTGGGGCAATGAGACTGCAACGGATGAAGAGATCATCGAAGCGTGCAAGCTGGCACAGGCTGCCGAGTTCGTGGAGAGCTTCCCGGACAAGTATGACACCCGCATCGAGCAGGGCGGCTCGAATGTCTCCGGCGGTCAGAAGCAGCGTCTCTGCATCGCCAGAGCGCTCCTGAAAAAGCCGAAGATCCTCATCCTCGACGACTCCACCAGTGCCGTCGATACCAAGACCGATGCCCTCATCCGGCAGGGCTTCCGCACCTATATCCCGGATACGACCAAGCTCATCATTGCGCAGCGTATCGCTTCGGTACAGGATGCGGATATGATCGTGGTGCTCGACAACGGTACCATTTCCGATGTCGGCACACATGACGAGCTGCTGATCCGCTCGGACATCTACCGTGAGGTATATGAGCAGCAGACGAACGGAGGTGACGAGTAATGCCGAAGCCAATGGACAAGGGCAGACCGCCCATGAAAAAAGGCGTACTCGGACGCCTGATGAAGATGCTGTTCCGGTTCTATCCGGTCATGATGCCGGTGACGATCTTCTGCATCATCTTCTCCTCGATCGCTGCGGCGATCCCGGATATGTATATCCAGAAGGTCATTGCCATCATCACGAATGCCGTGGACAACGAGATCCCGTGGGAGCAGGCAAAGGCAGAGGTCATGCCGAATATCATCTTCCTGATCGTGCTGTATGTGATCGCCATTGCTGCGGTGGCGCTGTACTCCCAGCTCATGGCATTCATCACACAGGGCTGTCTCAACAAGATGCGTCAGTCCATGTTCAAGGGGATGCAGGATCTCCCCATCCGCTATTTTGACACGCACAAGCACGGCGACATCATGAGCTACTACACCAACGACATCGACACGCTCCGGCAGCTCATCTCCCAGGCACTCCCGACGCTGCTGCGGGCAGGCGTCGTGGTCATCACCGTGTTCGGCATCATGCTCTACTACTCATTCTGGCTGACCTTGCTCATCATCGTTGGCGTCATCATCATGTTCATGGTCTCCGGCAAGATGGGCGGCGGCTCGGCAAAGTACTTCCTCCGGCAGCAGCAGTCCATCGGTAAGGCAGAGGGCTACATCCAGGAGATCATGAACGGTCAGAAGGTCGTCAAGGTCTTCAACCGGGAGGACAAGTGCATCGAGCAGTTCGACGAGATCAACAAGGAGCTCCAGAACGACAGCTACAAGGCGCACGCCTATGCCAATACCCTTGCGCCCGTTGTCATGAACATCGGCAATGTGCTGTATGTGCTCGTGGCAGTGGCAGGCGGTCTGATGGTGCTGTGGGACGGCTTTGTGAATTTCAGCATCTCGGGCATGGCGCTCGATATTTCCATCGTGGTCGCCTTCCTGAACATGACAAAGCAGTTCACCGGCAACATCAACCAGGTCGTACAGCAGTTCAATGCCGTGATTATGGCGCTGGCAGGTGCCGACCGCATCTTCACCCTCATGGATGAGGAGCCGGAGACGGACGAGGGCTATGTGCGTCTGGTAAATGCCGAGATCAGCCCGTCCGGCGAGATCACCGAGGTAGACCATCACACCGGTCAGTGGGCATGGAAGCACTTCCACAAGGCAGAGGGCACCATCACCTATACCCGTCTCGAGGGCGACGTGCTGCTCGACCATGTGGACTTCGGCTATGATCCGGATAAGCCGGTGCTGCATGACGTTTCCGTCTTTGCAAAGCCGGGTCAGAAGGTCGCTTTCGTAGGTGCCACGGGTGCCGGCAAGACGACCATCACGAACCTCATCAACCGCTTCTACGACATTGCGGACGGCAAGATCCGCTATGACGGCATCAACATCAACAAGATCGTCAAGTCCGACCTGCGGCGTTCGCTCGGTCTGGTATTGCAGGAGACGAACCTGTTCACCGGCACGGTCATGGACAACATCCGCTACGGCAAGCTCGATGCGACCGATGAGGAATGCATCGCGGCGGCAAAATTAGCGGGTGCGGATGACTTCATCACCCGTCTGCCGGAGGGCTACGGCACGCTGCTGACGGGCAACGGCTCGAACCTCTCGCAGGGACAGCGTCAGCTCATCGCCATCGCCCGTGCGGCGGTCGCTGATCCGCCTGTCATGATCCTCGACGAGGCGACATCCTCCATCGACACACGTACCGAAGCCATCGTGGCACGGGGCATGGATAAGCTCATGGAGGGCAGAACGGTATTCGTCATTGCGCACCGTCTCTCAACGGTCCGGAACTCTGACGTCATCATGGTGCTCGACCACGGCAGCATCATCGAACGTGGCAGCCATGACCAGCTCATCGCACAGAAGGGGCATTATTATCAGCTCTATACAGGGGCTTTTGAGTTGGATTAACACAAACACAGCACCCCCGGAGAACGGTTCTCCGGGGGTGTTTCTCATGGTTCCTGTTTGTGCAGGTCATAGCGGTCGCTGTTGGTGTTGCGGTACTGCATCGGGGTCATGCCGGTAAAGCGGCGGAAGGCGGCTGAAAAGGCGCTCTGGGAGGAGAATCCCAGCGATGCGGCGATCTCGGCGATCGGGAAATCCGAGAACACCAGAATGTTCTGCGCCGTTGAGATCCTCGCTTTCAGGATGTAGGCTTTGAGCGGGATGTGCATCTCCTTCGCAAAGAGCTTGGACAGATAGCTCGGGTTCAGCCCCTCGTGCGCTGCGGCGGCTTCGAGCGTCAGGTGCTCCCCGAGATGCTGATAGATATAGTCCACCGTCCTGCGGACATGCAGAGACACGCTGTCTGCCTTGCGGAGCTCGTGCATCCGCTCGGCATAGTCCAGCATCATCTCACCGGTCAGCAGGATGACCTCCTCCGGCTGCGTACACTTGTCACAGCGGCGGATATAGATGTCTGCCAGCGTATATGCCACATTATGCCCCATGCCGCCGTCGATGCAGACTCTTGCAATGATGCCTGTGCCGATCACAAAATGATACTGGTTGTTGCGGAGCAGATTGTCGGACAGCACACCCTTGCCCTCGTAGTAATGCACCTTGATCTCCTCGAAATTCTCACGCACCTTCTCCACACTGCCGTTGCGGATGTCATCATAGCGGGCAAATTCGCTCTTGATCTCCGTCCGGCGGAAATCCTCTTCGAGCTGTACGAACAGTCTGTAGTTCAGCTCCCGGTTGGTATTCATCTGCATCCCTCCCCTGCCGCTCTCTTTTCATAAGCATAGCATATTTTTGATAAAAAGTCAATGGATCTGATAGAAGAAAAGGAGGTTTCCCGGTATAATAGTTGTAGTATCAAACAAAGGAGGGGTCGGCATGAAGGCTGCAACAGATCTGACACAGGGCAGTATTGTCAAGGTGATACTGCGTTTCTATTTTCCGATGCTGGCAACAGCGATGTTACAGCAGTTCTATTCATTCGCAGATACGGTGATCGTCGGCAAGGGGCTTGGTGACAATGCACTTGCTGCGGTCGGGAACATGTCCTCGCTGTGCTTTCTGATCGTCGGCTTCTCGCTCGGACTGGCAAACGGCTTTTCGGTACTGGTCGCACAGCATTTCGGGGAGAAGGATTATCCGCAGCTCCGCCGGACGCTGGTCGCCATCATCCGGCTCGCCGTTGTCCTGACGGCGCTCCTCACGGCAACGAGCATCACACGTCTCCGGATGGTGCTGGTTCTATTGCAGACCGATGAGGTCATCATGCATGACAGCCTGCTCTACGGCTGGATCATATTCGGCGGTCTGCCTGCCACGATCGCCTATAACATGAGCGCCGGGATCCTGCGCTCGCTCGGAGACAGCCGCACGCCGCTCCATGCGATCGTGCTGTCCTCCGTCCTGAATATTCTGCTCGACATCCTGTTCATCTTCGTGCTGCACACCGGTGTCGGCGGTGCGGCGGCGGCGACCATCCTGTCGCAGCTCGTTTCGGCGGCGGTATGCCTGCAAAAGCTGATGAAGCTCGACTTCCTGAAGATCCAGCCCGAGGAAAGAGTGACGGACGTCATGCTCTATCTCCGGCTGCTGAAAAACGGCATCCCGATGGCGCTGATGAACTCCATCACCGCTGTGGGCTGCATGGTCGTGCAGTATTATGTCAACGGTCTGGGCGTGGCATTCACCTCCGCCTATTCCGCTTGCAGCAAGTACGACACCATGTTCATGCAGCCTGCCTGCACGGCGGGATACACCATTTCCGCCTTCACCGGGCAGAATTACGGCGCCAGGAAATTCGACCGCATCCGGGAGGGACTGCGGGTGTGCCTGTACATTGCAGGGATCTCGTATCTGCTGCTCGGGTCGCTGATGTTCTTCCTGCCGGGGATGCTGGCAAAGCTGTTTCTGCACGGCGAAGAGCAGATCTCGTATGCGGTGCAGTTCCTGCCGATCTGTGGCTGTATGCTCTTCACGGTCGATATGCTGTTCGTCTACCGCAGTGCGGTACAGGGCATGGGCTTCCCGCTCGTGCCGATGATCTCGGGCATCCTCGAAATGGCGCTCCGGGTCGGTGCGATCATGCTGCTGATCGGGGATCTTGGCTTCCGGGCAACGGCATTTGCGGAGGTCTTCGCCTGGTGCGGTGCGCTTTCGCTGAATACGGCGGCTTTCTACTGCATCTACATGCGGGAAAGGCGGAAAGCCGGCTGCGACATCACAACTGCCAATACCAACTCTCTCTATCCTATCCCGAAAACACCCTGACGGTTCGTCAGGGTGTTGGGGGGAAATGAATGAGGTTTTCACTCACTACAGATACGCTCATATGGTAATACCCCCTCACTTCCGGGAAGTGAGGGGGATCGTTGTGTTACTTTTCAAACAGCATCCGCTTCATGATGCCGAGGTCGAAGATGTCGATCACGCCGTCCGGGTAGAGATCGGCGGCTTGGTAGTCGGCGAGCCTGATCTCCGGGTCGGCTAAGAGCCATCTTTGCAGGGCTACCACATCCCGTGCATCCAGTACGCCGTCGCCGGTGACATCGCCTGCCACTTTGAGTACGGGCTGGGTCTCGGGTTCGGTCGGTTCTGTCTCGGGCTCGGTCGGCTCTGTTTCGGGCTCGGTCGGGACAGTGCCGTCTGTCTTCATCACGAGCACCTCATCGAGGAAGAAATCGCATTTGTCGCCGTCTGTCTCGAAGTACAGGAGCGGGCTGCTGCCGCTCTTCATGACATAATCCGGACAGGAGAGCGTGATCCACTCACCGGTCTCGGCATCGGCTTCTGCAAAGGTGTCATAGACTGCCGTGCCGCCGTCATCGTACTGCATCGTCATCTTGAAATGCACGGGGCTGCCGGAGTTCTGCTTGATCCTTGCCGAAATGCTGAGGTGCGTTCCCTCCGGGCAGCGCCTGCTGCTGAGCGAATAGGCGATGCCTGCCCAGTCTGCGCCACGGCTGCTCACGGATGCGGCTGCGGCACCCTCGGCATGTTCGCTCGTGGTGGTGTCCACCGTCGCCGTACCTCTCGACTTCCAGCCGGAAATGCCGTTCTCGAAGTCGGAATGCAAGATCTCCGGGTTCTCCGGGGCATCGGGGTCGCTCTGGGTGTCCAGATACTCCTCGATGACCTCTGCCCAGTACTTGCCCATCAGCTCATAGCCGGTGGCATCCGGGTGAAGATTATCGCTCTGCATGTGCGCCATGCCGCCCAGACAGCTATGGACATCTGCAAACTGCACATTGTCATCATAGGACTCGGCGACCTTCTGGACAACGGCATTGTAGTTTTTAACACGGGTCGCATTGCCGCCGTATGCCGTGAAGTCCGGGATGGAGCCCATGAAGACCATGCCGCCCTCCGGCATGTTTTCGAGGATGTAGTCCACGAGCGTGTGGAGATCCTGCTCGCAGGCGGTCAGGTCACGGTTGGCGGTCATATCGTTGGTGCCGATGATGAGCAGGACGATGTCCGGCTGGGCATTCTTCACGGCATCCTTGCTCTGGAGCTTTTCAAGCAGACCGTTCTCGCCCCAGCTCGGGATGGGGTACTGCTGCTTGATGGTGAAGCCGCTGTAGCCGGCGTGGTTGTTGTCATACTCCACGGTCTGCCCGTTATAGTTGAAGGTGGCGGAGTTGCTGCCTTCGGGGCCGACCATATCGAACTCGATGCCCTTGCTTTTCAGCGCCTGGTCGAGGAACTTCCGGTAGCCGCCGTCCATGCCCGGACCGTAGCCGAAGGTGATGGAATCGCCGATCGGCATGATGTTGACCTGGTCGGCTGCCACGGTCTCAAGGGGCGGCGCGTACCATCCCGCTGAAACAAGCGCAGTGAGTGTCATCGCTGATGCTGTCAGGATCGCTTTGATTCTTTTCATACTGATTCCTCCCTGTCAAATTTCCCTATCACATTTTGACGCGGCACATGGCTGCCCGTCATTGGTTTGTAGTTATAGTATATAATACATGCAGAGATCTGTCAAGACGTTTTATCGGATTTCCTACGAAATTCCACATAAAATAAGGGAGCACCCGGTTCAGGTGCTCCCCTGCTCTTTCAGGGCATTCAGGTTCTGTTCTTTCTCAAAAAAGGCTTTCCGGAGCTGGTCATATTCCGCATCGGTGCAGACAGCTCTGCACTGCGGGGCGAAGGACAGCGTGACGGCAAAGCATTCCTGCATGTTGGCGCAGGGATAGTCCGGGCATTCTGCGCAGGTCGTGATCCCCTTCTCTGCGCAGCAGCCTGCCACACGGTATCTGCACCAGTTCTCCGGTCGGCAGCCTGTGCAGGCGATCTCGTCATTGGATACGACCGTCTCCCGGTAGCCGATCTTCTGCCAGAGCTCGGCGGTGTGATGCAACGCCACTTCGGTCTTTTCATACGGCGGCACCGTATACCTCGGGCACGCTGCACAGTCGTTTCCGCAGGCGGCGATGATGCGTTCTTTCATGCGTCTGCCCCGCTTTCCTCTATGAACTGCACCGCATACAGCTCCGGCACGGCGATGCGCTCACCGTCCTGAAACACGAGCGTATTCTCAAAGCTGTCAAAAATGCGCACGATGCCGGTCTTCTGCACATAGCTGCCGCCCGCCTTCCGCTCATCGGGGACGAAATAGGTCACACGGATCACGGGCTGCGCCGGGAGCGCATCGAGCAGGCGGTTCAGATTCTCATTCAAAGCACAGATCTCGTCCTCGGTCAGCTCTACCCGGCTGTCCACGAGCCTTGCCGTTTCGGCGACCTCGTCATCATAGCCCACGAGCGCCGCAAACGGGCTGAACTGCGCCGCTCGGTCATGCCGGGACATCGGCGGCAGGTCGGGATACTGCGGGCGGGAAAGGTGCTTGATGTCCTCATAATGATCGACCATAGTTGACCTCCGTTTTCAGACTGTGAGCTCGATCAGGTTCCCCTCGATGACAGCGATGCAGCTTTCGTAATAGCCGTCGCCGGTCGTCCGGGGTCCGCTGATGATGGTATAGCCCGCCTGCCGCAGCGTTTCGGTGAGGGCGTCCACCCGTTCCCGGCTGCCGACAGAAAAGGCGATGTGCGCATAGCCGGTGCGGTCGGGGTGCCTGGCATCGTCATGCATGGCAGGCTTGTGCATGAGCTCCAGCCGTGCGCCGCCGTCAAATGTGATGAAATAGGAGCGGAAACCTGTCCGGGGATTCCGGTAGCCGTCATTGGAGCGCCCGCCGAGATAGGTCACGAAGAACGCCCGTGCCTTTTCAAGGTCATTGACATATAGTGCAATGTGTTCGATATGCATATGTTCCTCCTGCGGCGGTTCAGCGGAACCATTTATCGGCGATCGTCGGCTGCGGATAGCCCCAGTCCTCCGGGACGGCACGGGCTGTCCGGATGAAGCCGTTCTTTTCGAGCACCCTTGCGGAAGCCTGGTTCTCGATCATCGTGCTGGCGGTGATGATCTCGGTATCCGTCTGTTCAAACAGATAGCCGACCATGAGGGCAACGGCGGCTGTGGCGATGCCGCACCCCCAGCGATCCTGCCGCAGACGGTAGCCGATGCAGGTCTTTTGCAGGCTGTCCTTGAAGCCGTAAAACTCGGCGAGCCCGCAGAATGCCCCGTCCGCCTTCCGCTCGACTGCCAGGATCAGGCTCTCCTTCGAGGCAAAGAGCTGCCCGTAGAGCTCTTCGAGCATCCGGTCGAGATCGTCGTACTGCTGTTCAAACAGAAAGGTCGGCAGATAACGATAGACCCGCTCATCCGTGATCATTTCACGCAGCGCCGGCAGATCGGCAGCGCTCAGCCGCCGGAGGACGATCCGTTCATCACTGAGATACGGGATCTCATCAAATAATTTTTTCATTGCAGCATTCCCCATCACCTGACAGACTGTATTTGTATCCAGTATAGCACATTTTTTGTGGGATGTCAATTTCATTAAAGGGGGGCAAGGGGGCTTCGCCCCTTAAAAACCTACCTCCTTCAACGGGGAGGTGCCGCCGAACGGTGCGGAGGGGGGGCAGATCACAGGTGCCTGACCGGATACATACTTCTATTTTATTGCTTTCACAGAAAAAGAGAACATTTTTTCGATTTAGACTTGAATATATGTTCGCCCTGTGGTATAATAGAAACAGAAAGTATGTTCTCGTGTTATTGATAGACAAGTGGAACTTGCCCCTTCCGCCGCAAGCGGGGGCGGAAGGGGGTTTAAGGGGGGCTGCGTCCCTTGACCCGCTATAGCTATCTTAGTTTTGAGGATCAGTAGCATTTGTCAGGAAAGGCGGTACACTATGGACAAGGTATATGTTGCGATCGACCTGAAATCCTTCTATGCATCGGTCGAATGCATGGAGCGGAAGCTCGACCCGCTGAACACTTATCTGGTGGTGGCGGATCCGAGCCGCACCGAAAAGACGATCTGTCTCGCTGTTTCGCCGTCACTCAAAAGCTATGGCATCGCCGGCAGAGCAAGGCTGTTCGAGGTCGTGCAGCGTGTGGAGCAGATCAACCGTGAACGGGCAAAGCGGGCGCCCTATGGGCAGTTCACCGGCGGGAGCTGTATCCATTCGGAGCTGATGCGGGATCCTTCGCTGGCACTGGAGTATATCGTGGCAGCGCCGCAGATGGCGCTTTATATGAAGGTCAGTGCGCAGATCTACGGCATCTATCTGAAATATGTCGCACCGGAGGATATTTTTGCCTATTCCATTGACGAGGTCTTCATGGATGTCACGGGCTATCTCAGAGCCAATCACACCGATGCCCACGGCTTCACCCGGATGCTGATCCAGGATGTTCTGGATACGACCGGCATCACGGCAACGGCGGGCATCGGCACGAACATGTTCCTCTGCAAGGTGGCGATGGATATTGTGGCAAAGCATCTCCCGGCGGACAAGGACGGCGTGCGGATCGCCTATCTTGACGAGCAGTGCTTCCGGGAGACGCTGTGGCAGCATGTGCCGATCACGGACTTCTGGCGGATCGGCGGCGGGACGGCTGCAAGGCTCGAACGATCCGGCATCCGCACGATGGGCGACATCGCACGGTGGTCGCTCGACCGCTATCACATCGGGAAGCTCTACAAGATGTTCGGAAAGAATGTGGAGCTGCTGATCGACCATGCATGGGGCATCGAGCCGACGACCATCGAGGATGTGAAAGCCTACCGTCCGCAGAACAACAGCATCTCCTCGGGACAGGTCCTGCAGGCGCCGTGCGATTATGACCGGACACGGCTCATTATGTGGGAAATGGCGGATATGCTGTCGCTCGATCTGGTGGACAAGGGGCTGGTGACGGATCAGATCGTGCTGACGGTCGGTTATGACCGTGCGAGCCTTGCGGACGGGCAGTACAGGGGCGAGGTCGTGACGGATCACTACGGCAGGGCTGTGCCGAAACATGCACACGGGACGATCCGGCTGAAAAAGCACACCGCCTCCACCCGGAAGATCACCGAAGCGACAATGCAGCTGTTTGACCGCATCATCGACGGCTCTTTGCTGACTAGGCGGCTGAACATCACGGCGTGCAATGTCATCCATGAGGAGGACATCCCCGAAAGCGAGCGCTATGAGCAGCTCAGCCTGTTCGATACGGAGGAAGTGCTCCGCTCCCGTGAGAAGGATGAAGCGGCGCTCGAAAAGGAACGGGCACTACAGATCGCAATGCTCCGTATCAAGCGCAGATTCGGGAAAAATGCCATTCTGAAAGGCGCTAATTTCTCGGATGGCGCAACCGCCAGACAGCGCAACCGGCAGATCGGCGGTCACAGCGCCTGAGCTTGGCTGCGGCTGAGCAGCTGTCATCACAACCGTTCGTCCCGCAGAAAGGGCGAACGGTTTCGTTGTTATGCACAAATTATAGACGTTCATCAAACCAGATATGACGGATACGTAGAATATCATAGTTAAAAATAGCATTCTCTTGCTTTTAATTGTGTGGATGATGTACAATAATTATGTATAAAATGATCCGGGATGGCATGGAAATGGGTACATAGAGGATCACGCAGATCGCATCCGCCGACGGTCGGATCAGACCTACCGATCAGATAACGAAGGATCAGTGAACAGTTATGAGAGAAAAGCAAAAGAACGTGCCGAAAAAACTGCTGGCGATCATCATGGTCATATTCCTTTTGACGATGTGTTCGTTGGCTGTCCGGGCAGCCGCAGAGGAGCCTGCTGCGCAGGATGAGCTCGCCTTCCTGTCAGAAAAAGGCACTCGCATCGGCGTAGGCAGCGGCAGTATCCAGGAAGTTTTGGTCAACGAACTGTATCCGGATGCGGATATCTATTACTATGACAAGTTCCAGGGCTATATCGCACTCGAACAGGGCAAGCTGGACGCCTATATCTATGACAAGAAGCAGATGGAGCTTGCCGTGAAGAACGGTCAGAAGGGCGTCAGGGTGCTCGATTCCACGATCGGTGACCCGATCCGCATCGCACTCGGCATCTCCAAGACCTCCGCCATCCCGGATCTCGAAGCACAGGTCAACCGCTTCATCGAGACAGCGCAGGCGGACGGAACGATGGACGAGCTCTATGACCGCTGGATCAACAAGGGCGATTTCACGATGCCGGAGATCGAGCGTCCCGCCTCGCCGAAGTACCATCTGACGGTGGGCACGACCGGCGACGTGGAGCCGTACAGCTTCTACCAGGGCGAGACACTGACCGGCTTCGACATCGAGCTGATGTACCGCCTTGCGGCATGGCTCGATGCCGACATCGACTTCCAGGTATTCTCGTGGGATTCGATCGTGCCGGGGCTCCAGTCGGGAAAAGCGGACATCATCGCATCCAACTTGCAGATCTCGCCGGAGCGTGCTGCCGAGATCACCTTCTCCACGCCGCTCTACGAGGAAAAGAACGGCATCATGGTACGTGACGAGTTCGGAGCGTCCAGAGAATCCTTCCTGAGCGCCCTGTCGAGCAGCTTTGAAAAGACCTTCATCCGTGAGGATCGCTACAAGCTGTTCCTCTCCGGTATCTTCACGACGCTGCTCATCACCGTGCTCTCCATCCTGTTCGGCACGGCGCTCGGCTTCCTCGTCTATATGGCGTGCCGGAACGGCAACAAGGCCGCCAACTTCATCGCACGCATCTTTGTATGGCTCATTCAGGGAATGCCGGTCGTGGTGCTGCTGATGATCCTGTATTATGTCATCTTCTCGGATGCCAACATCAGCGGTACGGCGGTGGCGATCGTTTCCTTCACGCTCGTGTTCGGCGCCGGCGTCTTCGGTATGCTCACGACCAGTGTCGGAGCGATCGACAAGGGGCAGACAGAAGCTGCCTATGCGCTGGGCTACAGTGACCTGCGCACCTTCTTCCGCATCATCCTCCCGCAGGCGGTGCCGCATTTCCTGCCCTCCTACAAGGGCGAGATCATCGGACTCATCAAGGCGACCTCCATCGTGGGCTATATCGCCGTGCAGGATCTGACCAAGATGGGCGACATCATCAGAGGCAGAACCTACGAGGCATTCTTCCCGCTGATCGCCGTGGCAGTGATCTATTTCATTCTGGGCGGTCTGCTGACCTTTATCGTAGACCGCATCGAGATCGGTACAGATCCGAAGCGCCGCAAGAAAGAGCGCATCCTGAAGGGGGTAAAGACAAATGATTGAGCTCCGACACCTGAAAAAAGAATATGACATCGTGACACCGCTGAAGGATGTTTCCGTGACGATCAATGACGGCGACGTCATCTCGATCATCGGTCCCTCCGGCACGGGCAAGTCCACGCTGATCCGCTGCATCAACCTGCTCGAAAAGCCGACCTCCGGTCAGATCCTTCTGAACGGCGAGGACATCACGGCAAGGGGCTACGACATCAAGAAGGCTCGCCGCAAGATGGGCATGGTATTCCAGTCCTTCAACCTGTTCGGGCATCTGACGGTCATCGAGAACATCATGCTGGCACCGATGGATCTGCTGCACAAGGGCAAGCAGGAGACCTATGACAAGGGCATGGAGCTGCTGCACAGGGTCGGTCTGGCGGAGAAGGCGCTGTCCTATCCCGATGAGCTGTCCGGCGGTCAGAAGCAGAGAGTGGCGATTGCAAGAACGCTCTGCATGGATCCCGAGGTGATCCTCCTCGACGAGCCGACCAGTGCGCTCGATCCTACGATGGTATCGGAGGTACAGGCGGTCATCAAGGATCTCTCCAGGAGCGGCAAGACGATGATGATCGTCACCCATGAGATGAACTTCGCACGTTCGATCTCCAACCGGGTATTCTACATGGACGACGGCGGCATCTATGAGGACGGCACGCCGGAGCAGATCTTTGAAGATCCGCAGAAGGAGCGCACCAAGCGGTTCATCCGGAAGCTGAAAGTCTTTGAGAAGGACATCGTGGGTGCGAACTATGACTTCATCGTATTCGACAGCGAGCTGGAAAAGTATCTCCAGATGAACGATGTGGCGCCTGCCACGAAGTACCGCATCCGGCTTGTCATCGAGGAGCTGACCCGCCAGATCCTGTTCCCGGTGCTCCCCGATCCGCAGATCCATGTGGTCACGGAATACTCCATCATAGACGGGAGCTGTGAGATCACAGTGATCTATGCCGGCAAACAATTCGACATCAACGATACCGCCAACGAGCTTTCCCTGAACCTGCTGAAAAAGACTACCGATTCCATCCGGTACAGCTATGCGGAAGGCGAGGAAAGACCCAATCGTGTCGAGATCAGGCTGAATTGACAGCTGCATGGCATGAAGGAGAAAACTATGCAAGAAAAGAAAAAAGGGCAGGATATCGTAACCAATATGTTTTTACCGGCTGCCATCGTGATGATCTTCACGCAGATGACCGGTGTGGTCGCCAATATCATCGACGGCGTTGTGACGAGCCGCTTCCTGGGACCGGATGCCTACTCGTCCGTCTCCCTTCTGGGACCGATGGTCAATATCATCCTCCTGCTGGCGAGCTTTATTTCCATCGGCGGACAGATCGTGTGCTCCCGGAAGATCGGCACGGGCGAACGTGACGAGGCAAATGCGATCTTTACATTTTCCGTGATCTTCGGCATCGGCGTGGCTGCGCTGTTTGTGGTGCTGAGCCTGACCGCTCCCAGCATCCTGTTCCGGATCTGCGGCGTTTCGCTCGACAAGCGTCCGGAGCTGTACGAGTACATGCTGGAATACCTCAGAGGCTATCTGATCGGCATCCCCGCCGTGATCCTGGTGCAGATCCTGAGCCCGTACCTGGTCATGGACAACGGCAAACCGCTGGTCTCTGTCTCGGCGGGTATCCTCTGCGTGACTGACGTAGCCGGCGACCTGCTGAATGCATGGGTATTCCACGGCGGTCTGTTCGGTATGGGACTTGCCACGACGGTCTCTGTGATCCTCCAGCTGCTGGTGCTCTGCATCCACTTCCTGACGAAGAAGGGGTATTTCCGCTTCTCGCTGAAAGCGCTGACGAAGAACAATCTGATCGACGCTGCCAAAAACGGCTCGCTTTCCTTTGTGAAGAAGCTGGCGACGATCGTCCGTGACATCGCCACCAACCGGATCAACCTGCTCATCGCTGTCAGCACGGCAGCGGTCGCAGCCAAGGGTATGCAGAGCGATATCAACATGCTGATGTTCTGCTTCAGCATCGGCATCGGAAGAACGCTGCTGACGATCTCGGCGATGTATTACGGCGCATCCGACAAGGAGGGGCTGAAACGGGTATTTGGCTATGCCATGAAGCTCTGCGTCATCATCACGACCGTGGTCGGCGCCATCCTGTTCGTTGTGGCACCGCTGATCTCCTCGATCTATACGGACGATCCGGAGGTCATCGAGCTGTCCGTATTCAGTATCCGCTGCCTGGCGCTCGGGCTCGGGCTCGATGCCATCACCGAGGCGTTCCAGGACTATCTGCAGGGCATCCAGAACCGCAAGATGGTCAACATCCTGTGCTTTGCAGAGCGTCTCTTCGTGCCTGTTGCCACAACGCTCGTCCTGGGGTCGCTGTTCGGCACCAAGGGCATCATGGCATCGGTGGCTGTGGGCAAGGCGCTCCTGCTGCTGCTCCTGTTCCTCTACCTCTGCATCCGCTGCAAGGGCATCCCGCATAAGATCGAGGATTACATGTTCCTGCCCAAGGGCTTCGGCGGAAGCGCTGAGGACAATCTCAACGAACATATCTCGTCGATGGAGGACGTGATGCGTGTGAGCCGGGAGGCATTTGACTTCTGCCGTGCGCACAATGTGGACGAACGGCATTCCAATCATATGGCACTGTTCGTGGAGGAGCTTGCCGGCAATATCGTGACCCACGGAAAGCCCCGGAAAAAAGGCGGTGCCTGTGCGGATTACAGGCTCTTTGCCGACAACGGCAAGATCTGTCTCAGCCTGCGGGATTACTGCGAGGCATTTGATCCGATGATGTATTTTGAACTGCACAAGGACGATGCGGATGAAAAAAGCCTTGGCATCCGTCTCGTGATGAAGCTCGCCAAGGATATCCGGTATGTCAATACATTCAATAGCAATTGTCTGATGATCTATATGGAGGTGTGATATTATGCGTACAAAGATGGAAAATGACCGTGTGATCGTGTATTTCGAGGGGCGGATCGACTCCTCAAATTCCCCTGCGGTCGGACAGGAACTGAGTGAGATCGCAGCGGCGGCAGAAGGCAGAAAGATCGTGATCGACGCCGAGCAGCTGCAATACATTTCCAGTGCCGGGCTCCGTGTGCTTTTGCAGCTTTTGAAGAAGCAGGGCGGTTTAGAGATGCTGAACGTCTCTCTGGAGATCTATGAGATCCTGGAGATGACAGGGTTCACCGATCTGTTGCAGGTCACGAAGCGGATGCGGAAGTTCAGCGTCGAGGGCTGCGAACTGGTGGGAAAGGGTGCGGTCGGCACTGTTTACCGTGTGGACGATGACACGATCGTCAAGGTATACGAGACCCCCGACAGCCTGCCGATGATCGAGAACGAGCAGAAAAGAGCAAAGCAGGCGTTCCTGAAAGGCATCCCCACGGCGATCTCCTATGATGTGGTGAAGGTGGGGGATCAATACGGCTCTGTCTTCGAGATGATCAAAGCCAAGACCTTCAACCAGCTGCTCATTGAGTCGCCGGAGAACATCGACGATATCATGCACCGGTACATCCGGTTCATCAAGCAGATCCACGGGGTCGAAGCGGATCCCGGCGAGCTGCCGGACGCCAAGAGCGTGTACCTCGAATATCTGGATCTGCTCAGGGACATCCTCGGCGAGGCGATGTGTTCCCGGCTGCGTGAGTTGTTTGACGCTATGGGGGATGACCTGCACATCGTCCACGGCGACTTGCAGATGAAGAACGTCATGCTCAGCGGGGATGATCCGCTGCTCATCGACATGGATACGCTCAGCGTCGGCGACCCGGTATTCGACCTGACGGGGCTCTGTGTCACCTACCAGCTCTACAACGAGGATGAGCCGGAAAATGCACAGTCGTTCCTCGGCATCACCAACGATATGGCGAACTACATCTGGAAGAGCATCATGGCGCTCTATTTCGAGGGACAGGATGCTGCACAGATCGCAAAGACGGAGGATACGATCCGTGTCGTGGCATCGGTACGGTTCCTGTACCTTGTCGCCATTCTCGACATCACCAAACCGGAGCTGAAACAGATCCGGATCGACCGTACACTTGCGCATCTGCGTGAGCTGATCGGGCGTGTGGACCATCTGGAAGTCGGCACAAAATAACGTGATCCTGACTGGAGGAAAAAATGGACGATTATCTGCTTGAAAAGAAACTGAAGGAAACATCTCCCGAGCTGAACAAGCGAGTTGCCGACAGCGTTGTCGTGCTGAAAGAGATGCTGGATTCCTTCCTGTCGTGGTTCCCGGATTTTACCGACCACTCCTTGCTGCACAGCATGGATGTGCTGTTCTTTGCCAACAATCTGCTCGGAAAGCAGGTCGATCAGCTGAGCAGTGCCGAATGCTATGTGCTGATCATGTCGTGCTATCTGCATGACATCGGCATGGGACTGAGCCAGAAGGAATTTGATACATTCATCCGGCACATTGATCTGACCGGATACCGCAAGAAGCGCCCCAATGCCGACACCCCGAGAATGATCCGTGATCTGCACAACGAGCTCAGCGGTCTGTTCATCCGGAAGTATGCCAATATGTTCGACATTCCCTCGGAGGACATCACCTTTGCCATCGTGCAGGTCAGCCGGGGACACCGCAAAACGGATCTGCTCGATGAGAAGGAGTATCCGGACATCATGACGTCCTACGGCGTGATCCGGACGGCGTATCTTGCAGCGATCCTGCGGCTGGCGGACGAGATCGACGTGGGCGCAGAGCGAAACTCCGAGCTGCTGTTCGACACCTCCAAGCTGACAAAGCAGGTGGATATCGACGCCTTCGGCACACACGAATCCATTCGGGAAGTGATCCTGACGGACGATGCGATCATCCTGCGTGCAAAGCCCAAGGAGCCACGCTTTGTGCCGCTGATCGAGGAGCTTGCCGGAAAGATCCAGGAAACGCTTGACTATTGCAGCGCCGCCGCAGAACAGCGCTCTGATCTTCGCATCACGCAGCAGCGTGTCGAGATCGAGTGGGAAGAATGAGCGGGAGGCTCTGACAACGCAAACAGACATGAAAATCGGTCAGTCCTGCAAGGCTGACCGATTTTATTGAATTACAATAGATGCACAAGATCCCCCGTGCAGACGCACAGGGGATCTGTCGTAGCATTACTTTGCCTTCTTGGACTTCTTGGCTTTCTTAGCGGGCTTGGTGTTGACCTTCTCCTTCAGAGCCTTGCCTGCCTTAAACTTCACCTGGGTAGATGCTGCGATCTTGATCTCTTCGTGGGTACGGGGATTCTTACCCACACGAGCGGCTCTCTCGCCTGTCTCAAACGTACCGAAGCCGATCAGCTGCACCTTTTCCTTCTTCTGGAGCGCATCGGATACAACGCCCACAAAGGACTTCAGCGCCGCATCCACGTCCTTCTTGGAAAGACCGGATTCCTTAGCGATCGCATCAATGAGTTCTGACTTATTCATAACAACATTCCTCCCTTTAATGGTTTGGCAGATTACGCATTTGCGTTGTACTTATTATACAACATTACAAACGATTTGTCAAGGGTTTATGTATAAAAAAGTGATTAAAAAACGAAAGAAGTTGTATTTTAGACATTTGAAAGGCGCCGGGACCCGCACAGCGCCTTGCTTTTCTCCCCTGCCGGGCCACACAGCCATGCCGGATACGGCGAAATATAGCGGTTTTCGCGATCTTTTCAAGAAGAAGAGCATCCGACTGAAATTCCCGCAGCACAGACAGGCGCTCTGCCGCTTTTTCTGACAGATTGACAAATTGGCAATTGATTTTGACCGCTTTACATGGTATACTATACTTATAATAGAAAAAAATGTCTGACGGCGTTCAGGCTTATCCTATCGGAGGAACTTTATGGAAAAATATATCTATCTGGCTCTGACCCTCAGCGCCGCTGTGGGGTTCGGGTATGGGCTGTACCGGTTTTTCCGGCAAAGATCGGCGATGTATATCAAAATGATCGTGTTCGGCATCGGCTGTGCGATGCTCGGGCGGCTGTTCGAGACGCTCCAGCTCTTTGCCAACGGGCAGATCCAGACCGGCTTTCATGTCGGCGTGCTCGGCGTTGTGGGGAGCTTTCTGTTCTTCTTCACGGCGAATTACGGACAGATGGACTCGCTCGTGGACGACAAGACAACGGCATTCCGGAAGTACCGGCTGATCGCACTGGCTGCACCTGCCTGCATCATGCTCCTGTACCTGTTCTATTTCCTGAAAGTCGGGATGGGGCAGGCTGCGGTCGTCCGGGGGATCGAAACGCTGATCATTTCACAGGCTGCCTACTATCACCTCAAGCACCTCATCATGCCGGATGTGGACTACGGCGTGATCCGGTCACTTCGGCTGTATAATCTGCTGGCACTGGGCTACAGCTTTCCTATGGGGAGAACGAAGAGTTCTCCATCATCCCCTGCAACACGGGCGGCGGTGCTGTCGATGACAGCGGGATCGGTGTGATCCACCTCTACAAAGCCCACCGCAAAACAAACCAGCGCTGGAGGATCCGGCGCAGCGGCGACTATGTGTATTTCCAGGAAGCCAACGGCAAGGTCATCAGTATCCCCGGCAACGGCGGCAGCGGCGATTAGCTCTGGCGGCTGGAGGAGCTGGGGGACGGTACGTTCGCCATCCACAGCAAGCGCAATGACAACCTCGTCTGAGACATTGCAGCGTTCGGTCAGGACAACGGCACAGCGATCTGCGTGTACAGCTATCACGACGACCGGAACCAGCGGTTCAGCTTTGTGCCGCTGACCACGCAGGAGCCCCTGAGCGAATGGGGCGCCTCCCGCCACGATTGCAGCGGTTCGGACTGGAGCATCTGGGACGGTTCGCTGAGCTATGACTGGTATTTTGTAGATCAGAATGCCAAGGATATGTACATCAGCAGTGCGGCTGATCTTTATGGCTTCACCTCGCTCGTGGTGAACGGCTGGAATTTCAACGGCAAGACCGTCCATCTCACCCGTGACATCAACCTTGCAGGCATCGAGTGGACACCGATCGGCAACCGGGAGCACATGTTCCACGGCAGCTTCAACGGCGAGGGACATTCCATCATCGGGCTGTTGATCACGCAGAAGAACGACTTTCAGGGTCTGTTCGGCGTGGTGCAGGGCGGTTCGATCGGCAACTTTTCCGTCAAGGGCTCTGTGAGCGGCGATGACCATGTCGGCGGCGTTGTCGGCTGGTTCGCAGAGGGGCATCTTTATGATATTTACAGTGAAGTCACGCTGACCACGGCGACCGACCAGTACGAGGGCGGCATCGCAGGGCAGAATTTTGACGGCAAGATCGAGTTCTGTGCCAATCACGGCATGGTCGGCGGCGGCGAGGATACCGAGCTGGCTGGCGGCATTGCAGGCGAGACCAACGCAGGCTCAGTGATCTATGGCTGTTACAATGACGGCTTCATCTACAGCAGCAATGACGACTTTGTCGGCGGCATCAGCGGCGCCAACAACGGCGGTCTGGTGGCGTGCTGCATCAACAACGGCAAGGTGCAGGGCGACGACCATGTCGGCGGCATCCTCAGTGTCAGCTACTGCCTTGCCTGCTACAACGGCGGCTATGTACTCGGCGACGAGGAGTGCGGAGCGATCACCGGTGATACGGCGGGAGAACTCAACTGGTGCCGTGCGCTCGCCTGGACGAATCCCTATCTCAACGGCACGCATGACAGCAACAATGCGGAATGGATCGGCGCAGCAGATGTCATTCGATGCCTATGCCGTGCATCCGGTCGGGTATCTGCTCAAGCCTGTCCCGCCGAAAAAGCTGGCAGAAAAGATCCGCTATGCTGCCCGGTCGATGCCGGTGCGCAGCGATGCCCATATCCGGATCACAACGTTCGGTTACTTTGATGTGTATGTAGACGGGCGTGCGGTCAGCTTCAAGCTGGCGAGATCCAAGGAGATCCTGGCGTTTTTGGTGGATAAGCACGGCGCCGGACTGACACGCCCGGAGCTCTTTGCCGGCGTGTGGGGGGACCGCCTGTATGACCGCAGGATGCAGAAACAGCTCGATGTCTATATCCGTTCCCTCCGGGAGACACTGCGGGACTATGGCATTGCGGAGATCCTGCAAATGGAAAAGGGCGTCCTGCGGGTGGATCCGGACACGTTCCTGTGTGACGCCTATCTATTCTCTGAGGGGGATCACACGGCGATCAATGCGTATCATGGGGAATATATGAGCTCCTACTCGTGGGCGAGCACGACAGAGAGCGCTCTGTTCTGGCGCTCCCGCAGCAAGACGACGGAATAAGGCTATTCCGACCAGTAAAAATGCACAGCTTTTAGAAAAATTTATGAAAATGTGCTGGACAATTCTCCTGTTGTGTGCTATAATGGAAGTATCAAACGATCCGTTCCTGCATACAGGATCCACAAAGGAGGGTTTCTATGCTGCAATTTTTAGGACGTGGCTCTGCATTTTCGGAGCTGCACAACAGTGCATTTTTCCTGAGAGGGAGTTCCCTGATCCTTCTGGACTGCCCCACATCCGCCTTCCAGGCGCTGAAACAGGCGCCGTTTTTGGCGGCTTGCTCGGACATCCGCATTTTTGTCACACATACCCATGCCGATCATATCGGCGGGATCCCGCTGCTGATCCACTATGCGTTCTATATCCTGCATACGCCGGTCGTTGTCACGGCGCCCTCAGAAGAGGTGGCAGAGGATCTGCGGCTGTATCTCTCCCGCATCGAGGGCTGCGATCCGGCAGGCTACCGCATCGAAACCGCAGCAGACGGAGCACTCCCCTTCTCTGCTCATGCTGTCCCTGTGACACATGCGCCACGCCTTGACGGGCGGTGCTTCGGTTGGTGCCTGACTGTGGACGGACAGGAGATCGTCTATACGGGAGACACCGTCTCACTCGATCCGTTCCTGCCGTATCTGCACGAGGGTGTCATTCTCTACACAGAAGCGTGCTCCTGGGAATCCGACGTGCATATGCATATCGACACGCTTCTGCCTGTCCTGCAACAGCTCAGACAGAACGGCGTCAGCGTCTATCTGATGCATCTCGACAACGAAGCGAAGATCACCGAAGCGATCAGCGGCACGGACATTGCGCTTGCGCCGCTGTATGAGACAGAAGGAGAAACAGCCATGTCAGACAGCAAAGCACAGGAAACACTCGACAGCATCTTTTCCATCACGCACGACCTGTACAAACGGATGTGCAGCGATCAGGAAAGCACCCACGACACACTGTTCACCGATCTCACGGCGCTCGGCAAGATCCTGACCGGCGCCGACCGGGCAAGCTTCTGGAAATGGGACAAGCGGCGGCATGAGCTGTGGACGCTCTCTGCGATCGGCACCGAGCGCATCGTCATCCCCGAAACGACCGGTCTTGTCGGAAAGGCACTCCGGGAGCAGCAGGTCGTTGTCACCAACGATCCCTACAGCGATCCGGATTTCAACCAGGATGTAGACAAGAAGACCGGCTATGTGACCCGCTCTGTTCTGGTCATGCCCGTGGCAGATGTCAACGGCGAGTTTATCGGCGCCTACCAGATGATCAACAAGCCCGGCGGGTTCGATGCCGCCGAGGACTGCCGCCGGCTGTCCCCTGCTGCGCTCATCTGCGGTCTGGCGCTCGAATCCGAGACATTCTTAGAGGATTCCCAGCACGATCGTCTCACCCAGCTCAAAAACCGCATGGGCTTCTATGCCGATTATCTCCACCGCTACGGGAAAATGCTCGCTGCCGGCAGGAATGTCTCCATGTTCCTCTGCGACATCGACCATTTCAAGCGTGTCAACGATACCTACGGACATAACGCCGGCGATGATGCGCTTGCCTTTATTGCCGATATCCTGCAAAAAAGCTGCCGCCCCGGAGACAATGCCTACCGCTGGGGCGGTGAGGAGTTCATCATGCTCATGCCGGATACGACACTGGAGGAAGCCGCAGCGCTGGCAGAGGCGATCCGTGTGCGTGTCATGGATGCGACCTGCCTTGCGGACGGGAACGAGATCCGCATGACGCTCAGCTTCGGCTGCTGTGCGATGGACAGCAGCATCTCGGTCGAGGGGAATGTCAGCCGTGCCGATCAGCTCCTTTATGTTGCCAAGCAAACCGGCAGAAACAAGGTCGAATGGAAGCCTGACGCTTTGGAGCAGAAGCCCTGAGTTGTGCCGCCTTCGTTACATATCATAAATGCATAAAAATGCGGAAGAACGCCATGTTCTTCCGCATTTTGTTTGTATCAGAAGGAATGGACTGTCGAGGAGCCATCACCGGAATCGGACGATCCCTCACCGGAGTCCGACGATTCCTCACCGGAGTCCGACGATTCCTCACCGGAGTCTGACGATCCCTCACCGGAGTCTGACGATTCCTCACCGGAGTCTGACGATTCCTCACCGGAGTCTGACGATCCCTCACCAGAGTCTGACGATTCCTCACCGGAGTCCGACGATTCCTCACCGGAGTCCGACGATTCCTCACCGGAGTCCGACGATTCCTCACCGGAGTCCGACGAATCATCTTCAATGTTTGTCCAAACCGCTTCGGCGCCGGTGATCAGCAGCGGTTCATCGCCGCTGTTTTCGAGCATGGATACCAGGATTTCAAAGTCTAACGGATCGCTTTCATCGCCGCCCGATGCCACCCGATAGCGGAATTGATCCAGACCGACCCCGTATTCCTCTTCAAACATGATCATTGCATCAGCACCCTGCAGATCTACAAA
Organism: Oscillospiraceae bacterium; assembly: GCA_024684395.1. Classification (GTDB taxonomy): domain Bacteria; phylum Bacillota; class Clostridia; order Oscillospirales; family Ruminococcaceae; genus UBA3855. The sequence goes on from JAIKWY010000134.1 coordinate 41,599, forward strand.
ATCCATTGCAGGCTCTTCAGGGCTGAACTGGATCGCCAGGAGGTATCTGTAGCAGAGTTCCCCGCCCTCTCCGATGTATGTCGGGCAGAGCAGCGTGCAGGTCCTCGTATAGGTCTCTCCATCTACATCCAGCTTGAACGTGAGATCGGTGTACCGGCAGTACGTAAATTCGTACTCGTTCATCTCCGGATCTTCGAGGCAAGGATATTCAAACGGCGTGTCTGAGATCCATTCGCCTTCCCAGGTCATGAACCATGCCTTGCTGTAACCATCTTCCGGTGTTTCGGGGAGCTCCAGCTCCGGCGTACACAGGAGCGGCACCTCCGTTGTTGCAGGCACATCCGGGTCGTAGCCGGTCTTGCAGTAGGTGATCAGCGTGACAAGCGGTGTATAAACTGCATAGACATCCTGATCTTCCTCTATATTGGTGTATTCGCCGTCCCAGTATGCGAAGAAGAGCGTCTTTCCGTCCGTAGATTCGATAGTACCCGGGAGACCGGTGTCCTTGGTCGGCAGTACAGCATCTCCACCTCTTTCAACAGTCTGTGTTTCAATGAGATGATCCTCATCACCGGTAGAACCCCATTCCACAGCATAGAACCGGACATAAACCGGGTCAAGAATGGTGGTGGTGGTCTCGGTGGTGGTTTCAGTGGTAGTGGTTGTCGTTTCAGTGGTGGTCGTTGTGGTGGTGGCTTCGGTGGTCGCTGTTGTAGTAGTGGTTTCGGTGGTCGTGGTTGTCGTTGTGGTAGTAGCTTCGGTGGTCGTGGTTGTCGTTGTGGTAGTGGTTTCGGTTGTCGTGGTTGTCGTTGTGGTGGTGGCTTCGGTGGTCGTGGTTGTCGTTGTGGTAGTAGCTTCGGTGGTCGTTGTCGTTGTCGATGTGGTGGTCTCGGTGGTTGTTGTAGTACTGGTGGTCGGTTGCGTGGTGGTCGTCGTTTCTGTTGTTGTCGAGGTAGTGGTGCTTGTTGCCGGCTTGGTGGTTGTGGTCTCGGTAGTGGTTTCGGTGGTTGTTGTAGTCGTGGTAGTTTCGGTGGTCGTTGTTGTTGTCGTGCTGGTGGTCGGCTTCGTGGTTGTCGTTTCTGTTGTTGTTGAAG
>JAIKWY010000135.1 GCA_024684395.1 Oscillospiraceae bacterium
CGTTACGCCTGCACAGTAACATTATAGCGCGCACCGCCGATATTTGTCCATAGGTATTGCGCCCAAACTTTATGTATCTGACTTGTGCGCGTAGGACAATATATCGAACGGAACGCCTATAATCGTTTTGTTGTCGGAATATATATTACTCCGAATAGGAATGATTACTTTCAGAAAAGCTCATCTGCTTGCCGTACTTGTCGGCAGAGCTATCGTCAGCCAGCTCGCCGATCTGCTCATAGGTCATACCGCTGTCAGTCAGCTTCTGGATAAGAGCGTGTTCGGTGGTCACAGCATCAAGAAGCTCCTGCCCCTCCATACCGCCGTAAAGCTCCGAGAGCTTATCATAGGTGAACAGCTTGCTGTCCTCTATGATCTTACGCTTGCGTTTTAGAGCTGCCTGAATAGACTTTTCGAGCTTATCGAGCTTGACATCGTTATCCGACAGAACTGCATTCGATCTCATTCGCATCACCTCGCTTCTGTTTGGTTTTGCAGGATACTCACATATCCAACGATAATATTATAGCGCGCAACAAAGGCGTTTGTCTATTCGCAGTGCGCATGAACTTTTAGTCAAATTTCAATTTTCCCCAGTGTAATTTATCCGGAAAATAAAATCAGCACCGAAAAATCAGTGCTGATAAAACATATTCACATGGGTAATTTCATTTCCTTGAATGTATCCGCCAGACTTGCGACGAAATGCCATTGCCTTTCCATATAAACTTTAAGCATTTCTGTTCGTTTCATGTAATCATTCAATACGCTGTTGGGATCATTGAAACGCTCCTTAACAGATACTGCGATCGAATGACCGCTTTCCATTCCGGCAGAGATACCCTCGCCCATAGGATTCAAAAAGCCTGCGACTTCGCCTGCAAAGAATAGCCGTCCCGTACCATAGTCGATATTACAGCCTGGCTGAATGTGGGGCATAAGCCAGCGTTCCTGTTTTGTTGTGTTTTCTATTACAAGACCGTGCTTTTCAATCATGTAATGAATGAAGTTGTTATAGAAATACTCTATTTTGCTTGTATCCTTTACTGCGACACCCAGCACAAGCATTTCGTCCTTGACGTTGAACCAAGCATCATATTCAGATAATTCGGGCTGGAGATAAGCATAAAAATAGTGAGGATCAAGTTCGATCTTGCCTACATTGAATGTCTGATAGGTTGTGATGAATTTCGGAGATATATTCAGTACATTTCTTTTGAGAGCCGAAGTCACGCCCTCGCAGTCTATCACATATCTTGCCTGCTCAGTATAAGTCCTATCCGAATGTAATTGCAGCTCAATATGATCTTCCGCTTGCTCACACGAAACAGCAGAGGTCATATCACGAAGCTCCGCACCTGCTTTAACAGCATTCTCCGTCAGCCAGTTATCGAACGAGCTTCTCCATACATTCAAGCCTTCCTGTTCAAAGGCGTATTCTTTGCCTTTATCATCGGTAAAGATCATACCGTGATTGTCATAAGGAGTACACATCACCGAAGTCGGAACTGCTTCTCCAAAATACTGCTTCACCAAGTCCATTGATTTCTTTATCAGAACACCCGAACAGGATTTATAGCGAGGAAGTTTCAAACGCTCCACAATCAAAACTTTCAAACCGCTGTCAGCAAGCATTTTAGCTGTTGTTGCTCCCGCTGGTCCCGCACCGACTACTATTACATCAAACATCTATCCACCTCATACCTATTTCCAATGATTACTTATGTATAATAATTATACTTCACAAAGCAGGAAAAGTCAACCACGCATAAGATAACAAGTGACATATTCACAATAATCATTGGCGATTTCAACAGTATTCCTATGTTGGATTTATGCGATAGGGAGAACTGCTATGAACAAAGTGTAAATTCTCGTAAAAAACATTACCACAACCGCAATTTTCTCGGTAGTAATAGTAGAGGGATATTTTCATTAAACTGCCGCACTCCCAGCACGATAACTGCGCCGTACCAGATTACAATTCCAAGTGTGATGATAATTGAGTGTATCACGCAGGAGCGTGAGCGAGTAATAAGACCGCCGACCGAAGCGGCGTGAAGAAAGTCGCATAGCTCCAATTCGCTGACGGTACAGCGAAAGCCTGCGAGATACAGAGATACAGCAGGCAGAAAATCGTGCGACAGCACGGCAAAAATAACAAGCATTGTATTTTGCGCCGCACAGCGAGCGAAAATACCAAATGCTTGTTGGGGACACCCCAAGCCCCGAAAATGACCGCACAGCGGTCAAAAAAATCGGCTAACGCCGAAATAGATGCAAAGGAGATACCATTATGGAAAATGCAAAACGCAAGAGGGGCAGACCGCCCAAGCAGAGGGTTATGGAATTTGAGGGAATGACTTACGAGGGAGCTATCAATAATGCTTTGGATAAAGATGTCAGAGCCGAGCTTGATGATACCCTTGCACACAAGTCGGAGGACGAGCTTACCGAGGGCGAACGGAAGTATCTGAAACGCAGGAGGGAGAAGAAGTCATATACCCTCAATGTTCGTTTCACCGAATCGGAAATGCAGGACATTCTTTCCAAGTGCGAACAGTATGGGTATAAGAACAAAACGGAATATATCCGTGATTGTGTCAGGGCGAGGGTTGACCTCACTCCCGACCGTTCCGAAATCGCTGAAAGCAACAGGTTGATGAAGCGTATCGGAGCAAACATCAATCAGATACTTATCCGACTTCACAGCACAGGACACATCTATGCCGAGGATATTTACGAGATAAAGAAAGGGGTAAACGAGATTTGGCATATACTTCTATCCATACAATCAGGGCAACAGTCAGTGCAGCGATCGCTTACATCACAAACGGAGATAAGACCGTCAACGGTGTATATGTCAACTCTTATGCTTGCCGAGCTGACAGCGCAGGAGCAAGCGAGGACTTCCGAGCCGTCCGAGACACAGGAACAGGGCGAACACAAATCCTTGCATACCACATGATACAAAGTTTCGCTCCCGATGAAGTTACACCCGAACAGGCTATGCAGATCGGAGAGGAGCTTTGTGACCGTTATCTCAAAGGTGATTATCAGTATGTTATCGCCGTTCACAACGATAAAGACCACCTGCATTGCCACATCATTTTCAATAATACGAACCTCTACAACGGACTAAGTTTCACCACCGAGCATAATCAAGGCAGGAGGAACGAAAGAGCCTGGGCAGAGCTTAGGCAAATATCGGACGAGATATGTGCTGAACACAGCTTATCCCTCATTGATCCGAAAGGCAAAGGCGTATCTCATTACGAGGACGAAATGCAGAAAGAGGGCAAGTCGTGGAAAGACAAGCTCCGCAATCTGCTCAGGGAGATTATTTCTTATAGCAGGAGCTTCGAGGACTTCCTTAAAAACTGTTCTGCCAGTGGTATCGAGTATGTGTATACTCCGCAGAACAAGGTCAAGCTGAAATTCAAGCTATCGGGCGAGGGACAACAGCGTTTTACAAGAGCTGATACCCTGGGCGATGAATTTGAACCTGAGAACATCAAGAAAACTATTGAGCGGGCTTTGATAAAAGAGCGAGTGCAGAACCGTTTCGGAAAGTATTTCACTTCTCCCAAGACCGAGATTACACCGTCTATCCCGTCAGCACCGTCCAAGCCTACTGTTACACCGACACTGCCGACCGAAACCAAGCCCGAATATGTGTACAAGCCACCTACTCAGGAAGAATTTGAACGTGTATTTGGAGCAGAACCCGATACAGCTAACAAGCCTGTTACAACACCCAAGCCGACTGAAAGCAAAGCACCTGAAAAGAAAGAAGATGTATGGGCAGAGATCAGGGGTATGCGTGACTGCGACAAGATGATTGCAGACCTTGAAGCTGGCGGTATCACATCGCTTGACGATCTCAAAGGCTTTTTCTGGAATGTTCAGCACCCCGATGACCATACGGACGAGCTTGCCGAGCTGAACGCCAAGATCAAGCCGATTGAAAAGCTCATCAATATGATGAAACAGCATTCTCAGAACTATGCTACTTACAAGGAGTATCAGGAGCGTTCAGCATTTACACAAAAGAGTTTCCGCAAGAAGAATGCTGCCGCTATCGACGCATTTGAAGAAGCCGACAAGTATCTTGCCGAGCATATCAAGCCTTATTACATCAAGGGCAAGCCACCTAAACTGAGTGATTTACAGGCGATGTCTGCCAAGCTGAAAGAGAAATACAATGCTCTGGTGCCTGAGCATAATACTTTCCTCAGAAGAAAGGCGGCGGCATCGCAGTACTCCCGTCAGGTACGAAAGTTTCTTGACAGTCAGCATCAGCAGGAGCGTAACAGGCAGTACCAAGAGAAGAAACGCTCTCAGCAGAGGAAGAAAGACACTCTTGAATGATAACAGGCTCTCTGCCGAACGGAGATGCCACTCAGAGCCGTTAATGATGATTATGGGGAAAGTTGTACTTTGAAACCGAAAACGCTCCCTGAGCGTTCAGAGAGCGTTTTGCGACATACAGCATAATGCACCGGGGATTATTCTTTTGTTGCTACGCCCTGCACAAAGATTATTACAGTTTTCGTGCTGAGCTTGACTCATGCCGTCTCGTGATATATAATATAGCTACAATAAATATCACGGAGGTGCGATATGTTACATTATCCTGAATTGGCAATGCCCCGAAGCCGTACCGTCACGACCGTTTGTAACGGTAAGCGTGAGGTCTGGTCCGACTATGAAGAAGCAAAGTCATATTTCCTTGAGCTTATGATGACTGCCGAAGGCGAGGATCGTGACCGAGCAGAATGCATTTACATCCAGCTCGCACATGGACTGTCAGAGTGTTCGGACGAGGACGAATAACAAAAGAGAGCGCAGACAGATACTGTAAAAGTTTCTGTCTGCGTTTTTTATGTGAGCGTATCGATTCTTTGAGCATCTTGCTTTTTCGCTTGAACTATGATACAATAGGTATGTGCTATAAGCAATATGAAAAGATTGAGCATCTCAAAGTTTCTGTATTTACCACTTGGTTCTCCCCAGATACCACTTAGTTAAAATCACTGGACAGGCAAGTCATTTTATGTTATACTCCAATTGAAGCCGGCAAATACAGTAGAAAGGACTTCGATTATGGAGCTTGAAATGATAAATCTTTCCAAGCAGTTCAAGAAGAAAGAGGCTGTAAAGCGTGTGAATGCGCGTCTTACACCAGGAGTATGGGGATTGCTGGGAGCGAATGGTGCAGGAAAGACCACCATGATGAGAATGATGGCTGGGATTCTGGAACCCTCACATGGACAGGTCACGTTCTGTGGTAAGGACATTCGCAATAACAGCAAATATAGGTCTGTCTTTGGATTCCTTCCGCAGGAGATTCAATTCAGCAAAGACCTGACGGTGAGCGATTATCTGAACTATATCGCCGCACTGAAAGACGTTCCCCCTGATGTGACTAAGAAGCGTATCGATAAGCTGCTTTCTGTTCTTACGTTGGAAGATGTGAAAAACAAGAAAATTGTAAAGCTGTCCGGCGGTATGAAGCGCAGGGTTGGCATCGCACAGGCTATGCTGAATGACCCCTCGGTGCTGATTCTGGATGAGCCTACCGCAGGACTTGACCCCGGCGAACGAATCCGTTTCAGGAACTTTTTAGCTGCAACTTCCGCTGACAAAATCATCATTCTCTCAACACATATTGTATCGGATATTGAGGACATAGCCGATCACGTCATGATTATGAAAGACGGCGAACTGAACAGAATCGTGGATTCTGATGAGTATGATGATCTGGAACAGCTTTACATCAGTATCTTTATGGAGGAGGCAGCCAAATGAGATTATATGTACAGGAACTGAAAAGGATTCTGAAATCCACCCGTGCGAGAGTCGTTATCATTCTGGCGATCATTTTGCCAATGCTGATGGCAGTCCTCGCCAGTGAGTTCAATGATGCAGATTACCTCGATGCAAACGGAGAGAAAGTATTCCTGCATGGCACAGCCGCTTTAAGCATGATAAAGGAAAGCAGTGCAGCAGGAAACGGAGATGTTACGATTGAGCAGTTAAAGGAAGCTCTGCGTACCTATCAGTCCTTATATGAAGAAACCGGAACAGACCCGCTCAGCAGTGATTATCCGCTTGACCGTTACTGGCAGGATGTGAAGCCAATTGCATCTCGATTAAGAATGATCACACAAACCTACAGCAAAGTAGATGAAACTCTTGATTTGAGAACAATCTCCGTAGATTCTCTCGATTCGTTCTATGAGGACACCGAGAAAAAGCTGACGGATGTCATGAAATCGGATACCCTGCTGCGTGATCCGGCTATGATCAGTAAGGCACAGCAGATATTCCAGAAAGTCAAAACGCCGTTCTCTGTTTATTACGGCTACACCAGAGATGCTTTTGATTACATTGAATTTGCGGTTCTCATTCTGGTTATTCTCAGTGCTGTATTGGCAGCTCCCGTATTCTCAGAACGGTACAGTTCCGGTGAGGACAGCGTTCTGCGCTGCACCATAAACGGACGAAGCAAACTGGTAATGACTACCATCCTTGCCGAACTGACCGTTGTGACGGTGATGTATTTCGTTGGCATCGGTTTGCACCTGTTGATTTCCGATCAGATATTCGGAATTGAGACACTGAAAGAATCCGTGCAGTCGCTGTACACTGTGTACTCACTTCCCAGCATGAATCTGCTTGAACTGCAAATCGTACTGGCGTTTTCCGGTTGGCTCTGCTGTATGGCAGTCACGGCAATGTCACTTTGCATCTCGGCAAAAGCAACCGAAACCTCTACAGCAATGGTGCTGTCTTTGATGATCGTGATTCTGCCGACACTGCTCTATTCCATCAGCGGCGGAGCAAGCTGGATGCTGGCACTTTTCCCCTCCGCTTCTGTCGGACTGAGCAATAATATGCTGATGAGTCTTGTAGACCTGAGATTTCTGATGCTTGGAGGCACGGCAGTCTGGTATCCGACTGTTTTGATATGTACAGCAATCGTGGAGTTCTTCCTATTTGCCTTTATCTCGCATATTATGTACGCAAAGCATCAGGTTACAAAATAACAGGAAATCCCCGGATAGAAGGGCATGAGAGTGTATGAAAGTAAAAATACAGGTTGAACCTGCAATACCTGAAGATTATGTGGAATTTCATGTCAGGCAGGTTACAGAGGAAGTATCAAAACTTGCGGAAATCATTGAGAAACATGACAGCGTTTTAACCGGAACAGACCAGTATGACCGAACTGTCATGATACAGCCCGATGAAATCGTTGCCCTTCATGCTGAGAAAAAATGGTGCAGGATTTTTACAGAGACAGCCGACTATAGCTGCCGAAAACGCCTGTATGAACTGGAGGAAATCCTTGGACCGGAGTATATGCGTATTTCCAAATCCATTATCGTAAACGTCAGAAAAATCGAAAGTGTGGAGGCAGTCTTTAATGGTATGATGCTTCTGCACATGAAAAACGGATCAAAAGAGTATGTGTCAAGGACATACTTACCGAATCTGAAAGCATATTTAAAGAGATAGGAGGCTGCCATGATAAAAACAGTTCTGAAAAAAATCTGGGATGGCTTGTTGTATGGCAGTGCCATGTTTGCGCTATCGCTCCTGATGATTGACATTGTATTTGACAGTTCTCTGACGGTTCTGCCGCATCAATATTCCAGAATCGTGACAGGAGCAATCTTTATCGGTGTAGGATTTGTTCTCTCTACATTGATCTATGAGGAAGATCGTATACCATTCTTTGTAAGGACTATCATACACTTATTGCTCTGTGCTGTAACATTCATCATTGCTATATTCATCTCTGGCGGAATACCAAACGGCACAGGTTTCGGGACAGGTGCGGTATTCGTACTGGTAGAGATAGGTGTTGGCTTCGTTTTTTGGGTAGGGAATTTCATGTATTTCTTCTGTGAAGCACGAATTCTAAAGAAAAGTCTGAAGGAAAAAGACAGTTGAATAAAATTTAATGAAGTTCAATAACAAGCTCTCAGAAACCCACTGAGGGCTTGTTTATTTATTTTGTTAGCTTGTTTAGGGTATAAGAAACATTTATCATTAGTGCATGATAATATATTACATATAGCAGAACAGACAGATACCTCCAAGTATCTGCCTGTTCTGCTCATAAGCCTGCTTATTTGTCTTGGTTTAGAGATACTTCTTTATGGAGCATCACCGAAATGCGAAGATGTGGACCAGCAGGCACTCACTTATTCCGAGATCAAGGCACTCTGCACAGGCGATGAGCGTATCAAGGAAAAGCTGATGCTTGAAAATGAAGTGAAGGAACTGAGGGTACTCGCTGCGGAACACCGCAACACGGTATTTGAAATGGAGGACAAGATTGCTCGTTTCCCCGAACAGGAGCAGAAACTTACTGCGATTCTTGCTGATCTTCATACAGACCGTGAAGCACTCCGCAAGCTCCCGATCGATCCTGAGCGAAAACTGCCTGTATTCAAAATCACTATCGGTGATGTTGAGTACACCGACAGAAAAGAAGCAGCTAAGGCTTTGGAAGATGCGGTGCTGGCTATCAAGTATGCGGATACTCCCGTTAAAGTCGGCTCGTTCCAGGGCTTTGAGCTGAGTGTGACGGTAAACAGCAACATGATGGGCGGCGGTTTGTCCGCTTGTCTGCAAGGTGCCGCTTCACATACCACGAAGCTGATCGAGAGTTTTGCCCATAACCTGAACCGTCTTGAAGCTGCCCTCTACAACATTGACGGCAGAATCGAGAGAACGCAGGATAACCTTGCAAAACTCCGGCTTGACCACGCAGAAGCTCAGAAGATCGTTGCAGAGCCGTTTCCTCAGCAAGAGGAGCTTGATACTAAGGAGCAAAGGCTGAAAGTCGTAACTGATGAGCTGAATCAGGCGGCTATTGAAGCTAAGAAGAACGCTCCGAAGCGTGAAAAGACTTGCTACTTTGAGAGGGCTAAAATGAAGCGTGATGCCGCAAGGCTCGCCAAGAAGCCGAGAACTCCAAAGGACAAGGCTAAGGGCAGGGGTAAGCAAGGAATTGAATAAATAACTTTGAACCCAGTGGGGCTTATGAATAAAGCGGAAGTTTCATAGTAAACTTCCGCTAAAACTCTGAGCTATTTTTCTGTATCCGTGAAGTCAATAACCCTGTCACATATCTCCAGTGCCGCAGGGCGATGTGTAACGATCACAACTGTCTTATCCGTCATATTCCTGAGATTTTGCAGGAGCATTTTCTCCGTATCAGCATCGAGTGCGGAAGTTGCTTCATCAAGGAGCAGTATCGGACTTTCGGAATAGATCGCCCTTGCAATAGCGATACGCTGCATCTGCCCCTCGGACAAACCTGTTCCACGCTCACCGAGCAAAGTATCAATTCCGCCGTCAAGCTCCGCTACAAAATCATCGGCACAGGCTATTCGTAATGCCTGATGAATACGCTCATCATTCTGCATAAATCTTCCTTACTATATTCCATTGTTACCCTCCATAACTTCTGATTGTTGCCGTCTTGACGATTATGTATCTTTACATTACCTTCTGAAACATATGGCGCACCTTGTCCAGGCGGCTGTTTGGACGGCGGGGCTGGAT
>JAIKWY010000007.1 GCA_024684395.1 Oscillospiraceae bacterium
ATATCCTTTGCAGACTTGATGTCGTATTCCTCAAGCAGCATCCCGATGATGTTCTTCTTGCCTTCACTCATTGGTTCTCTTTTTCGTCTTCCCATAAATAATCAGCCTCCTGTGTTGTTATTTCTATTTTACCACAGTTGATTGATTTTTTACAGAGTTTTTTTCAGAGTCTCTATACTTCTTCATGCGCACGATCGGTCGGCTGACTGCGCCGATCATGGCGTTTCTGCTGGTAGAGGGATTCCTGCATACACGAAATTTCAGAAACTATCTGCGACGGATGCTGGCATTTGCGATCATAGCAGAGCCGTTCTATCTGCTGATGATCCTCGGCAGACCTCCGGCAAGCCTGTGGGAGACAATACAGAATCTCGATGTGCTGTTCACGCTGGCGATCAGTCTGGTGATGCTCTGGATTCTGTCACAGGAGCGATGGAACTTGAACATCCGGCTGGTGGATGCGCTGCCGTGTTTTATGCTCGCTGGTCTCTGCGACTGGTCGTATATCCTGCCGGCCTGGGTGACGATCTTCTTTCTTTTCAGACAGGTAAAACAGAAGCGGGCGCTGGTGTATGCGTCCGCTTCTTTGGTTTTGTTGCCGGTGAAATATCTCGGAGTGTATGAAAACTTCATGGATTTTCTTTTCAATTATGGTGTGCTGTTTGCGTTGCTGCCGATCGGGTGCTACTCTGGAGAACGTGGAGGAAGTTATAAGCCTGTAATGCATTTCTTAGGGCGCTGGGGCTTCTACCTGTATTATCCGCTGCATATGGCAGTACTGATTGCTGTGAAGCTCTGGATTCTGAAAAGCTGATACATGAACACATATTAAAGTGAGGAGTTTTGATTATGAAAAATATACGTAAACAGATTCAGGGGATCGGGGTTCTTCTGATAGTCGTGGGGGCAACATCACTGTTGCTGGCTTTGTTCCCGCTGATCTCATCCGATACACATTCACCGCTGTATATCATTGCGAACAAATACTTTGTTTATCTGGTAATCGGTGGGCTTGTTGAAGTGCTGGTGGGGATTGTTCTGAGGGGTATTGGTAAAAACGGAGACAAAACTGATAGGGGATATGCACTTTTCTTTTGGGCAAAATTGGGACTGAGAAGTTATGCCGGACTGGTTACGTTCTCGGAAACAAGTTCAGTGTCTTTTTGAGATACACAGGGGGCAAAATAGGACAAAGTACTCGGGGGTATGTAGTTCGAGGGAACATGTTAAGCTTACTACGGGATTCACTCTATCTTGACTTAACCTATGAATCGCTCCTGCAACCTCTCCAGAAACATCTCTGCCGCAGGAGAGAAAGCCTGATACTTCTTCCATATCAGATCAAGTCCCGAAGTCATTTTGGGCATAAGCGGACGGAAACAAAGGTCGCTTTCGCTGTCGGTGTTCACAATGCCGTCTATGCTGACTGCATACCCGACACCAGCCTTGACCATAAGAGCTGCGTTATACATCAGATTGAATGTTGTAACGATATTCAGCTTGTCGAAGTCCTCACCGAACCAGTCTATGAAATCATTTCCCTTGCTTTTCGTGACCAATACCTGACGGGACATGATAAGCGGCAAGTCAAGCAGGTCGGCTCTTGTGATTTTCTTCTTTTGGGCAAGCGGATCATCTTTTCGCATAACAACTCCCCATATATCCTCCGCAGGCAGATGTATACAATCGTACTTTGTCAGGTCGGCAGGCTGAACGAGGATACCGAAGTCAAGCAGTCCTCTGTCAAGACGTTCGGTAACATCAGCTTCATTGCCACTGTAAAGATGATAGCGAATATCGGGAAATTCTTTTCTCAGCTCTGCTATTAGGTCGGCTATCAGGCTGACCGCAAGCGTCTCACCGCCGCCGATGTAAATATCTCCGGCAAGGGGTTTATCCATTGACAAAAACTCCGCTGAGGTCTTGTCCACCATAGCAACGATCTCCTCGGCTCTCTGACGGAAAATAAAGCCCTCCTGCGTGAGCTTCATGCTATGACTGCTTCTATGAAACAGCTTCTGTCCAAGCTCGTCCTCCAAGTCCTTGATCTGTCGTGACAGCGTAGGCTGTGTGATATGCAGTTGTTCCGCAGCCGATGTGATGCTGCCTTCTCTTGCGATCGTGAGAAAATAGCGTAATACACGAATTTCCATAGCCATGCCTCCTTATCCGTATGGCTATATTATATCATTTTGTGATATGCCTGTCAAGCATATCTTGATTTGCTTATAAAGTATTTGCTATTTCTGCAATTCTGTGGTAGAATGTTATTACAGGGAGGTGAAGGATATGGCAGAGCAGGATATATTTAAGATACGGCGTAATCTGACCGATGCAGGAATGAACGAATCAGAAATAGCTGAGTGTATCAGCCTGATTGAACAGAACAGGTACGCAGAACTGAACAGGAGGCTGACAAAGCACAGACTTTCGCTCTTGGACAGCGTTCATAAGTATAACGCCCGTATCGACTGCCTTGATTACTTCACTCATACACTGGAAAGATCGTAGGAGGTGCTTTATATGAAACACTTATTAGCGATATGCAGTTCTGCTCTCATTGCTCTGTCTGCTTGTTTTTCCGGCAGTTCAAGCACAAAGGTGGAGACAGCAGAAATAACGTCCGACAGCTATCAATATACGATACAAGATGTTCGTAATTTGCAGGACTTTCTGCTGACAAGACCTACGGGGGAAGATCTGACGGGTAAACTTTATGACATGAACGGTGATGACCGATGGGACGTATTTGATCTGTGCCTTATGAAGCGTGAGATTCTAAAAGATATGAACACCGAATCCGATAACGACACACTTGTAGTTTACTTCTCACGCACGGGCAACACGAAGAAAATCGCAGAATACCTGATCGAGCTTACCGATGCTGACAGCTATATGATCGAAGCGGCTGTGCCGTATACCGATGATGACATCAAATATCAGGACGATAACTGCCGAGCCAATAAGGAGCAGAACGATAAGACAGTTCGTCCGGAGATAGCCGATCCTATTTCTTCTATTGACAGCTATGATACGATATTCCTCGGTTACCCGATATGGTGGGGACAAGAGCCCCGTATTATAGACACTTTCCTTGAAAGCTATGACTTCTCGGAGAAAACCGTTATCCCGTTCTGCACATCGGGCAGCAGCGGTATCGGAACAAGCGAAAAGAATATCTCGGAGCTTGTGACTATCGGGAATCAGCTTGAAGGCAGACGTTTTCCTGCGAGTGCTGCAAAGGACGATGTGAAAGCGTGGTATGACACACTTCCGCTGAATAACGAAAAATCCGATAACAAGCTGAAAATATCCGTCAACGGTACGGAGCTTACCGCAACACTTGCCGACAGCACCGCCGCAAAAGAGCTTGCTGAGAAGCTGAAAGCAGAGCCGGTGACCGTTACCCTGAACGAATACGGCGGATTTGAAAAGGTCGGCAAGCTGCCGTGGTCGCTCACCAAAACAGATGAAAGTATTGTGACCGAAGCAGGCGATATTATGCTCTATCAGGGCAATCAGATGACGATCTTCTATAACTCGAATTCATGGAGCTATACAAAGCTCGGACATATCGACAATATCACAGGCGAAGAACTGGCAAAGCTGTTCGGTGAGGGAAATATCACCGTAACACTATCATATTAAAACGGAGGTATCATTATGAAAAACGAAATGCTGACTTTAACACAGGAATGGGACAAGACCTTCCCGCAGTCCGACAAGGTTGACCACAAGAAAGTGACATTCCATAACCGCTATGGTATCACCCTTGCAGCCGATATGTATATCCCGAAGAATGCCGAAGGCAAGCTCCCTGCGATCGCTGTCAGCGGACCTTTCGGTGCAGTCAAGGAGCAGTGCAGCGGTCTGTATGCGCAGACACTTGCGGAGCGTGGTTTTCTGACTATCGCTTTTGATCCTTCCTTTACAGGTGAGAGCGGAGGTCAGCCTCGCTATATGGCTTCTCCCGACATCAACACCGAGGACTTTCAGGCGGCTGTTGACTTCCTCTCTGTGCAGGATAATGTTGATGCTGATAGGATAGGTATTTGCGGTATCTGTGGTTGGGGCGGTATGGCGATCAATACAGCGGCTCTCGATACCCGAATCAAGGCGACTGTTGCTGTTACGATGTACGATATGGCTCGCGTGAACTCCAACGGTTATTTCGATTCCGAGAACAGCGAAGAAAAGCGTTACGAACACAGAGTTGCTCTCAATGCACAGCGTACTGCCGATTATAAGTCGGGTGAATATGTCCTCGGTGGCGGCGTAATTGATCCTCTGCCGGACGATGCACCTTTCTTTGTGAAAGACTACCACAGCTACTACAAGACAGATCGTGGCTATCATCCCCGTTCGCTCAATTCCAACGGCGGCTGGAATGTGATCGGCTGTATGTCGTTCATGAATCAACCTATCAATACATATTCCAACGAGATCAGAAGTGCGGTTCTGCTTATACATGGCGAAAAAGCTCACTCCTGCTATTTCAGTAAAGACGCTTACGCCGCCATGACAAAGGACAGCAAATATACAGAAAACAAGGAGCTTATGATGATTCCCGATGCTGTTCATACCGACCTTTATGATGGCGGCGGAAAGGACGCTATCCCGTTTGATAAGATCGAGGCATTTTACCGTGAATATCTGAAATAAGGAGCAGAACTATGGCTAAAAAGGTACTTGTAATATCATCAAGTCTGCGTAATAACAGCAATTCCGAAATGCTTGCAAAGCAGGCGGCAAAGGGTGCAGAGGACGCAGGTCACGATGTAGAATTCATCACGCTGAAAGACAAAACACTGAATTTCTGCAAGGGCTGTCTTGCCTGTCAGAAAACAATGCGGTGTGTTATCAGGGACGATGCCTCGGAAATATGCGAGAAAGTTGGCAATGCAGATGTGTTGATCTTCGCAAATCCGATATACTACTACGAGCTTTGCGGTCAGCTCAAGACCTTGCTTGACCGCTGTAATCCGCTGTATCCGTCGGACTACAAGTTCAGAGAGGTATATCTGATAACCGCTTCTGCCGAGGACGGTGATGAGGTTTATCAGACAGCCAAAGGCGGTATGCAGGGCTGGGTTGACTGCTTTGAAAAAGCAAAGCTCGTCAAGGTGCTATCCGGCGGAGGGCTTTCCGATCCTGCCGATGCCGAAGCAAATCAAGCATATTTACAGGCTGCTTATGAATTAGGAAAGAACGTCTGAGGAGTGTGACAGCTATGACAACAGCAGAATTCCTCGAATACATGAACAGCGGCAGACAGGTCACGGCGGAATGCGGTGTTCATCAGACTATGCACAAGCTGAGTCAGGAGGCTATCCGTATCACAATGGAGATCAACAGCCGTTATCATACTCCCGATGAGATAAATGCGCTTATGTCGGAGCTTATCGGTGAGCCTGTTGAGGTCGGGCTGTTCCCGCCGTTCTTTACCGACTGCGGAAAGAATATTCATCTCGGAAGGGGCGTATTCATCAATTCGGGCTGTAAGTTTCAGGATCAGGGCGGCATTTACATCGGTGACGGAGCGCTGATCGGTCACAACACGGTACTTGCAACGCTGAATCACGGTTTGCTTCCCGAAGAACGTCATGACCTAATACCAAAGCCCATTCACATAGGCAAAAACGTATGGATAGGCTCTAACTCTACCGTTCTTCCGGGAGTTACTATCGGAGATAATGCCGTGATCGGCGCAGGCTCGATCGTGACAAAGGATATACCCGAAAATATGATAGCCGTCGGTTCTCCGGCTAAGGTTATACGAAGCATATTTGAATGTAGTTCGAGCTAACATGTTTAGAATACGCTGAATGATAACGCATTCTTGATGTCCGGATCAAGGTGGAAGTACTCAATATGCCGCAGATACGCGCCTTGTAATCAAGCTTAGCCAAAGGATTCACTTTTGAGGGGTGAGTCAAATCCTCCCTCATTTACTATACCACGGGTTTACTTGACAATCACCTCAACCTGTGCTATAATGATGACAGTGAAGGCGAGAACTTCACAGATTACTAACTAACGAAGGGGTGAATACAATGAACGCTATCCTGAACAAGGCAGCTCTGACTGCACGTCTGTATGATGATTACCAGTATGAATACGATTTCAGCTTTAGTTTTGAGTGGCAAGACGAGAGCTTTAATGTGCTGCGCACAAATACTGGTACTTGTTCAGCTTCCCCACACTTGGGAACGAAGATAGTGATTCATTGAGAACCACCTTCTGATAAGCAGGCAGCCCATGAGCTTGCGAATGGTGCTGATCGCTTACTTGCGAAGCGTAGGATAAGAACCGTCTGTGTGTAGTGCAAAGCTCACGCAGGCGGTTTTCTTATATCTATCAGAAAGGTGGTTTTATCATATGTCATCCACAATGCCGACGATCAACATGGCAGCCACGGGCGCTAACATCAAGGCTTTGCTCAAAGCCCGAAACCTAAGGGTTGCCGACGTACAAAACACATGCGGGTTCAACACTCCACAAGCAATCTTCAAATGGATGCGAGGCGATGCCATGCCGTCCATCGACAATCTGGTGATCCTATCACACATGCTTGGCGTGACCATCGACCAGATCATTATCATCAATTAAACGCTTCCGCCCCTG
>JAIKWY010000034.1 GCA_024684395.1 Oscillospiraceae bacterium
CAGATGTCTACCCCATCTCGGGCGGCACGGGCGCCAATGAAACCGGCGTATCTGTCGGCGGCTTTGAGCTGTCAGATGACTACTGTCTGATGGCATGCAATTCGGTGGACATGACCGATAGCCCCTACTCGGCCGAGGGACAGAGGAACATCTATCTTGTGCTGTGCGATAAATCCATCACAAAACGCATTGTCCGCCAGCTCACTGCGTATACTTCAGAGGACGGCATCACCCCCCGGACACCGCAGCTTGTCAAACTGTCGGACGATGCCTTCTTGGTAATGTGGGAAGAAACGAACAGCACATCGGCAAAAACTGTCGTGCGGATGCAGACCTTCAACGGAGAGGGAAATGCCACCTCGGAGCTTGTGACGGCCTCGATGGCGCTCTCTGACTGCCAGCCGATTATCACCTCGGACAGGCTTGTAAGATGGTATGTGACCGACAGCACCAATCTCGTGTTCTACACCATTGATCCCTTCGATCTGAGCAATGTTCCGTACTACGGCATTTCCTACAGCTATGATGCAGAAACCGGCACCCTGATCATCAGCGGCAACACGAATCTGGATGATGAACTGGAGAGCCTTGATCTGCTGTGGGATAAGTTGCCGGAGATCGAGTGTGTGGTCATTGAGGATGGTATCACAAGCATCGGGAACAACGTATTCTCTTTCTTTACAGGAATGAAGTCGATCACGATCCCGGACAGTGTGACGAGCATCGGAGCCTATGCATTCAACGGATGTCAAAGCCTTCCTGAGATTACAATCCCGGACACTGTGACGAGCATCGGAGCAGGTGCGTTCAGATACTGTGAAAGCCTGACTTCGGTCACGCTCCCGGACGGCATCACATGCATCGAAAACCAGGCGTTTGAAGAATGTACAAGCCTGACCGGGATCACACTCCCGGACAGCGTAACGAGCATCGGAGACAGTGCCTTCAACGGCTGTACAGGTCTGACCGAGATCACACTCCCGGACAGCGTAACGAGCATCGGAGACAATGCCTTCAAAGGCTGCACAGGTCTGACCGAGATCTCACTTCCGGACAGCCTGGCAACCATCGGCGACAATGCCTTCAACGGCTGTACAAGCCTCGCCGATCTCACACTTCCGGAGAGCCTGACGAGCATCGGAGAAAGTGCATTCAGGGGGACCGCCCTGACCGCGGTCACATTCCCGGACAGCCTGACCAGCCTCGGAACGGGGGCATTCAGCGGGTGCACCGGTCTGACCTCGGCCACGCTCGGAAACGGCCTGACAGATATCCCGGAGCGGTTGTTCGACGAATGCGAAGGCCTGTCCTCGTTTACGATCCCGGACGGCATCACGAGCATCGGTGGGAACGCCTTCTCCGCAAGCGGCCTGACCGGAATCACGATCCCCGGCAGTGTGAAAAGCATTGGCGATGCGGCATTTGCCGGATGCAGCAGCCTGACCTCCGTCACGCTCATGGAAGGTACGGCGCGTATCGGAGACTTTGCCTTCTGGAGCTGCGGTAATCTGGCTGACGTCACCATCCCGGAAAGCATGACAGACATTGGCGTCTTTGCATTCAGTGGCTGTTCCGGGCTGACCGCGATCACGATTCCGGAGACCGTGACAAGCATCGGAGAATGTGCCTTTGACGGCTGCTACAAGCTGACCATCAGCGGCTATGAAGGCTCTGCGGCGCAGCAGCATGCCGAGCAGTTTGGTATTTCCTTCAAGCTGCTCGAGCAGGAGGAGCCCACCGAGCCGGAACCGGATCCCACTGAACCGCAGACAGAGCCTACTGAACCTGCAACCGACCCCACCGAACCGCAGACAGAGTCTACTGAACCCGCAACCGAACCAACTGAACCGCCAACAGAGCCTCCTACTGAACCTACCGAGCCGACAACGGAGCCGACGGACGACTTCCTGCTGGGCGATGTGAACTTTGACGGCACAGTCAATGCAAGCGATGCTGCGCTCATTTTGATCGCAGCCGCTTCCAACGGTGCCGGAAACGGCTACGGTTTCACGGATAAGCAGGAACGTGCCGCAGAGGTCAATGCTGACGGAACGATAAACGCTTCTGATGCAGCGGTCGTGCTGATCTATGCAGCGGCGATCGGTGCAGGACAGGATGTGAAGCTGACGGATTTCGTGAAGAAGTAACCATACTACTGGAGATGCCGGGCTACGTGCCCGGCATTTCAAAATCATAGATTGCTCCTCGTGATCGCCCGTCAAAGAGGGAACCACTCCCCTTCCCTTCTGGATCATTTTTGAAGAAAGACTTGATATTTTTGATTTCCCTATTGACAGATCGCAAATGATAGGGTATAATAACAGTATGAGGGAGTAGCAAACTCTTCTGAGCAGCAAGTCAACATACTGACCTTCTGGTCTGGCTTGCTTTAAATTGCGAGACTCATGTATACTTACCGGTTCAAACTGCCGCAAGCTATGCATGAAGTCTGGATATATGACTTTTACGGACATGGCTTTCGGCTGTGTCCGTTTTGTATTAGGAGGGATATTTCATGCGAACGGTCATCAGATGCACATTGGAAAAGAACGGTTTTGAGGGAATCTTTTTTGAGGGAAAACACTCCCCGGAAAAGGTCATTATTACAGTCGGCGGTGCTTCCTGCGATGAAAAATCAAGCGTATATATGAGCAGATATCTCCGGCGTGCAGGATACAATGTGCTGGTTCTTGGATTCTATCTTTGGAAAGGATTACCGCAGAATCTGGTTTCGATACCTGTTGACTACGCAGAACGCGCTGTCCGCTGGCTGAAAAATGAAAAAGGATTCAAACGCATTGCCATGACCGGACTTTCTACCGGTGCAGCATATACCCTGCTTGCTGCTTCCCTGATTCCGGATATCAGCTGTGTCATACCCGTTGTTCCTTATGACTATATCCAGCAGGCAACAATCCAAAAGGGGCTCTCATTCAGATCCGTCCATAAATCGCAGTATACCTGGCACGGAAAAGATATTCCGTACACGCCGACAGACCGGCTTGACAAAATGGGAATGCTGGGCTGGCTGAATGACGCGAGAAAAGCGCCGGGATACGGTCTGAGCAGATTTATGCGTTACGGTTATGATCTGATGGAGAAGCAACAGAAACCGGATGCACGCATCAGAATTGAGAATATGCACGCAGATGTGCTGTTTCTCGCAGTCAAAGATGATGATGCGTGGCCTTCGGATGTCGCCGTACCAAGAATGGTCAGAGTGTTGAAAGATTCAGATTATCCTTATCGGGTAGACTATCATATCTACGAAAAAGGCAGCCATGCGCTTGCAGACGGTCTCGACAAAATGACAGGCTACGCAAGATTTGCGCTGAAACATATGCTCCCTGCGGAAAAGAAATACCCAAAGGAATGCGAAGAAGTAAGGCGTGACAGCTTCCGAAGAGTGCTGAAATTTCTGAAAGAGTGGTAAACAACTTGTATTATTACTTCGGCAATTAAACAATTGGATTGCTTTTTAGCAAGCTCACAAACAGCACGGTGTTACGTCATTTGAAGAAATGGAGCTTAAGTCCGTCTAATTATATTATTGCCGAAGTAATAATTAGGAAACGATAAATAAAGCCAAGAAAAGGAGTGCATGAAATGAAACAGAATAAATATGTAAAGGTTGTATCTGCACCAAACGGAGCGCATAATCCGCTGAACCGTGTCATGAAAAAAGCAGTCAAGGCTGCTAATATCCGCAGAATCCTGATTGGTACAAAAGAAGAAGTGCTGACAAGGGTATCTAAAATGAATGCAAATAACAGGCAGTTCACACTGCCGACAGATAGCAAGGCGCACTATATCGACCATCTGATTCAGGGAAAATACCATTGTCTTGAAATCAACATGACAGCAAAGCGAAAGAAAAAGGCAGTCCTCTTTGTATTCGGCGGCGGTATGATCATCGGTTCTGATAAAGGCGATATCGCGCTTTCAAGAAAGATCGCAGCAGCAACGAATACTGATATCTGGTTTCCGTATTACCCGCTTTGTCATGAGCATGATATGCTTGAAAATGTGCGGATGATCTTTGAATGTTATACAAAAATGCTGCACTTCTATCATCCCGAGAACATCGTATTCCTTGGCTTTTCGTCAGGTGGAGCGCTGATACTTGACCTTATCACCTACATCAATGAGCTGAATGACAGTGGCAGACATATCCCTATGCCTGGGCTGCTGATACCGGTATCGCCTGCAAGTATTCCGGTGACAGAGGCTGAAAGAGAGCGTGTTCACAAACTTGACAGCAGAGATGTTATGATACCGGCTTCGTATTTTGATCTTGCGGGCGATATCATGCGGCACGGACATAAGATCGCAGAAAAATACATTGCAACTGCACATGGTGACTTTCGCAATGCACCGATGACACATTTTTACTATGGTTCCGCCGAGAATGTGTATGCTTTTGCGCCGAGTTTTGCAGAAAGCTATCGGAAAGCAGGAGCAAAGTACGTAATTCATGTCGGAAAAGGAATGCATCATTGCTATGCATTGCAGCCCAACTTGCCGGGCTGCAAAGATGCGTTTGATCAAATTATGCAACTGATACGGAGCTATCAGAAAGACTGAATCATGGGGGAAATTTGTATGGATAAAGACAAAACGCTCAAACAGATGCGGCTCGTTATTCCTGCGATGATACTCTGCCTGATCGGAGATTACTGTATCGGCATCGAACCGGCAGACAGCACAGAAATAGGAATGATCGCAAGAAGCGGTTGGCTCACGATCTCAGATCTTCGCATAGCGATCTCCAATATCTGCGGCATGATCGGTACATTTCTCTTTGGAATTGGCGCTGTTGCGTTTATGAAATGGCTTTCCGATGCGAACAAACACAATGAAAGCAAATGGGATAACCGGTTTCTCAGGCTGTTTTATTTTAGCCTATGTATCGGCTGTATTTCGTTTATCTACATTCACATTGCCGTTGGAGATCTGATCCAGCATTACAATGTTCTATACGAATTATCCGGTCATAATGCGGAAGCAGCCGAAGCGGCACTGCTCCGCATGTTCAAGGTTGATGCTGTCCCGTTTACGGTTACATTTGTATTATTTGATCTGCTTGTGTCGATCTCATGGGTGGGACTGATCCTACGGAAAGTCATAGATTTGCCCAAGATTTGGATGCTCGCGGCACCACTACTCACGGCAGCGATCGGGCAGATCCTTGAACTGATCCCGCTTCCGTTCAAGGGAATCGGCTCGGGATTTGAAACGCTTGGATGGATGCTGATTTTTGTTGGCGGGATCATGCATATCAGAAAATGCAAAGAGGGATAAAACATGATTCATACAACAATGGAAAAGCACGGATTTGAGGGAATTCTTTATCGTGGAAATGGATCAATAGCAAAAGTTGTGATCGTCATGTCAGGTTCCAACGGCGGTCTGCGTCTGACAAAACAGGAAGCGCTGTTTTATCACGAGAACGGCATACCGGCGCTTGCTCTTGCATTATTCAAAACCAGACAAACACAAAAAAACCTTGACCGTGTGCCGATCGAATATGTAGAAAGAGCCGTGAAATGGCTGAAAAGTCTGGGTTATCAGAAGATCGGCATTGACGGTCTGTCAAAAGGGAGTGAACTGGCGCTGATCGCAGGCTCTATGTTCCAGGGCATTACCTGTGTGATGGCTCGTGTTCCGTCCTACTTTGTAAGTGAGGGCCTGCGTCCGGACGGTTTGTCAAAGAATCCATCCGGCACCTCCTGCTGGAGCTATCGCGGAAAAGAGCTGCCGTTTGCTCCGTACAGGTCACGCAAGTTCAATATGCCCAAAATGCTGATGAAAGAAAAGGAACTGCATATCCTGACATTCAACAAGGGCAAAAAAGTTACACCGGAAATCATCATTCCGGTCGAGAAGATCAACGGCCCGGTGCTGCTGCTCTCATCGAAACACGATGCAGTATGGGAATCATACAAAAGCGCAGCGATTATGGAAAAGCGCCTTACAGACGCAAGATTCAGATTTCCACATAAGCACATTGCTTTCCCTCATCTCAGTCATGCGATGACAACGCAGTATTCCCCTTTATACAAACTTGCTTTCAAAGCAGAAAGGCTGTATCCGGAAGAATGTATGGCGGAGCGTAAAAAGCTAAGAAGTATGCTTCTGTACTGGGTCAAGCGTGTTTGGTAAACTGATCAAGAAAGGCAGATTATAATGTTATATGATCTTGGGAACCGAGTAGTCAACAACTATCTGATTTCATCCAAAGAAGGCTATATTCTGATCGACACCGGATATGCAGACGGATTTCCGCATTTTAGGAAGATGCTGGAAAGGAAGCATATCCAATTGGAAAAGATCCGATACATATTTCTGACCCACGCACATGATGACCATGCCGGTTTTCTGAATGATGTGCTTGCTGCAACAAATGCCAAAGTCATTCTGCATCCAAAGGCAATAGATGGATTGAAGCGAGGACAGAATTCCTTTGATGGTGGCTGTACATCATTTCTGGCATGGCTGTTCTGTCAGGTTCTTGTTCTGTTCGGTCACGGAGATCACAAATATCCTGCAATCAAACAAGAGTACTTGGACAGGCTCATTCCGATAGATTCTGTACAATTCAAAGCCATTCATTTTCCCTATCCGGTACTAAAAACGCCCGGTCATACGGCAGATCATATATCTCTGCTGATGGGAGATATCCTATTCTGCGGAGACGCTGCAATGAACGGATTTCCAAGCAGAAAGCATATCACGATCTGGATCGAAGATCTACCGCAATATCGGCAATCATGGGAACGGATCATCCAGCTAAACCCACGGATGTTATTCCCGGCACATGGAAAGCCATTCAAAACAGAGGAATTGCAAAAGAATCTGAAAGCACTTGAAAAAGTAAAGCTCCATCCGCTGAAGCCTTCTTCGGGAAAGGAACGGTAATAGTATGATGATGAAAATCGCCCTATTGACGGCATTTATCGCACACATTCTCTGCGGCTACAGCGACTGTCTGCTGAGCTATGGTGCGAAAGGACGACTGGATCTCAAAAACATCAAATATCCTGATAAAATGGCAGAAATGTTCGAGGATATGCCGCTTCGCAAACCGCTTATCTCTATTTTGCTCGGTACATTTTCCATCACTGCATGGACGTTTGGTTATCTCGCCCTCTGCCAATGGATGCAGCAGTTCAACACGATCCTTGCGGGAATCATGCTGGTTGGCACCGCCCTGTTTGTGGTTCCGATCGTAACGCATCATATCATCTGCGGACTGGTGGAATGGTTTTATATCCGGCTCGGCAGAACCGATGAAGCACATGAAGTGGTATTGGAGTTTCAGAAAAAGACGATCTCCACAATGTTCGTAGGATATGCCGGGCTTCTTGTCTTTGTAGGGTGTCTATTCTTTGCAATCGTTACAGGACAGACTGATCTTCCGAGGTGGTGCTGCGTTTTCAATACATTGGTTTTCATGTTGCTATTGCTGCCGACAAAGCTGCCTGCTAAGGGCAATATTGCAGGAGCTATGATGTTTCTGGGGTTGCTGATCATGATATGAGGAGCTGGAATCAGCACTAACAGGAGCCGTTTGTTTCCATGATTGACGTCAAGACTAAAATGTGATATAATAATTGCAGATACTTACTTGGCTGAGAATATAGCTAAAAAAGAAAGGGGCTTCATCAATGCAATTTCTACAGCGCTTGCTTGCAGCTGCAACGGCGGCGAGTATTTGTCTGACCGGTTCAGTGCTGCCTATGCGCATACCAGCGGCAGAAATACCCGTGATCGCGCAGGCATATGAACAGTCCGGCACCTGCGGCGGCGAGCTGAAATGGTGGTATGACGGCGCCGGAACCCTCACCATCGCCGGCAATGACACCATGACCAGCCACCCGTGGACATCCTTTGCCAGCGAGATCAAGACAGTCGTTATCGACAACAGTGTGACCAATATCATGGACGGTGCGTTCAGTTACTGTTCCGGGCTGACTTCCGTGACACTGCCGGACAGCCTGAGAAGCATCGGTGCCAATGCATTTTATGGGTGCTATTCGCTGAAGGACATCCATATTCCGGATAATGTGTCCTACATCGGGAAAAACGCCTTCCACGGCGCCGGATGCACCACACTTTCCGGCAGCGTTTTCTACATCGGACGCTGGGCGGTTGATTACTCCGAAGGCATCACACAGGCAAGCCTGCGCAGCGGCACAGAGCTTCTGGCGGACAGTCTCTTTCTCGATTGCACCTCCCTCACCTCCGTCAGCTTTCCGTCAAGCCTGAAAGAGATCAGCAAGGATGCTTTCTCCGGCTGTATCGGACTCACAACGGTAAGCATTCCCGGAACTATCGAACGCATCGGGAGCCGCGCCTTCAAGTTTGACATTAACCTGAAAACAGCAACCTTCGGGGAGGGCTTGCAATACATCGACAGCGAAGCTTTTTCCAACTGCACCTCACTGGATCACATGACGTTGCCCGCAAGCCTTGTCTCTCTTGGCGATCAGGCATTCTACGACTGCACAGGCATGACTGAATCCACTATACTGAGCATGGATTGCTACTTCGGGGCAAGCTCACTCCCCTATGGCATGGTGCATTGCTATGAGCTTTCCAGCGCCTATCGCTATGTCGGAGGCTCCCGCTTCTACTCGATGGGCGGCAGCGGTACCTGCGGCACCGATCTCAGGTGGGTGTACACACTCACAGAATATAACGAGCTGACCATCAGCGGCACAGGTGAAATGACCACGGCACCGTGGAAGGGTTTCTACTATGGTATCGACTCCGTCAAGATCAACAAAGGCGCGACCTCGATATGCAGCAATGCGTTCAGCGACATGTCAAGGCTGGCATACGTCTATCTCCTGCCGAACACCATCACGACCATCGGCAAATCTGCCTTTTCCGGCTGTAACAACCTCAAAATGGCCGATCTGCCAAAAAGCCTGACGACCATTGAGGAAAATGCCTTTTCCGGCTGCACATCGCTCACAGGAGTGCAGCTCCCGAGTTACCTGAAAACGATCGGCGCCGGAGCGTTTTCCGACTGCGTAGGGCTTTCCGGTATCGAGCTGCCGACGGGGCTGACAGCACTTGGATCAAAGGCGTTTTCCAATTGCACCGGTCTGACAGAGATCACCGTTCCGGAGCGTATCACCTCCATCAGCGATGCCTTCTCCGGATGCTCTGGTCTGACAGAGATGACCATCCTGAACAAGGACTGCACGATCACATCGCTCCCTTCAAGCGTAAAGCTGCATATTCAAGAAGATTCCAAGGCACTCAGCTTCGCAAAGAAAAATGGCAACCCCTATGATCTGCTGCCCGCTCTGACCGGCAAAGCAGGGACAAATGCAACCTTCGTTTTGAGTGAAGGCATTCTGACCATTCAGGGCACCGGCACACTTTCGGGCAGTTCGACAGTTCCGTGGAGCGAATATACCGTGACCAGTGTCATCATTGAGGATGGCATCACGGGTATAGGCTCACTCTTCTCGGGTAACCAGTCACTGACCTCAGTACAGCTGCCCGGTACGCTTGAAACGATCGCACCGTCTGCCTTCAAAAACTGTACATCCCTGAAAACAATCCGCGTCACAGGTTCCGAAGACAGCGAGACCGGAAACGGCACACCCGTACCGAACAAGCTCCCGGATTCTGTCACAGAGATCGGGAGCAGTGCCTTTGAGAACTGCACCAGTCTGACCGATCTCGTTGTTCCCGATTCTGTCGAGCGCATAAAGGACTCTGCCTTCTCTGGCTGCACCGGACTCACCGAGATCCATCTCCCCGACACACTGACCACTCTTTCTGACAAAGCCTTCGCAAAATGTACCAGCCTGACAGAGGTCCAGCTCCCGTCATCGCTGACGGCACTTGGTAATGCAGCCTTCTCCGGCTGCAAGAGCCTGAAAAGTGTCACCATCCCGAAAGGAATCCAGAGTATCGGATATACCTTCTCCGACTGCACCGGCATGGAACGCATTGATCTTCCGGCAAGTGTGCGTCAGATCAGCTATCTGCCCGAGAACGTATTGATCTGCGCACCGTTCAATTCCTATGCGATCAGCTATGCATTGGAGAAAAGTCACGATTTCGAGATCAGTGACGCCGTTGCCTCCGGCAGCTTTAGAGACACCCGCGATTACGTCCATGCCGGATGGATGCTCAATTCGGATGGTACCTTGCATATCTTCGGCGCTGGCGACATGCCGGACTACGGATACAGTTATTATACGGAAAATATGAAACCCTGGTCCGACTATAATAAAATGATCCAAACCATAGAGATCCATGAGGGTATCACCAGAATTGGGAGTAATGCTTTCAGTAACCTCACTCAGGTCACATCCGTTGTGATTCCGGCATCTGTGACTTGGATCCGGGAGGATGCATGCTTCTGCTGTAAGGCTTTGACCGATGTGACACTCCCGGAAAGGATGGTACAAATCGATTCAAACGCATTTGCTGGTACACCCTGGCTGAATTCGCTGAAAGCCGAAAGTGATCTTGTGATTGTCAGCGGCATTCTGATTGACGGAACACAGTGTACAGGGGAAGTTATAATCCCCGATGGCGTCACCGCGATCAGCGACTATGCATTTGAGTACACTGCGATCACCTCCATCAAGATTCCGGAGAGCGTCAGACTGATCAATGAGCACGTATTTTACGAGTGCAGTAATCTGACAAGTGCGACGCTCCCTGCAAGCGCAGTCTATTTCAACAACCCGTTCGCCAAGTGCAAATCCTTTACAACGATCTATGGCTACAAAGGAACGCCGGCTGAAGAATTAGCTAAATACTACGACTACAAGTTCTACAGTCTCGGAGACCCGCCCGCAACCACGACTGCAACGACTACGACAGCAACCACGACCACGACTACAACCACCACAACGACTTCTACCACCCAAGCCACTTCTACCACCCAAGCCACTTCTACCCAGCCTGAGACCTCAACGTCCGCAACGACCTCCACAACAACTACGACATCCACCATACCGACAACTTCCACCGCTACAACAACCTCTACAACGACCACTACTACAGCCACATCAACAACCGCCACTACGGTCACCACATTCAGCTATACAACATGGTACACATCGGCATACCGCCCCGAAACCACTGTAACAACGCAGACCGATCCGCCGGAGACCTGGTTTACCACGGAATCCAAGCCTGAAACCACTACCACATGGTACACCTCAGTATACGAGCCCGAAACCACATGGTATACATCGGTATACGAAACTGAAACCACTGTAACGACCGCGACCAATCCGCCGGAGACCACGACGGAACCAACAGAAACCACACCAGAGGAACAGACCTTTCTCCTGCCGGTCGATGCGCTTCTGCTGCATGCAGATGAGCAATACACCGTAAATGCCGGAGAGGGCTGCACCTACCGGTCTGATAACCCGGATGTCGCCGTTGTTTCCAGCCGCGGTGTCGTCACAGCGATGAATGAGGGTAAAGCAGTCATCACCGTAACGAATGCAAGTGGACAAACGGCACTCTTTACGGTCACAGTCATCGAAGCAGCCCCATCGACCGGAACACTTGGTGATCTCAACAACGACAACACGATCAATGCCTCGGATGCCGCACAAATTCTGATTGCAGCGGCTGCCATTGGTGCTGGAAATGCATCCGTACTTACAGAGACACAAAAAGCTATTGCTGATGTAAATGATGACGGTTCTGTCAATGCTTCGGATGCAGCGGTCGTCCTGATTTATGCCGCGGCAATCGGTGCGGGACAGGATGTGAAACTTACAGACTTTGTGAAATAAAAAAATATGCGCAGCACCTGGTCATTATTTCGATCAGGTGCTGCATTTAGTCTATTCAGTAAAGGTTATTCCAACAACGTCCAACATGATCCCTGCCCCATCCCGGAAGCCCTGCACATATCGGTACTCTGCGTCCATCGCATCGATTTGCCCTTGCAGGTCGGTTATCCGGTTAAACAGCTCCAGCTGTTGCGGATCCAGCAGGTCAACCAACGCCTTATATGTTGAAACATAGTCATCAGAAAGTTGCTGGTATTTATTGTCATTCGGAAGGATCCCGGTTTGCACCGGGATCACTCCATT
Organism: Oscillospiraceae bacterium; assembly: GCA_024684395.1. Taxonomy (GTDB): domain Bacteria; phylum Bacillota; class Clostridia; order Oscillospirales; family Ruminococcaceae; genus UBA3855. Next base: position 12,093 of record JAIKWY010000034.1, read on the forward strand.
GTATAGGTCTCGAATTGAAGTGGGTGGCATTGTTCAGACCTCCTCTATCATCATTGCACGTTCGAAAGCACCCGGACAGAAGAGAAAATCCTCGATTTCGTCGCAGGAGTAGCCCATCTCCCAGAGCTCCATGACCTCTTCGGCAGGGACGCCGAAGCAGGAGTAGATGTCTATCAGATCCATCAACGCATCGTCATCGTCGGAAGTCTCATAGTTGGGAGAGTACCACTTGTAGGTCGGTGCAAGCAGAAATGGGTCAAACCGTTCGCAAGAGGTCTTGCCGTCAGCGGTGATCCTCAGGATCTGACCTTCGTCTACATCAATGACATCGTATCTGCGCCATAATAGCGGTGAGTTGTGGAGAGCTTCCCTCATGATCTCCCTTGTGGATGCGTAGACATAGAGGCGGAGCTCTGGGTAATATATAAGGTATAAGGGGGAGCTACCCTTTACAAACCAGAAGGTGTTACTGTTGTCAAGGATCGTAAAAGTGAAACTCCCGCAGACCTCCTCCGCCATATGCTTGATGCTGTCGAAGCTCAGCTCCCCCTGTGCTTCGATGAGCTGCACTGCGACGTAGGAATCGGTCTCTATCATTGTATCGGGGAGCTGTTTTTGTCGTTTCAGCTCCCGATCGTTATACAGCACACCATTGTGAGCGATGGCAAAATCCGTTCCGGCATGTCCCAGGAACGGATGGTTATTATAGTTCTTCCTCTCACTACCTTGTGTGGTCATACGGGTATGGCCCATGACAGCGATGGTGCCATCCGGGAGACGGAAACGCAACTTATGTGCAGGCTTCGGGCGTTTGTAAATTGTCAGGGAGCTGTCCTTGACATAGGCAATACCAGAAGCGTCATTACCGCGTATCTCCGATGCATTGGCGAGAGATTGCAGAAGTTTTCGCAGAACTTTCATCGGCACCTGATGACCGATGTCCAGATAGCCGAAAAGTGCACACATTTACTTTCCCTCCTTCCGGTTTTCGTTGATGATCTCTACCAGGACACAGATAATCTCCCAAGCGATCCTAAGTACGTTCTTTACCTTTGTCATGTCAGACTCCTTTCTGATTGGGATCGATAAACGGAATGATTTCCGGCTGCTGCGGGGCGGCATTTGCTGCGGGGAAGCCAAACATCTGGATCTGTGCTGGCGGGATATATCCAAGCATCAGCGGATTCTGATACATCGGATTCATCGGGAGCGCTTGCGTTCCGCTGAGGCGATTCAGCGTTTCATAGATGCGTGCAGCAATGCGGACGGCTGCCGATAACAGCAGCATCTGCAGAATGTCCCGGAATCGGAGCTGCATTCCACTGATGCCCTGCAACATATTTAAGAAGTTATTCATATCAAGTTTCCTCCTCGTTTGTGATTTCATCGTTGACGTAAAGACGGCGTTCTTTCAGGTACTGGACCAATTCCGGCTCTTCAACATTTGCGACAAACTCTGACCAGGAAAGCGATTGCAATTCCTGGTCGGTTAAGTACAATGCCGTATCGCAGATATGATTGACAAGCTGCAAGGTCGCCAGTATAGTGTTCAGCTTCAAAGTTCCACGGAACAGCCGGAATTCGATGGTGTGGTAGTTACAAAGATTGACGGCGACATACCGGCTGGAGCTGCTTTTCGCTTTGTCGAGAATCTCTTTCGGTGTGTGTTCATAACCATGCCGTGCAGCCCATCTGTTCATGCTGTACTCACTGCGTCGGCTGAATTTGAGAAGCTCGTTCCAGTGGGCTTCCACAAAGAACAAGATCCGGGAAATGACCTCCTCCTGTTCTTCGAAGGACTCACCGAGACCGTTTCGGGATACATGGATATGCAGACCGCAGGTACTTGTCTGGTGCGATCTGTAGCCCATGTGGATCGCGGTTTCGGTCAGCCTATCCCACGGGAACTCATTCAGGTGATACGCCAGAGACATTGGGTGGGTGACAATCTCAAACCCATCATCAAGACTGCCGTCGGCTTTGATATAGATCTTTTCACTGGGGTGGTTGACCAGGTCAAGCAGCTCCTCGGCATTGTCGTTATCATGTCCTCCGTGATCGACTTCCAACTCAACACCAAAGAAACGTTTCCCTTTCCCGTAAAAGATTGCACTGGGTTTGAAATGATAATCCTGGATAAAACTGTGTTTGTGCTCGTAGCAGTTGAGGCAGTAGGCGTAATCATCGGAATAGTAAGTATCCTCTGAGTGGATAATCCTGCCGCAATCCTCGCAGCGGTTGTAGTGGTCATCGTAACAGTCCTGGCACAGGAACACGTCGTCATCCGAAACGGCATCGTGCAGATAGATCAGTTCACCGCAGTGATCACAGTGTCCGCACTCGTCATCGACGCATGTAGGGCATAGAACGTCGTCCCCGACATAATAATAGTCATCGTCCTCAATGACAGCTCCGCAGCAGGTGCAGATAAGCTGATCCTCTTGTACTTCTTGTTGCTGCTGCTTTTCATTGTCTTCCATAGTTTCCTCCTTCATGACATGAAGACCCCTGCCGTGTGGCAGGGGCTTCGTTGGTTTTGGCTTGTTTTCGTCAATACTCATGTGCAAAGAGCATGGTGCTGTGTTCGCCGTCATCAATGGCATACAGCTTGGCGATGATGGGCTTGTCCGACGGGATCACGTAGGTCATGCGGTGGGGCGGCTGCTCGGAACTGTGGGTGATGCTCTGCATTTGCCCCATCGGCTCGAGCTGGAACACTTGCAGGTAGTCCCGCTCGGACGGGAGCTGATCGATGCAGCTCCACAAGAAGAGCTGGAGCTCCAGTGGGATCTCGGCGTTGACGCCGGCGGTGAGATAACGCTGGTTTTGGAACATGGAAATGTCCTCCTTCCTTGATAGATTGAAAACAAAAACGACCGCCCGGAGGCGGTCATTCACTGCGTTCTATAGAATAATATATATTTGAAATTCAGAAAAATTATAAATGCTATGTAAATGTGGTA
>JAIKWY010000044.1 GCA_024684395.1 Oscillospiraceae bacterium
TTGTATTGTTCAGTTTTCAAGATGCAGTTGCCATCGCTTGTCCGGGCTTCCATTCTCTGTCAGCCGTTCTCTGTGACAGCTTATTTATTATACCACATTTCAGATCGTTTGTCAAGCCCTTTTCAAAACTTTTTTCAAAAACTTTTTCAAACTCTCTTTCGTGCGGCTGCTCTCGTGAAGCAGCTTTATTATTATAGCACAGAGTGTTGCGTTTGTCAAGTAAAAAATCCCTGTCGCAATCGGCAGGGATTTGTGCAACTTGTTGCGTCTCATTCATAATAGCAAGCTTCCGCACCGGTGCCATACATTTCCAGCATGATTCCAAGCGCTCTTGCCGCATAATATCTGTCGCCGCTTTTCACGATCATTGTCCGGTTCTCGCCATTTGCGCGGTTCGTTGCAACCAGCCACACGCCGTCAATGTCTGTCACGCCATACCGTGCATACACATCTCTGAGCGCCGTGCCCTCTTCAGCCTCTCCGGCATACTGCGCAGTCAGATCCTTCTCCACATAATAAGAGAGCGACTCCATCCCGCCAGGCAGCACTTCCTCCGCCGAAGCAGCAAATTCCGTTGTGATCGCCGATCCGAAATCCGGATTCTGTGCCTTGAAGGCATCCGGCAGAATGCTGCTCCAATTAGACAGATCCTGTTCGTAATACGCCGCGATATACGACTTCACCGCATCATCCATCGAATAGCAGCCGTCTTCCTGCGCAGACGCATCCCCTTCGCTGATCGGATCCGCATAGCTCCCCGCATATTCATCAACTGCCGAGCTCAGACGCTGTCCCGCTTCAGAGATCAGTCCATCCACAATATCCCTTCCGGCGCCGGAGGTCAGCTCATCCGCGCGGGACATCACGTCCTGCGCCTGGCTCATCACATCGCCGACATCCTGCACAATCTGATCCGCCTGACTGAAATAATCGCCGAAACCACTCGGCAGATAGCGCTCTACTTCACGCAGCACCGCACGCACAGAAGGGGACTCCTCCTCTTCGACCGGCAGTCCACCATGCTCCAGATGATACTGGATATATTGCGGCGGGAGCTCATGGTCACGGCGCAGGATCTCCCGTTCCATCAGCAGAAGCGTCGTCTCGTCTGTCAGCGGCTCAGGTTCAGCACCGCAGCCTGTCAGCATCGTCATGCCCAGCACCGCCGTCAGAAGTGCCGCAAGTGTCTTCTTATTCATGAGATCCCTCCTCCGTATGATACATACTTATATATAATAAAAAGTCCCGAAGTGTTGACTTCGGGACTGTCAGCTATACCGGGAGTATTCCCCCGATACATGTGGAGCGGATTACGAGGCTCGAACTCGCTACCTCCACCTTGGCAAGGTGGCGCTCTACCAGATGAGCTAAATCCGCACTTTTGGTGCTTCCGATCGGAATCGAACCAATGACACGGGGATTTTCAGTCCCCTGCTCTACCAACTGAGCTACGGAAGCATTGACGACCCGGATGAGACTCGAACTCACGACCTCCGCCGTGACAGGGCGGCGTTCTAACCAACTGAACTACCGGGCCAAAAAATGGTGGGAACAATAGGGCTCGAACCTATGACCCTCTGTTTGTAGGACAGATGCTCTCCCAGCTGAGCTATGCTCCCATCACCATTTATTCAGTTCGCTCGGTGTTCTTTATCAGTTCCCCTTGCGACTTATTTAGTATACCACATCCGGGGCGGTTTGTCAACACTTTTTTTCAAAAAATTCCTGTTTCGGCATATTGCACAGTACAAGGATGTGCAAGATCTTTCACATTGACATATCCGTCAATTCAGACCATTCTCCCCGTACTGTGCAAACAGGCGCACAATATCCGTATAAAGGGCGTGATGCTCGGGTTTTTGCAGCCCCGGATCGTCGGAAAGCAGCAGATCTGCCGCTTCCTGCACCTCGTGGAGCATTTTGGTGTCGGTGATGTCCGCCAGCTTCATCGGCGGCAGTCCGTGCTGCATACTTCCGAAGAAATCACCCGGTCCCCGGAGCGCCAGGTCTGCCTCGGCGACCTTGAAGCCGTCCGTTGTGCTGCTCAGCAGGCGCAGACGTTCACGGCTCTCCTCGCTGACATGCTCTGTCACAAGGATGCAGTAGCTCTGGTGCTCGCTTCTGCCGACACGTCCCCGGAGCTGGTGCAGCTGCGACAGCCCGAAGCGCTCGGCGTCCTCGATGAGCATGACCGTGGCATTCGGCACATCCACGCCGACCTCGACCACGGTCGTGCAGATGAGCACATCCGTCTCGTGATCCCGGAATTTTCGCATGGCTTCGTCCTTTTCCTGCGGTGTCATCTGACCGTGCAGAATGTCCGTCCGCCAGCCGGAGAGCAGCGTTTTCCGCATCTGTTCGGCATAGGCGGTCACGGCTTTGAGGTCGGTCTCGCCCTCCTCGATGGCAGGGCAGACGATATATGCCTGCCGCCCCGCCTGCAATTCGCCCGTCAGGAAGTGCATGGCTCTCGGGCGGAGCTTTCCGGTGACGGCATAGGTCTCCACCGGGCGGCGTCCTGCGGGGAGGACGTCGAGCACGGAGACATCGAGGTCGCCGTACACGAGGAGTGCCAGCGTGCGGGGGATGGGGGTTGCGGACATGACGAGTTTATGCGGCACACCGCCCTTTTCCGCCAGTGCGGCTCGCTGTGCCACGCCGAAGCGGTGCTGCTCGTCCGTGATGACGAGGGCTAATTTCTGATATTCCACCGCTTTCTGGAACACGGCATGTGTCCCGACGATGACCTGCATCGTGCCGTCGGCGATCTGCGCATAGAGCGCCTTTTTCTCCTTCTGTTTGAGGGAACCCGTCAGCAGGCATACACTGATGCCGAGGGGCGCTAAAAAGCTCTGCAATGTGCGGAAATGCTGCGCCGCCAGGATCTCCGTCGGCGCCATCAGGACGCACTGACAGCCGTTCTGCACCGTGCAGTAGCAAGCCGCCGCTGCCACTGCCGTTTTGCCGGAGCCGACATCGCCCTGCAGCAGGCGGTTCATGGGCGAACCGCTGCACAGATCCTTCCGGATCTCCTCAATAGCACGCATCTGCGCCGTTGTGAGTGAGAAGGGGAGGCTGTCGAAGTACGGCTGCATGGATATGCGCTCGTCCATCGGATAGTCTGTCGATTTCTGGGAACGCTCCCGCAGCAGCCGGAGCCCGAGCTGCAAGCGCAGCATCTCCTCAAAGGCAAGCCGATGCCGTGCAGACTCCGCCTCCTCCATCGTTTCGGGCGTGTGGATGCCGTGCATCGCCTTGGGCAGCGGTTCGAGCCCGTAGCGCTCCCGCAGCATCGGCGGCAGCGTCTCAAAGGGCTGCTCGTCCATCATCTGGAGCGCTTCCCGGATGTTCGTGCGCACCATCGCGCTCGTCAGACCCGTGGTCTGCGGATAGACGGCTTCGAGGGGGTTGTCCTCCTCCCGGTGTACCATCGGGGCATGGATCTCCCGCTGTGCGCCGCCGGTGATCTTGCCGTACATGGTGTAGGTCTTGCCCACCTGTAATGCCTGATAGCTGTAGACATTATTGAAGATGCGGATGCCGACCGGTGTACCCTCGTCATCGACCGCTTCGAGCGCAAAGATCTGCAAGCCGCCCCGTGCGTAGATCGGGCGCTTTTTCGCCGTGATCGTCACCCGGATGACCGCCGGCTGATCCGGCAGCGCATCCGCCACCGGCACAGGCTCCCGGTAGTCCCGGTAATCCCTCGGCAGATAGTACAGCAGCTCATAGGGCGTGGTGATGCCGACCTTGGCATAGACCTCCGCCCGCTTTGCACCAACGCCTTTGAGCTTCTGGATGGATAGGAATAGTCTTGTCATGTGTTGCTCCTTTTTGTTGGCTTACGCCAACTCAGGAGGGGGCTTCTCGCCCCCTCCTTACCTCCCCTCGGCAGGAGGCTGAGCCTCCTGCACCTGCATCTTTGGCTTTTTTCAGAGTTTGAACTGATCGGTAACATCCTTGAAGCCGAGGTTTTCGGCTTTATAGCGCATCAGCAGCGCATAGATCTCGTGCTGCTTCTGCTGCACGGCGATCTCAAGGCACTTGTCCACATTCCGCTTCGTGACGATGCCGTCGATGCCGAGCAGATAGGTGATCGTATCCACGTCGCCCGCCGTGATGTACTGCTTCATCAGCGTGGCGGCCTGTTTTTTCAGATAGGCAAGCGCATCCGCATCGCCTGTCTCCCGGTACATGCCGATGACGAACGGGAACTTGATGCCGTTGTCGAGCGTGACGGCAAAGTCCTTGCTGACGACCATCTGGAGCGCTACCCCGAGCAGATTATCGACCGCCCTGCGCCTCGATTTCACTTCCTGCCAGTTCTCGGCAAGGCAGTGTCCCGCCCAGTGGATGCGGCGCAGCCCCGGGCAGTTGATGAACGCCCACTTGTCGATCTCCGTCACCGCTGCCGGGATGCTGACCGCCGTCAGCTTCTTGCCGTTGAATGCGCCCCCGGCGATCTTGGTGATGCCGTCCGGGACGCTCACTTCGCCCGTGCAGTTCCGGGCGTCGATCAGAATGCCGTTCACGGTCACAAACGGACTCGTCTGGTATTGCGTCTGCATCCATGCCGTATTGTAGAAGGCAGCTCTCCCGATCTCCGTCACGCCCGCCGGAATGTTCAGCCCGGAAAGTTTCTCGCAGTCGCCGAACGCCATCTCCCCGATGCTCGTCATGCTCTCCGGGAGCCTGATCTCTGTCAGCTTTCTGCAATTCTGGAAGGCGGACGCCCCGATCCGGGTCACGCCGTCCGGGATGTTTACCGCCGTCAGCGCCGCGCAGTCGTAGAAGGCTTCCTGCCCGATGACCGTCACGCCGTCCGGCAGCTTCACGGATGTCACGTCTCTGTTTCGTGAGAAGGCACCCTCTCCGACCGACCGCACACCGTCCGGGACGGTCACATCGCCGGTGCATTTCATTGCATCGTGCAGGATGCCGTTGAGGATGACAAGCGGATCCTGCGCCTGCAATGCTTCAAACCATGCCGTGCCGAAGAACGCATTCCAGCCGATCTCGGTCAGGCTCTCCGGAACAGTCAGCTCCCGCAGCGCCTTGCAGCCGGAGAATGCGCTGTTCTCGATCGCCGTCAGACCCGCCGGGAGGTTCACCTCCGCCAGCTTGCTGTCGTTATAGAACGCCGCATGTCCGATGCGTTTCAGGCTTTCCGGGAAGCGGATGCTCGTCAGGGAGTCGTTGTTGCTGAACGTCTCGGAGCCGATCTCCGTCACGCCCTCCGGGATCGTCACGGCTTTCAGCGCTGTCATGCCGAATGCCCGCGGACCGATCTCCCGCAGACTGGCGGGAAGCGCGATCTCCTTCAGCTCGTAGCAGACCCCGAATGCCCCGTCCCCGATGGAGACGAGCGTCTCCGGGAGCCTGACATCCCGCAGATAATGGCACATCGCAAAGGCATCCTCCCCGATCTTCGTCACACCCTCCGGGATCACCACCGATTCCAGATGATACTCCTGAAACGCTGCTTTCCCGATCTCTGTCACGCCCTCCGGGATGACGACAGCTCTGTCCGTTCCCGTGTATTTTTTCAGGACGCCGTTCTTGATCTCAAAGTCCATCATGCACCTCCTTATAAAGAATGCCTCCGGCGCTCACGCCGAAGGCACCTGTTTTCGATCAAAAATCACTCAACTGCGATCATGTAGTAGTATACCGGCTGTCCGCCGTCCACGCACATGACCTCGATGCGCTCGCCGTACTTGTTCCGCAGGCGCTCTGCCAGCTCCTCGGCGGTATCCTCCTGGACATCCTCACCAAAGGTGATGGTGATGAAACCGGTCTCGCCGTTGACCATCTTCTTGGTCAGCTTATATGCCGCATGGTTCAGCTCCTTGTCGGTGAACGCCAGCTTGCCGTTTTCGAGCGCCAGCACCTCGCCCTTCTTGATCGGATGACCGTCCAGCTCGGAATCCCGTGCCGCAAAGGTCACAAGACCCGTGGAGACCTTCTCGAAGGCTCTGGTCATGGCGATGCGGTTGCCCTCGGAGTCGAGGGAATCATCGAACGCCAGCATCGCAGAGATGCCCTGCGGGATGGTGCGTGTCTGGAGCACGAATACATTGCGGTCTGCAAGGCTCACAGCCTGCTCTGCCGCCATGATGATATTCTTGTTGTTCGGCAGGACAAAGACATTCTTTGCCGGGGTCGCATGGATGGCTTTCAGGATGTCATCCGTGGACGGGTTCATCGTCTGACCGCCACGCACGACACAATCGGCGCCCAGCTCCTTGAACATATCCTCCAGACCCTTGCCGGCGGCAACTGCCACGAAGCCGAACTGCTTCTCCGGCTCTGCACGGACATAGGTGTCATCCTGTGCCGCATTCTGTGCCTCACGCACTCTGCCGGCGTGCTGGATGCGCATGTTCTCCACCTTGGGCTTGGGCTCGTTGACGAACTGTCCGAACTCGAGCGCCTTCTGGAGTGCCATACCCGGATTGTCCGTATGGACATGCACCTTGATGATCTCGTCATCCTCGACCACGACCACACAGTCGCCGATGGTCTCTAAATACGCACGGAGCTTGAACGCATCCGGGCAGTCCTTCTTCTTCTCAACGATAAATTCCGTACAATAGGTATAAGTGATCTCCTCTTCGAGATCCTCTCTGCCGATGGCGATGGTCTCGGTGTGTTTCCTGACCGGTGCGGATTCCGTGGGGACCTCCGGCGCCTCGCCCTTGAAGACCTTGAGCATAGCGCCCCAGATCGTCACCAGACCCTTGCCGCCTGCGTCCACGACGCCTGCCTTTTTCAGGATCGGCAGCTGTTCCGGCGTTCTGGCAAGCGCCTCCTCGGCAGCCTTCACGAGTGCCTCGAACACCACGATCGGATCGGTGTGCTCACGGGCGGTCATCTGTGCCTGCTGGGCACCCATGCGGGCGACCGTCAGGATGGTGCCCTCGGTGGGCTTCATCACAGCCTTATATGCCGCCTGTACGCCGTTCTCCACGGCATTGGCGATATCTCTGCCCTCTGCGGTCTCCTGCCCTGCAAGACCCTTTGCAAAGCCACGGAACAGCAGCGAGAGGATGACACCGGAGTTGCCTCTTGCGCCCCGCAGCATGGCGGATGCAGCCTTTTCAGCCACCTCGGCGACCGTTGCACTGTCGGGCATCACGTTCAGTTCCCGTCTGGCAGCGCTCATGGTCATGGACATGTTCGTGCCGGTATCGCCGTCCGGGACGGGATAGACGTTCAGCTCGTCAATGGCTTTCTTCTGCTTCTCAATGGTAACGGCAGCGCTGCAGATCGCCGCCTTTAAAAGCTTACCGTTCATGTATTACTGCTACCTCCTGCTTACGGCTCCACAACTTCGTCCACGAATACCCGCACACGGGATACCGGGATCCCGACAGCTTCCTGCACGGTAAATTCCACCTTGTGCATCAGCGCATGGATGACCGCCGGCATATTCACGCCGTACATCACCCGGACATGGAGCGAGATCTCAAGCTGATTGCCGTCCGCATGGATCTCCACGGGGCTGAACCGCCCGGAGAACAGCTTATCTGTCAGTCTTGGTTCTGCAAAGCCTGCCACTCCGAAGCACTGCATCACAGTCTGCTTCGTGAGCTGACGCAGGTAGTTGTCCGAGATCATGATTTTTCCGATATGATCCTCTGTATATAACATATCTGCCGTCCTTTCCTGATGAGAAGTTTACTATCAGTCGTTAGTATCGTGGAGCTGCATGTGGTTTCTCTATACACGCTCTTTTTTATTATAACATACTCTTCTGAAAATTACAAGCCCTAATATGAAAAAAGACAGGATCCGCAAGCGCCGCTGAAAAAGCAAAGAGACAGAAGCCACAGCTCCTGTCTCTGAATTGCTATCACTTGAACAGATCCTTCAGCTTATCAAAGAACCCCGTCCGCTTCTGGTAGTTCTTCTCGGTGAGGGATGCCTCGAAGGCTTCGAGCAGCTCCTTCTGCTTCTTGGAGAGGCTGCGGGGCACCTCGATGTAGAGCTGGACGATCTCGTCGCCGCGGCGATCCTGCTGGAGGTACTTGATGCCCTTGCCCTTGAGACGGTGCTTGGCGCCGTTCTGGGTGCCCTCCGGGATGGAGATCTTGGCATTGCCGTCGATGGTCGGTACCTCGATCTCGCCGCCCATGACCGCCTGTGCATAGGTGATCGGCACCTCGCAGTGTACGTCAAAGCCGTCACGGGTGAAGATCGGATGCGGACGGATGCTCACGCTGACATTCAGATTGCCTGCCGGTCCTCCGTTGATGCCGCTGTCGCCCTCACCGGGCACACGCAGTACCTGTCCCTCGTTGATACCGGCGGGGATGTTGATGTTCACACGCTTCTGCACCTTGACACGACCCTGACCGTGGCACTTCTGGCAGGGGCTCTTGATGACCGTGCCCTTGCCGCCGCAGTGGTTGCAGGGACGGGTCGAGGAGATCGCTCCGATGGGGGTCTGCTGCATATGCTTGACCGAGCCTCTGCCGTGGCAGTCCGGGCAGATCTCTGCCTGGGTACCCGGCTCGGCACCGGTGCCGTTGCAGGAAGTGCAGCGCTCCTGATGGGTGATGCTCATCTCCTGCGCCTTGCCCTGACATGCCTCCATGAAGCTGATGCTGATGTTATAGTTGATGTCACGTCCCTTGCGGGGGGCATTTGCCGTGTTTGCGCGTGCCGTGCCGCCGCCCATGCCGCCGCCGAAAATGCCGCTGAACAGGCTGTCGAAGATATCGCCCATATCGGCGCTGTAGCCGCCCGGGAAGCCGCCGCCGAAGCCGCCGAAGCCTTCCTCCATGCCCTCATGACCGAACTGGTCATAGCGCTGGCGCTTCTCCGGATCGGACAGGACGCTGTATGCCTCATTGATCTCCTTCATCTTCTCTTCGCATTCTTCCACCTTGTCCGGATGAAGGTCGGGGTGGTTCTCTCGTGCCATTTTGCGGTATGCCTTCTTTATCTCGTCCTCGCTGGCACCACGCTGCAAACCCAGCACTTCGTAATAATCTCGCTTATCAGCCATACGCATTCGCCGCCGGAGCGGCACTCCTTTCATTTACAGCAGACGCTGCATGGTGAGGGTTTTTGCTCCCCCACTTCTTTTTTTCTATCAGATACGGCTATGGGGGCAGAGTGAGTCTGCCCCTATATATAGCCGTATATTAAGCTTTTCTTATGCCTCAGTGAAGTCAGTGTCGATCACGTCGTCATCGCCGTTGCCGTTGTTGAACTGCTCCTGCTCGGTGAAGTCTGCCGCACCGTTTGCGCCCATACCTGCGCCCATGCCCGGCTGACCTGCGCCCGGCTGTGCATAGATCTTGGAGCCGACATCCATCAGCACCTTCTGGAGCTCGTCCATCTTGGTCTTCATAGCCTCGGTGTCGTTGGCGTCGATCGCATTCTGGAGCTCGGAGCTCTTTGCACGTACCGCAGCCTGATCGCCCTCGGAGACCTTGTCGCCCAGTTCCTTCAGGGTGTTCTCGCTCTGGAGCACCATATTCTCAGCCTGGTTCTTGGTCTCGACTTCCTCACGGCGCTTCTTGTCTTCCTCAGCGTAAGCCTCTGCCTCCTTGACAGCCTTCTCGATGTCCTCCTTGGACATGTTGGTGGAAGCGGTGATGGAGATCTGCTGCTCCTTGCCGGTGCCGAGATCCTTTGCGGATACGTGTACGATACCGTTTCTGTCGATATCGAAGGTAACTTCGATTCTCGGAACGCCTCTCATTGCCGGTGCGATGCCGTCCAGACGGAAGGTACCGAGCTGCTTGTTGTCACGGGCAAACTCACGCTCACCCTGGAGCACGTTGATGTCAACTGCCGGCTGGTTGTCAGCGTAGGTGGAGAATACCTCGGACTTCTTGGTCGGGATGGTGGTATTTCTCGGGATCATCTTGGTGCAGACGCCGCCTGCGGTCTCGATACCGAGAGACAGCGGAGTAACGTCGAGGAGCATCAGGCCTTCCTTGACATCGCCGCCGAGCACGCCGCCCTGGAGTGCTGCGCCGAGCGCTACGCACTCATCCGGGTTGATGCCCTTGAACGGATCCTTGCCGATGAGCTTCTTGACAGCTTCCTGAACTGCCGGGATTCTGGAAGAACCGCCGACCATGAGCACCTTATCCAGCTCGGAAGCGCTCATGCCGGAATCCTCGAGAGCCTGACGTACCGGACCCATCGTAGCCTGTACGAGGTCAGCGGTCAGCTCATTGAACTTTGCCTGAGAAATGGTCATATCGAGGTGCTTCGGGCCGGAAGCATCTGCGGTGATGAACGGCAGGTTGATGTTGGCAGTCGGGGTGGAGGACAGCTCGATCTTTGCCTTCTCTGCTGCATCCTTCAGACGCTGCATCACCATCTTGTCGGTGGACAGGTCAATGCCGTTCTCCTTGCGGAACTCATCGACCATCCAGTTGATGATGCGCTGGTCGAAATCGTCGCCGCCGAGGTGGTTGTTACCTGCGGTAGCGATTACCTGCTGGTAACCCTCGCCCATCTCGATGATGGATACATCGAAGGTACCGCCGCCGAGGTCGTATACCATGACCTTCTGGTCCTCTTCCTTGTCGATACCGTAGGACAGAGCAGCTGCGGTCGGCTCGTTGATGATACGCTTTACGACCAGACCTGCGATCTGACCAGCATCCTTGGTCGCCTGACGCTGTGCATCGGTGAAGTATGCCGGAACGGTGATAACTGCCTCGTTGACAGTCTCGCCGAGGTATGCCTCTGCATCAGCCTTGAGCTTCTGGAGGATCATAGCGGAGATCTCCTGCGGGGTGTACTTCTTGCCGTCGATCTCTACCTTGTAGCTGCTGCCCATGTGGCGCTTGATGGAGCTGATGGTTCTGTCGGGGTTGGTGATCGCCTGGTTCTTGGCGACCTTGCCGACCAGACGCTCGCCGGTCTTGGAGAATGCCACAACGGACGGCGTGGTTCTTGCGCCCTCTGCGTTGGTGATAACGACTGCGTTACCGCCCTCAACAACGGCTACACAGGAATTGGTAGTACCCAGGTCAATACCGATAATTTTGCTCATGATGAATCTTCCTTTCTATATTTATCTTTAGTTGATAAAGTTTTCTGAGAGTGGGGCACCCGTTCGCTTCGCTCCGGGTGCTTGGGGAGGACGGGGCTGCGCCCTGCGACCCCTTTTCAGGGGCTCCGCCCCTGAGACCCCGTTTGTATAACAGGGTGTTTACATTAGTTAAGGTGCTGTGCCTTTTCAGGAGCTCTGCCCCTGTGACCCGTTTTAACGGGATAGGCAGCTTTCGGTCAGATGCCGTTGTGCATCGGGCTGCGATCTGCCGCCCTGTTTCTAACCACTAACTGCTCACCGCCACCATTGCGGGACGGATCAGGCGATCCTTGAGCATGTAGCCCTTCTGGAATACCTCGCAGACGGTGTTCTCCGGGAATTCCTCAGTCGCCTCAGCCTGCTTGATGGCGTGGTGGATGTTCGGATCAAACTCGGCGCCGAGCGCTTCAAGCTCCGTGACGCCTGCCTTTTCGAGGAAATTCCGCAGCTGCGTCAGGATCATGACCATGCCGGAATGATACTGCTCATCCGTACACGGTGCCTCCACGGCACGCTCGAAATTGTCCACCACCGGGAGCAGCTCGCCGATGCAGCGTGCAGTCGCATCGCTGTAGGCCTCCAGCTTCTCCTTGGCGGTACGCTTCCGGAAGTTGTCGAACTCCGCAAACAGCCGCAGATAGCGTTCACGCTCCTGCTCGAGTGCTTCGTTCGCATCCTCCTCCGGTTCCTCGTCATCCTCAGCAGCCTCATCATCTTCGTCAAAGTCTGTTTCGTCTGTCTCCTCGATCTCCTCCGGATCCTCTGCTGTTTCTTCTGCCGAAGTTTTCTCCTCCAGCTCATCATCACGCAGTGTATCCTGTTCTGCCATTGGGATTCACCCCTTTCTGTTCTCTTCGCCCTGCGTGTCCGCCGGGGGTTCTTCACCCTCTTCGGAGATCAGGTCGGTGATCTTCTGAGAAAAATACTCTAAATATGGTATCACCTTCGCATAATCGAGCCGCATCGGACCGATCACGCCAAGGGAGCCTACATTTTTGCCGCCCTTGTGGAATTTGGAAACGATCATGCTGGAATTGCCGATGACAAAGCTCCCGCCGTCCTCACCGAACATGACCCGGATGCCGCTGAACGAATCGTCCAGGAGCCTTACCAGCTCCTCCTTGTGCTCAATGAAGCGGACGATCTCCATTTTATCCAGATCCTCGCAGGAGAACAGGTTCTTCTCGCCGCTGAAGGTCAGTGCATGCTGCTGGAGGTCTCTCGACAGTTCCAGGATGCCCTGTACCAGCGGCGCCATCGTCATCATATAAGCGCCCATCGCCGCCGCCAGGTCTGCCATCCGTTCATCGGACAGCTCCGCAACGGAGACACCCTCGAGATGCTCGGCCAGGTAATCCGAGAACATGCTGAGCTGCTCGTTCGTGAGATCGAACTCCAGCCGGCAGGCCTTGTTCTTGATCGCGCCGCCCGAGGTGATGAGCAGCACCACATACACACGCTTGCCCGCCGGGATGACCTCCACCTTGGAGATGACCGAGAACTTCGGCGAAAAGTCCGAGACGACCGCAGCGCACTGCGTCAGCTCGGCGAGCGCCGTCGTGGCGTTCTGGATGAGCAGCTCGCCCGTCATGGGTCCCTGCTCCGCAAGCATATTGTCGAGCCGCTCCCGCTCCGAATCGGGGAGGGCTGGGGGTGTCATGATCTTTTCAATATACAGCCGGTATCCGCTGATCGTCGGGACTCTGCCGGCGGAGGTATGCGGCTGCTCAAGAAAGCCAAGCTGTTCAAGCATCGCCATATCGTTCCGGACAGTTGCGGCAGATACGCCGATCCCCGGCAGATTGGCAATGACCTTGGAGCCCACAGGCTCACCGGTACGCACATACTCCTCCACCACGGCCGCCAGGATCTTCAGCTTCCGCTCATTCAAAGGAATACGCTCCCCTTTCTGGCAGTCATTGTTTGGAAGTGTTAGCACTCCAACTCCCTGAGTGCTAAGTTTAGTGTACCACCTTTTTACCACGATGTCAAGAGGATTCTGTATTTTTGTCATTTTCAACAAAAAGGGCGCTTTATCCTGCCGGATAATGCACAAAGGAAACGCTGCGATCCCGGTTTTTGCTTGACAACGGCGCACCGTCCCGCTATAATGACAGTAATACTATATTGTATCAGGAGGGCTCTCTATGACGTTTCTCTTTCCGCTGACTGCAGTCGCCGCTGCCTTGTTCCTGCTTTGTATCGGACGGTTCCTGATCGGCAAGCCGTTCCGTGTCCCGTGGAAGCGTCTCTTTCTGTGGCTGCTGTCCGGTGTGCTCTCTGCGATCCCGGTCGTGCTGATCCAGATGCCGATCGCTGCGCTTCTGGCAAATTATCTGACGCCGGATACCATCCCTTACGGCTTCGTCACAGGTTTTCTGGTCGCCGCTCTGATCGAGGAGAGCATCAAGTTCCTCATTCTGCTGCTCTGGCTCCGGAAGGACGGCATGTGCCGCTGCACCTACGATCCCGTCCTTGCTGCCGCTGCCATTGCGGGCGGCTACGGTATGGTCGAGGGCGTTTTCGGCAAAACGCCGCTCCCACCGCTGTCGCCTGTCCTGCACATCTGCTTCACCGTTTTCATGGGGTTCTTCCTCGCAAAGGCAAAGCAGGCGCAGCTTGCCGGCAATACGCCCCGCAAAGTCATCTTTCTGATCCTGGCGCTGCTCATCCCCATTCTCCTGCACGGGTTCTATGATTTCCTCGGCATGAGCGGAGAGTTCCCGCATTCTACAGCGATCTATGTGCTGTACCTCCTGGCGCTGCCGTTCATCGCATTTCTGTTCGTCGTCAGCGCCGTTCACAGAAATGTGCCGCTTGCCCCGGCGCAGGGATCTGATACGGCTGCACAGTAGCGTATCTCGCCGTCGTTCATGGTTATTTTACACATGCACTATTGACATTCCAAAGACGCTATTGTATAATTATCATATACCAATAAAGGACATCCCCCAACGGAAAGGAGCATCATTATGAGCGGACAGGCAACATTTGATATCGTAGAGGTCATCACCCAGGCATCGCAGCTGCCTCTGGTCAAAGTTGACCGGGAGGACTTCCTGCGCCGGGAGTTCGCCAATGCGAAATACAGCGCCCGGATCCCGTCGATCCTCAAATCCGGTCCCATCCAGGCGGGTATCTCCAAGGCGGATATCCGGAAGCATGCAGAGGGCGTGATCGCTTTCGAGACCTCGAAGGCGACAGGGATCTCCGCAGCAGCCGGCATCCCCGGCGGACTTGCGATGATCGGCACCATCCCCGCCGACATGGTCAATTTCTATGGACATGTCCTGCGTGTGATCCAGAAGCTGATGTACCTCTACGGCTGGGAAGACATCAGCAATATGGACGAAGGCACCAAGAACATTTTCATCCTGTTCCTCGGTGCGATGTCCGGCGTGCAGGTCGCTGAAAAGGCGATCGGCGAGATCTGCAAGTCGGCTGCGGCAAAAGCCTCCAAAACGCTCGCCGCCAAGGCATTGACCAAGACCGTGCTGTATCCCATCGTCAAAAAGGTCTGCACCACGCTCGGCATCAAGATGACGAAGGACATTTTCGCCAAGGGTGCTGCCAAGGTCATCCCGGGCATCGGCGCCGTCATCTCCGGCGGTCTGACGCTTGCCACCTTCCTGCCGATGAGCCGCAAGCTGATGCGGGTGCTGGAAGAAAATTCGTAACAGCGCCCCCTCTTGACATTTCTGCGCTTTTCGTATATAATATAGAAAAGCGTAGCAGTCAGAGTAGCATGGGACGGCTCCCCAGAGAGTGCCGGGTCGGTGAGACGGCATGAGCATCCCCTGTGAAGTGCGGCTGTCAGCTCCCGCAGGGAACCCGGTTCCCGGCAAGTATCTGCGGGCGTTCGCACGGCGTTAACGTGGCACCGTAAGCTTTCGGAGTGGAACAGCGTGATACACGTCTCCCTTGCGTCACAGCAGGGGAGATGTTTCTTTTTCCGGAGACATATCAATAAGGAGGAACCAGCTATGCTGCAAGTATTCAACACCCTCACGGGCAAGAAGGAAAATTTCGAGACGATGGAGCCGAACAAGGTCCGCATGTACGTCTGCGGTCCGACCGTCTACAACTTCATCCACATCGGCAATGCCCGCCCGATCTGCGTCTTTGACGTATTCCGGCGCTTTCTGGAATACAGAGGCTACGATGTGACCTTTGTGCAGAATTATACCGATGTCAATGACAAGATCATCCGTCAGGCAGCGCAGGAGGGGCTCACCCCCGAGGCAACTGCCGAGAAGTACATCCATGAATATGAAACGGATGCCAACGGTCTGAACGTCCGTCCGGCGACGGTACACCCGAAGGTGTCGCTCTACATCGACAAGATCATCGGCTTCATCCAGACCCTCATCGACAAGGGCTATGCCTACCAGGCAGAGGGCGATGTCTACTACCGTACCCGCAAGTTTGACGGCTATGGCAAGCTCTCCGGGCAGTCTCTCGACGATCTGATCGCCGGCGCCCGTGTGGACATCAACGACATCAAGGAAGACCCGCTCGACTTTGCCCTCTGGAAGGGCTGCGGCACGGACGAGCAGCACTGGGATTCCCCGTGGGGACCGGGTCGTCCGGGCTGGCACATCGAGTGCTCCTGCATGGCAAAGGACACCCTCGGCGACACCATCGACCTGCACTGCGGCGGTCATGACCTGATCTTCCCGCACCATGAGAATGAGATCGCCCAGTCCGAAGCCGCCAACGGCGTTCCCTTCTCCCACTACTGGATGCACAACGGCCATATCAACGTGGATCACAAGAAGATGTCCAAGTCGCTGGGCAATTTCTTCCTGACCCGTGACGTTGCGGCGCAGTACGGCTATGAGGTCATCCGCTATCTGATGATCCAGGCACAGTACCGTGCGCCCATGAACTACACCGCCGACCTCCTCGATGCCTGCAAGGCGTCGCTGGACAGACTGTACCAGTGCCGTGACACCGTGACCGCTGCCATCGGCAATGCCAAGTCCGGCAGCATCGCACCCGAAGCACAGGCTGTGTTCGACAAGGCAAGAGCAGACTTCATCACCGCCCTCGAAGATGACCTCAACACCGCCGACGGTCTGACGGCTGTCTTTGAGCTGGTGCGTGAGCTGAACATCATGGCAGCCGATGCCAATACCTCGAAGGAGCAGCTCGAAGCCGGTCTTGCGGTATTCAACGAGCTGACCGGCGTGCTCGGTCTGCTGTATGAGCGCAAGGAGGATGCCATCCCGCAGGAGGTGCTCGACCTCGTGGAGCAGCGTGCCGCCGCCAGAAAGGCAAAGGATTTCGCAGAGGCAGACCGTCTCCGTGATGAGATCGCCAAGCTCGGCTACAGCGTCCGTGAGACCCGTCAGGGCGTGGAGATCAAGAAGTTGTAAGGTTTTTGTCGGCTATCGCCGACTTAGGAGGGGCTACTCGCCCCTCCTAAACCTCCCTCGGCAGGAGGCTGAGCCTCCTGCACCTGCATCTTATTATAGAAGGAGCGTTTATGCAAAATCGTAAAAAATCCCTCTCTGTCCTCGGCGTGTTCCTCATGGTGGCAGCGGTCATCAGCTTCATCGCATTCTATTTCAGCGTGATGATCGGCAACCAGGGCTATACCTATATCGACCCGGACACCCTCGTCCTCGCCCAGACACAGGAGATCCCGGAGGGCGCCCCCACAGCCATCATCACCACCACGATGGGCGAGATCCGCTGTGTGCTCTATCCGGAATATGCCCCCCAGACCGTGGCGCAGTTCGAGCGCCTGGCAGGGGAGGGGTACTATGACAATACCTATGTATTCGAGGCGAAGAACGACGTCTATTTCGCCGCCGGTGCCAAGAATGTGCTCGGCGACCTCCCCGATGCCGCCACGGAGGAGCAGGAGAAGCTGCCCCGTGAGCTGCACCAGGATCTCTGGCCGTTCAAAGGCGCGCTCTGTGCGATGACCACCGCCACGGATACGAGCTTCACCAAGCGCCTTTTCAAGACTGAGGAGAAGTACACCGGCAGCCGCTTCATGCTGCTCGGGTCGGTGGATTTCTCGGATGAGGAGTTCTTGCAGGAATTTCAGTCCGCATCGGCAAGCGAGGTGCTGGCGGATGCCTTCCTGAGCTGGGGCGGTGTGCCGAATTTCTCCCAGCAGATCGCCGTGTTCGGACAGACCTATGCAGGGCTTGACGTGGTGGATGCCATCTGCGCCGCACCGTTGCAGGCGGAGCATACCGGCGGCTATACCCCGCCGATGGAGGACATCCAGATCCTCTCCGTCACGATCTCGACCTACGGCGAAGAGGATGCCGCCATGAATGAGCTCCCTGCCGTGGAGCATCATGAATTTGCGACAGAAGCCGCTACAGAGTAATAGCAGAAAGCCAGACAATGCGTCTGGCTTTTTTCTGTCATAGCGGCGAAGCCCAATCTCGTTTTTTTGCTCAAGCTTTTTTTCCGTAAAAAAGCTTGCAGGGGTCAAGGGGGCAGCGCCCCCTTGTCGCCGTCCGCAGACGGCGAAATCCTTGGGGGCAAGGGGGCGCAGCCCCCAAAACCACCGGAGGGCGCTCTGCAAGGGGTGAATTTGAAAAACAGTCCAGTGGACTGTTTTTCAAAGAGGGGACGCTCTGCAAGAGAGAGCGTCCCCTACCCCGCCTCCGAGGATGCCTATCCTCGCCGCTAAGCGGCGACACACTCATCCGCCATCTAACCCCTTTTCGCCATCCTGCACAAACCGCCGCCCCAACATTTATACATTTCACCCATGAAAAACCCCTTGACAAATCCCCAACTGTATGCTATACTATAACTGTACTAAGACGGATAGTACAGATAACACACGAGAATGTGCCACCGGCACAATCAGAAGGG
This sequence comes from Oscillospiraceae bacterium, assembly GCA_024684395.1. Taxonomy (GTDB): domain Bacteria; phylum Bacillota; class Clostridia; order Oscillospirales; family Ruminococcaceae; genus UBA3855. The sequence goes on from JAIKWY010000044.1 coordinate 17,912, forward strand.
AGCATATCATGGCAAGCACAAAGAACACATTCTGGAACAGGACAAAATTCCTCTGGATCGGCGGCATCATCGGCGTGGTACAGCAGCTGCTCGGGCGGCTCGACTTCTATCTGTACAGAGGGCATGACGTTTTCAGCTTCTCCGGGATCCTCGGGATCCTCTCCTTCTATGCCATGTTCATCATGATCATCATGAAGCGGGATGTCCCGGCAAAGCAGCAGTTCAAGGATCTGTTCCTCTTCTTCCTGGGACTGGATTTCTTCTATTATTTATATGTATTTGTCCTCGAACTGGCAAAGTACCTGCTGATGGACACTCACCCGGACGCTCTGTCGCTCTATTTCACCAACTCCCTCGGCGAGACCTTTGATTTCGTCAAGTGGACGCTCATCGGCACCGCTGCGGGCGTGTGGGTCGCCTGCGCCACGAAGTGCAGAGAGAAGAACAACCACATCGCATTCGGGCTGATGCTTGTCCCGCTGTTCGCCATCATCCTGTTTGAGCTCGTGATGTACTCCGGCAACCTGTACCACTACACCGTGCAGGAATACAGACGCTTCAACGACCTCCCGCTGCCGGAAAACAGCTTCTATTCCTGCGAGATCGCCGAGTTCCTCACCGCCCTGGCAGCGCTGATCACCGGCGTCCGCCTCTATCTGCTCCGGAAGCCTGCGCTCCCGTTCCGCAGACCCCGCACCGGCGTCCCTGCATAAGATACTACATATCCTCCTTAAAGCTGCGAAGCATACTGTTGCTCCGCAGCTTTTCCTTTTTACCAGCCATAAAATTTCCACAAGGTTTGCACCGATGTGGAATGTAAAGTTGGGACTTTTTTCTAAACAGTCGGCAATCTACTTTACAAATCCGACGTTATGATGTATAATAGGATAATAGGATCATTCTACCCATCAGAAGAAAGAGGTGTGCGCTTTGAAGCACCGTGTATTTGCGGCAGGCATCTGTGCCGCTATGCTCTGCGGTATCCTGACCGGATGCGGACAGAAGCAGATACAGCTCCAGGAGCTGCCCATCCTGAATTATACAGCTCCGGAGATCGGTGATCCGATCGTCACCATCCATGTCAAGGACTACGGCGATGTCAAGATCCGGCTGTTTGCCGAACAGCTCCCGGAGGCATGTGAGAACTTTACCACCCTCGCTGAACAGGGCTATTATGACGAGATGATCTTCCACCGTGTCGTGAAGGATTTCATGATCCAGAGCGGCGACCCCAAGGGCGACGGCACCGGCGGTGCAAGCATCTGGGGCGGCATGTTCAATGCCGGTATGGATAACCAGCTCATCAACCTCCCCGGCGCACTCGGCTACGGCAACGGCGGCTCGCTCGATACCGCCAACAGCCAGTTCTATATCGTGACCGGTGAGCCTGTCACGGAAGAAGACCTCAAGGCACAGACCGAAAGCAAGGGCATCTACTACACGGCAGAATCCCGCCAGCTGTATGAGCAGTACGGCGGCGCTCCGTGGCTCGATACCCGCTATACCGTCTTCGGACAGGTCATTGACGGGCTGGACATCGTCTATGCCATCTCCGAAGTGCCTGTGAACAAAACCAACAACAAGCCCAAAGAGGCTGTTTACATCGAAAGTGTGACCGTAGAACAATACGACGGCAGTGAGATCCGCTTTTATCCGGCGGATTACGGCCTGGAATAAGGAGCAGATACAGAAACACACTGCTCCCGGAAAGAGGAGAGATTACCAAGGTGGACAAATTTGTAATCCAGGGCGGGAACCGCCTCATAGGTGATATTTATGTCTCCGGTGCCAAAAATTCCGTGGTGGCGCTGCTCCCGGCAACGCTGCTGCTCGATGTGTCCTGCATCATCGAAAATGTACCGGATATCAGCGATGTCAAGATCTGCCTGACAATTTTGCAGGAACTCGGCGCAACGGTGGAGAAGCTCCGTGAGGGCACCTACCGCATCTCGACCGTCGATGTCACCAGCACGGAAGTCCCCGCAGAGCTTGCACGGAAGATGCGTGCATCCTATTACTTCCTGGGCGCACTGCTCGGGCGTTCCCATCGTGCGGTAGCTGCCATGCCCGGCGGCTGCAATCTCGGTGAACGTCCGATCGACCAGCATCTGCTGGCATTTGAAGCGCTCGGTGCCGAGACCACGCTCATCAAGAAGATCGACAACGACGGCACAGCGTTCATCGACGCTGTAGAGCTGAAAGCGCCGATCCTGTACGGCAATACCGTCAGCCTGAACGTGGTATCCGTGGGTGCGACCATGAACGCCATCCTTGCCGCTGTCAAGGCGGATGGTACGACCATCATCGAAAACTGCGCCAGAGAGCCGCACATCGTGGATCTGGCGAATTTCCTGAACTATATGGGTGCGCACATCAGCGGTGCCGGCACCCACAAGATCACCATCGAGGGCGTGCCGAAGCTCATCGGCAACGATGCACTCGAAGGCTCCGTGGAAGAGCGCACCTATGCGGTCGTTCCCGATCAGATCGAGGCAGGCACCTTCATGGTCGCCGCTGCCGCAACACGGGGCGACGTGCTAATCCACGGCGTGATCCCGCATCATATGAAGGACATCGCCGAGCGCCTTGTGGAATGCGGCGTGACGGTGGAGGAAGTCGAGCGTGATGACGAGGTCTGTATCCGTGTCAGCGTCTCCGAGAACCGCCGCCTTCGTCCGACCAACATCAAGACCGAGCCGTACCCCGGCTTTCCGACCGATATGCAGCCCCAGATGGCAGCGCTCCTGTGCATCGTGGACGGGCAGAGCAATATCTCCGAGCAGGTGTGGGAGGATCGTTTCCGCTATGTGGCGGAGCTGCGTCTGATGGGCGCACAGATCAACACGACCCACGACGGCGCCATCATCTTCGGCGTACCCGGTCTGCACGGTGCCAAGGTCAAGGCATGTGACCTGCGTGCAGGTGCTGCCATGATCATCGCCGGACTTGCCGCTGACGGCACGACCGAGATCACCGACATCTATCATATCGAGCGTGGCTATTCCAACATCGTGGAGAAGCTCCGCGGCATCGGTGCGGATATGAGGCGTATCAGCGAGGACTGAAAGAAGGCTGGATATGAAAAAACTGACAGCACTTTTGCTGGCATGCTGCGTCGTTCTTTGCGGATGCAGCAAAAAGGCGCCCGCTCCGGAGAGCACACCGGCGCCCACAGAGACCACAGAGACCACAACGGCAGCCGTGACTGAAACGGCTGCCGAAACTACAGAAGCCCCTACAGAGCCGCCTGCACAGGATACAGAGACCGCCTACTGGCACCATCCCGATCTGTCCCTTGAAGAGGCGCTCTCGTGCTATCTGCACCCTGATACGGTGGGGCAGTATTACAGCATGCGGCTGCCCTCCCTGGCAGAAGATGCGTGGCTGTATGAGACCTCCGCCTTTGACGCCGATCTGTTCAGTGATATTTTCGAGGAAAACCTCCCGCAGGATCATCGGGACGAGATCCAGAGCTACTCTAAGGAGCAGTTTGGCAAGGACATGAGCGAGCTCCTTCAGGAGGACAAGTCTACAGAGACGTATGAGATGGTAAAGCAGTGGGCGCAGTCGGTGGATCCGCATACGCTGACGGACTGGCAGTACCTGATCTATTATGAGGTATATGTCGATCGTTCCGCAGAAGCTGCAAGGCTGGAAGCGGCCCGTCTCAGAGAGATGCCGGTGCAGGAATTATCTGCGGGCGATCTTTATGGTCTGATCTCGCGGCTGGACTGGGTCTACACGGATATAGAGCAACTGGATGTACTGGAGATCACGCTCCCGATCACGCAGCGCTGCCGGGAGTTCCTTGCGCAGCCGTATTATGCCGAAAAGCTGCCGGAGCATCTGGCAGAGCACGGCATCGGCAGCAGCGCAGACGCTGCCCTTCCGCAGACCTGGGAGCTGGATGCGTCCAATACCGCAGAATGGTATGCGACCTATGCGGCCTCTGTGAAAGAGTTTCTGGACAAGTATCCCTCCGGTACAGACTCCTATGTACCGGACACGCTCGAACCAGTCGCTGCCAAGCTCCTGATGAATTCTGATCCTTACTACCTTGCGGATTATCCGAGCTGGAGGGAAATGCCGGATGACCTGCCGTATCTGCCGGAGGTCACGGAGGTGCGCTACCTCATCGTTGACCGGCAGGAGGACGGCGATCCGCTGCCGAAGCTCCTGCAAAATGAGGAGCTCTTCGCCTGCTATGTACCGGGTGACGGCTGGCTCTTCCATCTGTACAACGCCAACTATGACGACTATCTCGATCCTGTGTCCAACGGCGAAAAGCGCACGGCAAGGGAGCTCTTGCAATGCGCCCGCAATGCTCTGGCAGAGCTCGGTGCCGACAAGAAGCCTGGCTGCTACAGCAGCGAACCGGAATGCAGCGTGAATCCCGATGCGGATTTCGACAATGCGCTGTTTGAAAAGAAACTCCGGGCGGAATTTCCGGAGCTCGACAACTACCGGTATGTGATCGTCGTGAACAAGGATTCTGCGCACGCTGCGATCCAGCGGAAGGATACGGAGCTGACGCCGTGCATCGGCCTGGCACGGTACATGGCAGGCTCTAACACCTACTACGGTGAAAACTGCACCGATGCCTCCTTCCTGCTCGCAACCCCTGACAACTACGGGAACACGCCCCTTGCTCATGCACTTGATTTTGAGGCGGTCAGTGACATCCTGATGGACAATTACGGCTTATTATTCTGAAGATCCCTTTCTGTATTGCATCCCGCCTCCGGAGGGAATGCAATACGGAAATAGTTGTTTTTTGAAAGAGCAGATTCCGGACAGAAACAGAAGATTCTAAAAGGTGAGAGCTATGGCAAAATTTTATCCCCTGTTCAGCTCGAGCAGCGGCAATGCTTCCTACATCGGCGGCAGGAATGCGGGCATTTTAGTCGATGCCGGCGCAAGCTGCAAGAAGCTGGTGAATGCGCTCGAGACCAACGGTCTGCAAAAGGAATGCGTGAAGGGCATCTTCATCACGCATACCCATTCCGACCACACCAAGGGGCTGCGGGTGCTCGCCGGGAAGCTGAAAGTCCCGGTCTACGGCACCGAGGATACCCTCAAGGTGCTCGAACATGACGGGCAGATCCCCGCAGGCGTGGAGACCGTGCCGATCGAGACCGGCGCCATCGAATGCGGCGGCTGCGAGGTGCTCGCCTTCCCGACCATGCACGATGCGCCCGGGAGCTGCGGCTACCGGATCCATACGGAAGATGACAAATACTGCGCCGTCTGCACCGATCTCGGCGTGGTGACGCCTGTCGTGCGGAATGCGCTCACAGGCTGTGATATGGTGCTGCTCGAAGCGAATTATGACATCGAGATGCTGCGCCGGGGTCCCTACCCGCCGGAGCTGAAACGCCGTATCATGTCGGAATACGGGCATCTGTCCAACAACGACAGCGCCGGCTTTGCGGCTGAGCTCGTCCAGAACGGCACGACCCGGCTGCTGCTCGGGCATCTCTCCCCGCATAACAATACCCAGCAGCTCGCCGCACAGGCAGTGCTGGACGGACTGCGGAGCTTCACACAGGGGATGGACTATCTGCTCGGCATCGCACCCGTGGAAACACAGGGCGGGGCGGTGATCTTCTGATGCTGGTACAGCTTCTCACCGTCGGCAAGCAGAAAGAGCCGCATCTGACAGCGGCGCAGGATGTCTATCAGAAGCGCCTGACGCCGTTCTGCAAGTTTGAATTTACCCAGCTCCCCGCCGTGCGCCTGTCCGATAAGCCATCGGAGAAGGAGATCGCCCGTGCGCTGTCGCAGGAGGCAGATGCCATCCGCAAGGCGGCAAAGGGGACGCTGATCGCCCTTTGTATCGAGGGAAAACAGCTGTCGAGCGAGGAGTTTTCCACGCTCCTGACACAGACGCTCCCCATGAAGGACAGCGCCGTGACCTTCGTCATCGGCAGCTCGTTCGGACTGGATCCCGCCCTCAAACAGGAGGCATTCCGGCGCATGTCCATGTCCGAGATGACCTTCCCCCACGCCCTCGCTTCGGTCATGCTCATGGAGCAGATCTACCGGGCATACCAGATCGACAAGGGCACCGGATACCATAAGTAAGCGGGGAGCCATTATATTATAAGGAGTCTTTCTCATGAAAAAAGCAATGACGCTGACCTATGAGCGGGGAGCCCCCGCTGGCATCCTGCTTTGAGACTTATGGTGCTCCGTTTTTCCGACCGCTTGCTCCCAATGCTTCGCAAGGTCGCAAAGCTGAGCAGTTCAAGCCATCGCAGCAAGCTGCTCCTGTGCAGTTTTCTGGTGTTTTAAATCGCAAATGACATTCTATAAGGAGTCTTTCTCATGAAAAAAGCAATGACGCTGACCTATGAGGTCGGCAATAATCTGTATATCAATGTGACAAACCGCTGCTCCTGCGCCTGCACGTTCTGCATCCGCAAGAACGACGACGGCGCTTACGGTTCCGATCCGCTCTGGCTGGAGCATGAGCCGAGCATCGAGGAGATGCAGGCAGATCTCCGGAAGCGTGATCTTTCCCGCTATGAGCAGCTTGTATTCTGCGGCTACGGCGAACCGACCATGCGGCTCGGGTTCATCTGCGCACTGGCAGCATGGCTCAAAGCAGAATATCCGGGCATCCGGCTGCGGCTGAATACCAATGGTCTGACGGACATCTACATGCCGGAGGAGACCCGTGACAGAAGCGCTGCCACACAGCTCACAGCGGTGTTCGACAGCTTTTCCGTGAGCCTGAACGGCGGTGATGCGGCGGTATATCAGCGTGTCACCAACCCGCAGGGCGCTCCGCAGAATGCCTATGAGACGATGCTGCACTTTGCCGCTGCGGTGAAGGAAAGCGGCAGGGAAGTGGCATTCACCGTGGTCGATGTCATCACCTCCGAGGAGATCGCCGCTGCCCAGCAGCAGGCAGACAAGCTCGGCATCCCGCTGCATGTGCGGAATTATATTTCCTGATACAAAGAGGAGGATCCTGTATGGAAGGAAATCGCAACGCACCTGCTGAACTGGAACGGGCAATCACCGCAGACCGCAAGATTTCGTTGGTACTGCATCTATGCACGCTGCTCATCGCATCAGCCACGCTCTTTGCAACTGTTGCTTTTGCACCGACTTCCGTAGGACAGCTCCTGTTTGCTCTATTTCTGTTCATTCTGTCATTGTCAAGTTTCATCCTTCTGCTGATCAGTATAGGCAGACTATCAGCGTGGCTGCTGGTAGGCCGCCAAAAGCTGCGAGAGAACGGTACGACCCGCATCCCCTATCCGGATCCCGCACAGCGTCGTTACCAGATCCTCAGAACTGCGCTTTTTATGTTAGGCTTTCAGGCAGGACTGAACGGTCTGACCGCACTGGTGATCAGAGAGCGGGAAACCATCATTGCGGAGCTGCTGTATCTCATACTGATCGTGCCGTTTGCGATCCTGTACCGGCGCAGCAAGAAACAAATCGTATTTCTCAATACGTCAGTTGCCTCAGAACCCGCTCCGCCACCCACGAAGAAAGATCTCAGCAAGGGCAAGCATTTTTTCATTGGTTTTCTGATTGCGTTTATTCTGAGCACCGTTGCCCTGATCGTGTGCATCTGCCTGAACAGGATGGACAATATCGTTCCTTTGATAGAGTTCGTACCAATCACCGGCTTCATGACATTCTTTCCATTGTTCCGCCGCCGGATCACCAATGCAGACTATGGCAAATTATTTGAAGCCATGAGCGATGATTAACAGGCAACTCCGCTTTTCGTAAAATCCGGTTTTCTCTTTGTCTATCTTTGCGGCTGCCCCTCTCACAAAAGAGGGGCAGCCTTTTTGTGCAAATTTACCACAGAAAAGGGCTTGACAAAATCTGTGCTGTGTGCTATACTGTAACTGTACTAAGACGGGTAATACACATAGAACACCTATGACACGCCGTCTTGTGACAGAAGAAGATGAAAAAGCAAACAGGACAGGAAGGAGGTCTCGTATGTTTGACATTGATCTCATGAGCCGGACACCGATCTACGAGCAGCTTTACCGCAGGGTGACGCAGCTCATCCTCAAAGGCGTCCTCAAGGAGCAGGATAAGCTCCCCTCCGTGCGCAGCCTTGCCGGGGATCTGGGCGTGAACCCGAACACCGTGGCAAAGGCATATGCACTGCTCGAGCGGGACGGCATCATCTATTCCCTCGCAGGGCGTGGCAGCTTCGTGGCAAAGCCCGATGCGCTCATGGCACAGGAGCTGATCCTCGGGGACTTTGACAACGCCGTCAGACACGCACTCGATACCGGCATCACAGAGGAGACACTGTGCGACCGGGTACATGAAATCTCAACAGATATACAACAGAAAAAGGGGGAGGAAACCACATGATGACACTACAATCGACTGTCAAGCGCTTCGGGGATTTTACAGCGCTTGACGGTGTCGAGCTGGAGATCCCCAAGGGCACTGCCTTTGGTCTGCTCGGCTCGAACGGTGCAGGCAAATCCACCATCCTGCGCCTGTTCAGCGGCATCTATTCGCCGGAGGGCGGACGGGTGCTCATCGACGGCGAGGATGTCTATGACAATGTCGCTGCCAAGCAGAAGGTCTTCTTCGTCAACGATGAGACCGTGCAGTTCCAGTCGTTCACACTCATCCAGCTCAAAGACTTTTACAAGCAGTTCTATCCGAACTTCTCCGAGGAGATCTTCGAGAAGTTAGAGGGCATCATCAACCTGCCCCGGGATAAGAAACTCTCCACCTTTTCCAAGGGCATGAAGCGGCAGGCGATCGTCATCATCGGCATCTCCTGCTGCACGCCCTACCTCCTGCTCGATGAAGCATTCGACGGTCTCGACCCGACCATGCGTATCATCGTCAAGCGGATGCTGGCGGATGCCATGTGCGAGCGTGAGCTGACCGTTGTCATCTCTTCCCATAACTTAAAGGAGATCAACGAGATGTGCGACACCGCTGCCCTCCTCCACCAGGGGAAGATCATCTTCAACCGGCAGCTCGATTCCCTCAAAGGCACTGTCCACAAGATCCAGCTCGCCTTTGCAGATCGGGAGCGTGAGTATACCAAGGAGGATTTCAGCGCCATCCCCGAGATCCTGCATTTCGACAGGAACCAGAGCATTTATCACATCATTGCCAAGGGCGAGGAGGAGGATCTCCGTGCTGCCCTCGAACCGCTCCACCCCGTGGTCGCCGATATGATCCCGCTGACTCTCGAGGAGATCTTTATTTACGAATTGGAGGTGCTTGGATATGACAGCCAGGTCTTTGCCTAATCTGCCGCTGCGCAATATGCTGCGCGTTCTCCGGCAGAACCGGAAAATGGCGATCGTGACGAGCATTCTGATGGTCATCAGCGGCCCGCTCATCGTGACGCCTCTCATCGTGGAGGTCATCCGTGATTCCGCCGCCTCCGAAGCCCGCCGCTATCTCCCGAGCCTTGAAATGTACGCCGGGATCGGCGCCTTCTGTCTCGCTGTGGCAGTCTTCATGGGCATGTTCTGCGCCATCTGTTCCTTTACCGAGACACATAAGAAATCACAGGTCGATATGCTCTATGCCCTGCCGCTGACAGGCAACCAGCGCTTCTTCACCGACTTTCTCGGCGGCGCCTGCATGTATATCCTGCCGTACATCATCACCGTGATCCTCGGCTGGATCATCATTGCCATCGGCTCGCCGTTTGTCACACCTGATCCAAGCGAGACGTTCTTTGAGAGCGACCTCGGTGTGCTGATCCGCTACTATGCGCTCGGCACAGCCGGTCTGTTCGTCCTGATGCTGCTGTATTATTCGCTCAGCACACTCATCACGGTATGCTGCGGTACGCTGTTCGAGTGCATCTACACCAACATCCTGCTCAACGGTCTGATCCCCGGCACGATCGCTGCCATCCTCGGCTTGATCTCCTCGCATGTGGATCTGAGCTTTGAGTATCTCTGGCACATCATCGGCTTCATGTCACCTGTCGGCGGTCTGTGCTATCTCATCTACCTCATGGACGGCGACTTCGGGTTCAATGATTACTGCTCCTGGACATACCTCCGCGGCGCCGAGACCCACAACCATGACATGCTGCCCAACTATTTCCGCTGGATCTTCGTCATTCTGCTGCTGGCAGCGATCTGCCTCATTGCAGCATGGCAGCTCTACAAGCGCCGCAAGGCGGAGCATGTCGGCAAGCCCTTTGTCTACATCGCCGCTTACTATGTGATGCTCACCCTTCTGACGGTGCTCATCCTCTGCCTGCTCGACTTCAACGTCGTAGGTCCGGTACTGCTGTTTGCAGCCATCGTCTACTTTGTCTGCGAAGTCATCCGGAAGCGTGGCTTCAAGCGTTTCTGGCTCTCCATCCTCACCTTTATCGGAACCGTCGTTGTGACAGTCGGCGTCTTCTTCCTGGTCATCAAGACCGACTGCTTCGGCAGAGAGAAATTCGTCCCCGCTGCTGCGACCATCACTTCCGTTGAGGTGAGCTATAGCGCCTCCTGCTCCGAGGACTTTGAGTTCACCGACCGTGAGGTCATCGCAAAGATCACCGACTTCCACAAGTCCATCGTCGAGCGCAAGAAGACCTCGCCCTCTCCCGCAACTGCCATCAACAAGGAGCTCTCCAAGAAGTTCCTGTATCAGGTAGACTACACCGGCTATGAATATGCCGAGGATACCTACGAGCTCGATCCCATCTCCACCGGCGGCTACTATGACGACTATGACAACTTCACGCTGTTCGGTGAGAAGGAGGATCAGGAGGATCCGAGCGATTACGGCAGATATGCCGAGACCTTCTCCTGCGACCTGACCTACTACACCCTCGCAGGCACCGTCATCCACCGTGACATGTACCTCAACGCCGATGAGCTTGCAGAGCTGCGTTCGATCCTGCATGACAGCGACCTGTACGCTTCCACCTGCGCATCCGCACTGAACACGCTCATCACCCAGGATGTCGGCATCAACGACACGAACGGCTACAGAGTCCCCGATGTCTTCCGCATCACCATCCACAAGTCCCTCGGCAAGCAGACCCGTGCCGTCAGCGGCGGCAGCGCATCCATCGCGCAGCTTGCTGCTGCGTATGAGCGTGACATCCGGAGCATGACCTCCGAGCAGCGCCGCACCGCACCGATCTACTGCACCTTCGGTGAGGAATATGACAACTCCTCCGCCTTCAAGGTCTATGAGGGCTACAACGAGACCATCGCTCTGCTCGAAGTCTGGGGCTTCACGAAGCTCACCGTTCCGGAGCGCTATGACTTCCTCGACAAGGACAATCCCACCAGCGCCCAGGCGACCAACCAGAGCGTGCTGAGCATCCGGATCTATGCGCCGGATCAGTGGTCCACCGATTCCCTGAAATACCCGAACTCTTCCGTATCCTATTCGAGAAACACCTTCGTCAATGCCGATATCGACGGCAAGAACCCGGCTTACAAGGATCACCTGATGCTGTTCGACGGTCTGAGAACGGAGGACTACTATCCGGAGATCATCGCACTGCTTGACGTGGCACAGGAGGAGTACATCTCCGAGGAGCCGTGCTACTGCATCATCGTCAACGGCGAGCGCTACATCATCCCGCCGAAGCACAACGATCTGGTGAAGGCAGTCATCGAGAAGGGCGACCTCTACGGCAGCCAGGCAGTCGAGACCTATATCAACGAGCACGCTGCCGAGATCTGGCCGCAGTACTACACCACCGATGACCAGTACACCGATGACCAGTACACCGACGAATACAACGAAGAAACCAACGAAGAAGAGACCGACATGAATGCCAATGTCTCCGCCGGCGATGCCGGGGAGACCCCCGCTGAGACCGTCTCCGGTGCAGTTGAGCCCGAGACCGCAGCGGATGGTGAAATGCCGGACACCACCGCAGGTGATGTGACGATCAACTCCTCCGGAGCCATTGCCGCACCTGCTGCATGACCAACACTGCCCCTTCCTGCATCGCAGGGAGGGGCATGTTTCTGCCCGTTTGGCTATCAAGCTGCACAAAAATGCGCCATGCGATTTGTGCAGCTCTACAAAATACGATTTCCCGTGTCAAAAAGCGGCATCCTGTTTTGTTTGATGGATAGAAACGCAGAAAGGAGCATCCCTATGAAAAAAACAGCACTTTTCGCCGCCGTTTTGCTGCTGTGCAGCCTTGTGGGGTGCAGCACACAGAGAGACAGCTTCGCACAGGAGGAGACCTCCGCTGTGCAGGAACTCTCCGAAACTGCCACGGAACCGGCGGCGCCCATCACCCTCACCAATCATATGTCCGAGAAGGAACGCAGCAGCGTGGATGTCCATGCCCTGACGCTTCTGGAAGACCCGGCGGACGAGGCGCACACGGTCGAAGCCGAGATCTGGACATCCGCCGATTACATTGCCGACCTCGAGCGGGATCACGACTACCTCACCGAGGAGGAATATGCAGGGACTATCGAATGGTACAAAGCACACGCAGACGAGCAGTTTATCCGCAATATCCTCGTGGACGGCTATATCTACTGCGATTACATCCCCGAGATCGGCTATGACGGCGGTGCCATAGATATGGCGTACACCGAGGGCGAGGACGATGAGGTCACCTCCATGCATTTCGACACGATGGAGGAGTATTTCGCATGGCGGAAGATCCAGCTGCAACAGGAAGCCTGTGAGATGCAGATGGGCTCTTCCTATGCCGAGGACGGCATCCGGGAGACCAGGTATGTCTTTGATGCGATCATCAACGGCAATTACGAGGTGCTGCCCCCCGGTACCGTCAATACGGATGACCCCGACAGAATCCGCTGGGGCAACCCGTTTGAGGATCACCGGAAGGAATGGGAATACCAGCAGGACGAGGTGGAAGCCATCCGGGATTCCGTGCAGGAGATCAGCATCTATGACGAGGAATCGGACACGGACTTCTTAGCGCATGTGATCCTGCCGCCCGGTTACGACCCGGAACAGACGTATCCGGTGTATTTCCTGACGGATGCGGTGTGGCGCTTCGGGACATGTCCTTCACTCTGGCAATGCATGAAGAATGGCGAGGCTGCGCCGGTCATCTTAGTGACGCTCGGCTTTGACTACCATACCGACGGCGCCGCCGACTGGGTGCGGATGCTGTATCTGGTGGATGAAAAGGACAAGACGGTGGATTTCATCACAGATGATCTCATGCCGTATTTAGGGGAGCTGTACCATATTGATTATGCCAATTCCACGCTGTATGGGCATTCGGACGGCGGCGTGCTGACGCATTATGCGGCATTCACCTCCGACCTGCACGAGAACCAGCCGTTCGGGCGCTACATCATCGGCAGCCCGGCGCTCTGGGCGCTCTATCTCTGGCAGGCACCCGACCCGGATGCGGCACTGACGGACTACGGCTATTTCGACCGGAACGAGACCTTCGACAAGGAGATCTTCGTCACCGGCGGTTCGCAGGAGGATCCGGACTATGCAAGCTATTATGATACCCATGACTCGACCCTCGAAGGCATCGAGCATCTGAAGGAGCGCATGGAAGCCCACAACGTGACAACGGCGGAATTCCGCATGTACGACTCCCATCACTACCAGTACATCCCGGATATGCTGGCGGAGTATCTGAAAGAGAAGTATCCGGTGTGATTTGTCGGCTATCGCCGACTCAGGGAGGGCTGGTCGCCCTCCCTGAACCCTCCCCGGCAGGGCGGTGACCGCCCTGCACCCGCATCATTTTCGTTTTTTGGCATGGATGCACCTCAAAGGGGCATCTTTTTTTCGTGAAATGGTTGATTTTATCCGATGAATCTGCTATAATAGTAAACAGATGCTTTGAAAAGGGGGAAAACGCTTTGGAAGCTACCGTGGATATCAGTACCGTGCTGCGCTACGGGCTCATCACGCTCGGGCTGTTCGCATTGATCTATGCCATTGCCGTGCTCACGCCGTGGATGGCAAAGCATGTGGATGCGTGGATCGCCAAGTACCGTGAGAACCACAACCCGAAACGTGACCGCTCCTACGGCGTGCGCTCGATCTATGAGCTGCCGCCCGAAAAGGAAGAGCCGGAAGCCCCCGTGGAAGAGCAACAGGATCATCAGGAAGAAAGGAACCAATAACTATGGCTAAGAATGACAAGAAGCTGGTCAGCGAGATCACGGCAATGGACGAGGATTTCGCACAGTGGTACACCGACATCGTGAAGAAGGCGGAGCTGATCTCCTACACCTCCGTCAAGGGCTGCATGGTCATCCGTCCCTACGGCTATGCGATCTGGGAGAACATCCAGCGCATCCTCGACGGCATGTTCAAGGCGACCGGACATGAGAACGTGAACATGCCCATGTTCATCCCGGAGTCCCTTCTCGAAAAGGAGAAGGACCATGTCGAGGGCTTTGCGCCCGAGGTGGCATGGGTGACGATGGGCGGCAATGCGAAGCTCGAAGAGCGTCTCTGCGTGCGTCCGACCTCCGAGACACTGTTCTGCGACCATTACAAGGACATCATCCACAGCTACCGTGACCTGCCGAAGCTGTACAACCAGTGGGTAAGCGTCGTGCGCTGGGAAAAGACCACCCGTCCGTTCCTGCGCTCCCGTGAGTTCCTCTGGCAGGAGGGTCACACCATCCATGCAACGGCGGAGGAGGCGATCGCCGAGACCGAGCAGATGCTGAACGTCTACACGAAGTTCTGCGAGGATGCACTCGCCATGCCTGTGGTACAGGGCAAGAAGACCGAGAGCGACAAGTTCGCCGGTGCCGTCTCCACCTATGCCATCGAGGCGCTGATGCATGACGGCAAGGCGCTCCAGGCTGGTACGTCCCACTACTTCGGCGACGGCTTTGCACATGCCTTCGACATCCAGTTTGCCGACAAGGACAACACCCTGAAATACCCGCACCAGACGAGCTGGGGCGTGACGACCCGTCTGATCGGTGCGATCATCATGACGCACGGCGATGACAACGGTCTGGTACTGCCGCCGGCTGTGGCGCCGATCCAGGTGGTCATCGTACCGGCTGCGATGCACAAGGAGGGCGTCCTCGAAAAGGCGAACGAGCTCTATGAGCAGCTCAAGGCTGCGGGCATCCGTGTGAAGCTCGACGATACCGAGAACTCCCCCGGCTGGAAGTTTGCCGAGTATGAGATGAAGGGCGTTCCGGTACGTGTCGAGATCGGTCCCCGTGACATTGCGGCAGATCAGTGCATGATCGCACTGCGTACCGGCGGCGAGAAGGTCGCCTGCCCGCTCGGTTCTCTGGTCGAGACCGTACAGGCAAAGCTCCAGGAGGTACATGATGTGATGTATGCGGCAGCACTTGCCAACCGTGAGAAGCGCACCTACCAGTGCCAGAGCATCGACGAGATCAACAAGGCTCTGACCGAGAACGGTGACGGCTTCATCGAGGCAATGTGGTGCGGCGAAGAGGCCTGCGAGGATGAGGTCAAGGCACAGACCGGTGCCGGCTCCCGCTGCATCCCGCTGGCACAGAAGCAGCTTTCGGACAAGTGTGTCTGCTGCGGCAAGCCTGCCAAGTGCATGGTGCTCTGGGGCAAGGCATATTAAGGTGATCTCCCCCTTCTCCCGCTGCGGAGAAGGGGGCACATCTGCATCACCCTATAGGCGCTCTCTGAAAACATTGTTTTTAGAGTCGGGGTGCGGGGCGAATCCCCGCAGATAAGCTGTTTTTAGAGGTGTCCTATCAATAATGATCCGGGAGGTACCAGAATTAGAATGAATCTGAAAACCACGCAGAGCGAGCCGAAAGCCAAACCGAAGGGGCTGTCCTCATTCCAGGTCATCATCCTCAGCTTTTTCGCACTGATCCTGCTCGGAACGCTGCTGCTGATGCTTCCTATCTCATCCCGTGAAAGATGCTTCACCTCTTTTGCGGATGCCATGTTCACGGCGGTCTCTGCGACCTGCGTGACAGGGCTCGTTGTCAAGGATACGGCTACCTACTGGTCACTGTTCGGGCAGGTCGTGATCCTGACGCTCATCCAGATCGGCGGTATGGGCGTGATCACCATCGGACTTGCGGTCATGAAGGTCACAGGCAAAAAGATCGGTCTGGCGCAGCGGAGCACCATGCAGGAATCCATCTCTGCGCCGCAGGTGGGCGGCATCGTCCGGCTGACGGGCTTTATCCTGAAGACCTCCGCCATCATCGAGCTGGTGGGTGCGGTGCTGCTGGCACCGGTGTTCATCCATGATTTCGGCGTTCCCAAAGGGCTCTGGTATGCGCTCTGGCATTCCGTCTCCGCCTTCTGCAATGCGGGCTTCGACCTGATGGGCGTGCGGGAACAGTTCTCCTCGCTGACGACCTACAGCAGCAACATCTATGTGAACATCGTCATCATGCTGCTGATCATCATCGGCGGTATCGGCTTCCTGGTATGGCATGACATCGGCGAGCACAAATTCAACATCAAGAAGTATTCCCTGCAAAGCAAGGTCGTTCTTATGACATCGGCTGTCCTGATCGTGCTGCCCGCCATATATTTCTTCTTCTTTGAATATGCGGATCTGCGGCTGTGCGACCGGATCCTCAGCTCGCTCTTCCAGTCCGTCACCACCAGAACCGCCGGCTTCAACACGACGGATCTGGCACAGATGAACGAATCCGGCACGGCGCTGATGATCATCCTCATGCTGATCGGCGGTTCGCCCGGATCCACGGCAGGCGGTATGAAAACAACGACAGTCGCTGTGCTGTTCCTCTCTGCCGTCACCGTATTCACCCGCCGGCATGACATCCAGTGCTTCAAGAGAAGGATCTCTGACGAGGCTGTCCGCAGCGCCGGTACGATCCTCTTCATGTACATCGTGCTGTATTTCTCCACCGGCATCATGATCAGCCGGATCGACGATCTTCCGCTGCTGACCTGCCTGTTTGAAACCGGTTCGGCGGTCGGCACCGTGGGTCTGACGCTCGGCATCACCAGCACGCTATCTCTGATCCCCCGGATCCTCCTGATGCTCCTGATGTTCCTCGGCAGAGTCGGCGGACTCACGATCATCTATGCGGCGCTTCCGTCCGCAGACAGCACCAATACCCGTATGCCTCTCGAAAAAATCACAGTCGGATAAGGAGTAGATAGTATGACATCAGTTCTCATCATTGGCTTAGGACAGTACGGCAAATACGTTGCCAAGCACATGGAGCAGCTCCACTGCGAAGTCATGGTAGTGGATACCAACGAAGCTGCCATCGACGAGATCAGACCGTATGTGACCAATGCGCTCATCGGCGACGGCACCAACGAGGCAGTCCTGCGTTCGCTCGGTGTCAACAATTTTGACGTATGCATCGTGGCGATCGGCAACTCGTTCCAGTCATCGCTGCAGGCGACCTATCTGCTCAAGGAGCTTGGCGCCAGACAGGTCGTATCCCTTGCGACCAACGATATTCAGATGGAGTTCCTGCTGCGCAACGGCGCTGACGAAGTGGTCCATCCCGAAAAGCAGATGGCGATCCGTGTCGCTACAAAATACGCCTCTGAGACCATCCTCGACTTTATCCAGCTCGACAACAACTACTCCATCTATGAGATGAAGGTGCCGAAGGAGTGGTTCGGCAAGACGCTGGCACAGATCGACATCCGGAAGAAGTTCGGCGTCAACATCCTGACGCTCAAGCGCAATGACGAGGTATTCATCCCGAGTGCGGACACCTGCTTCATGGTGGATGACATCGCATTCGTCATCGGTGAACAGAAGAGCGTCTATAAGTGCTTCAAGATCTGAAAAAACCCGGACATACAGAGAAAGGAGAAGTACCACCATGACAAGAAAACGCATCCGCTTTATGTCACTGTTCCTCTCGGCATCGCTCCTGCTGACGGGCTGCGGCAGTGCTGCCAAAAAGGGCGAGCCTGTGGCAGTTGCACCGACAACGGAAGCTGCGACCGAGGCACCTGAGGAGGAGACCGGCATCGCCCACGCCTCCCCGGAGGAAGTCCTTGCCAAAATGACGCTCGACCAGAAGATCCACCAGATGTTCATCATCACGCCAGAGGCGCTCACCGGCTTCAACCAGGTGACACAGTGCGGCGAGGCATCCAAGCTGGCGATGAGCGAGCATCCGGTCGGCGGTCTGATCTATTTCACGCCGAATCTCCAGGATCAGGCGCAGACACGCTCCATGCTGACCGATACACAGCACTTCATGCGTGCGACCACGGGCGTGGGCATGTTCCTGTCCGTGGATGAGGAGGGCGGCACCGTTGCCCGTGTGGCTTCCACGCTGCGCACCACCCGCATGGAGAAAATGAGCGCCTATGGCGAACGTGCCAGCGCCGATGAAGCGTTCTCGGTCGGTGAGACGATCGGCAACGACATCCATCAGTTCGGCTTCAACCTCGATTTTGCGCCCGTTGCGGATGTGGACATCAGCGATACCAACGAGCTGGGCGACCGCACCTTCAGCGATGACCCCGAGGTCGTTGCCAAGATGGTCACAGGCGTGGTACAGGGCTTGCAGAGCACCGGCGTTGCAGCGACATTGAAGCACTTCCCCGGTCTGGGCGCCGAGGACGGCAATGCCCACACAGACAACAAGATCGTCATCGACCGCTCCCTCGATGAGCTGCGGGAGACCGATTTCGTACCGTTCAAGGCGGGCATCAAGGCGGGCTCCGACTTCGTGATGGTCAGCCACCAGATCGTGACCGGCGTGGGCGATGACCTCCCGGCATGTCTGTCCAAGGCGGTCTGCACCGATCTGCTGCGTGGCGAGCTGGGCTTTGAGGGCGTCATCATCACGGATTCCATGCAGATGAATACCATCGCCGGCACCTACAGCTCCTCCGAGGCGGCTGTCATGGCTGTGCAGGCGGGCGTGGATATGATCCTCATCCCGGAAGACTTCGAGAGCGCCCTGAGCGGACTGCGGCAGGCAGTCAACTCCGGCGAGATCTCCGAGGCACGGATCGACGAGAGCGTGCTGCGGATCCTGCGGGAGAAGGAAAAGCTGGGGCTGATCGACTAATGAGACAAAGGGGTCTGCGGCTGTCCGGCTGCGGACCCTTTATGATGAAGGAGGGCTTACGATGGACAATGCACGTTTCAACAGCCAGCTTGCGTTTATTTTAGAGCTGGATCATCTGAAAAACATCTACCGCCGGACTTATGTCCTGCATGAGGACAGGCGGGAGAACGACGCCGAGCACAGCTTTCACCTGGCGATCATGGCATGTGTTTTGGCAGAACATGCACGGCAGAAGGTCGATATCCTGCACACCGTGAAAATGGTGCTCATCCACGATGTGGTGGAAATCGACGCCGGCGATACCTACTGCTATGACACCGAGGGCTACAAGACCAAGGCTGCCCGGGAGCAGAAAGCCGCTGACAGGCTCTTTGCACTGCTGCCGGAGGATCAGTGCCGGGAATACCGGGGACTGTGGGAGGAATTTGAGGCACGGGAGACACCCGAAGCGAAATTCGCCAACGCCCTTGACCGGGTGCAGCCGCTGCTGCTGAACTTCAAGAAGGGCGGCATCTCGTGGAAGGAGCATGATGTCCATGCCGAGCAGGTGACGGCACGCAACTGCGGCATCACGGATGACGGCAGCGAGGTCATCGGACAGCTTGCCGCCGAGATCATCGAAACGGCGAAGCAGGAGGGGATGCTTTTATGAGAGAGATCACACCGGGCTATACCGCCGAGGTCTCCGCAGAGGTAACGGCTGACAAGCTGGCATCTGCGGTCGGGAGCGGTTCACTGAATGTCTTTGCAACGCCCATGATGGCGGCGCTCATGGAAGCGGCAGCCTGTGCGGCGGTGGCACCCTTCCTCGAAGAGGGCGAGACCACGGTCGGCACGGAGCTCTGCATCCGGCACACGGCGGCAACGCCCTGCGGGATGACCGTGACGGCAAAGGCGGAGCTCGTCTCTGCCAACGGGCGTGAGCTGGCGCTGAACATATCGGCATCTGACGATGTGGGCGAGATCGGCAGCGGCACGCACAAGCGCTTTGTCGTGTATGCGGAGCGATTCCAGCAGAAAACGGAGGCGCGCGGAAAATGACCAATAACATGCCGCTCGAAATTGAGCGGAAGTACCTCATCCGCCGTCCGGATGCTGCCACGTTGACGGCACTGCCGGAGGTGCGGGCAGACGAGATCACACAGACCTATCTGACGATGGGGGAGGACGGCTTTTCCCGTCGTGTCCGCAAACGTGGCACAGCGGAGCGGGGCTGGCAGTACACCTACACCCGCAAGCGAACAGTCGGCTTCGGGGAGCGCATCGAACTCGAGGACGAGATCAGCGAGGCGCAGTATCAGGCGCTGTTGCAAGAGGCGGAGCCGTCCATGCACACGATCAGCAAGGTGCGGTATGTGTTCCGGCATCTGGGGCAGGTGTTTGAGCTGGATGTCTATGCATTCAGCGAGACGACCGCCACGCTCGAGATCGAGCTCCCGTCCATCGACACGCCGGTGACACTGCCGGAGCAGATCGAGATCCTGCGGGATGTGACCGGAGAGCCGGGATTCAGCAATTTTGCGCTGTCGAAGAAGCTGGCGTTCCCTGAATAGGAAAAACAAAGATCGGAGACCCGGGTGGTCTCCGATCTTTGTATCTTTTAGAGGAGTGAATCGTTGATGCCGACAATGTATTTGAGCAGATCCAGGGAATCCGCTTCATCCGGGGCGCCGCTGCCGTTGAGGTCGGCGTTCTGTTTCGCCGTGTCACAGAGCGGGTCGCCGGTCATGATGTTGCGGTTCAGGGCGATGACATCCACGATGCTGATGTCCGTATCGAGGGTGACGTCACCGGGTTGCAGGAGGGCGTTGTGGCCGGTGAGCGGTTCTGTTTCCGCCATACATTCCGGTTCCTCCAATGCCGGGAAGATCCCGAACTGGTTCCACAGCTCGCACATGACCACAAGCTCTTCACGCTTGGAAAGTGTAGCCGGCGTCTTGATGTTATATTCATAATAATCATGAATATGGTCATTTCCGTCGTTATCTTTCTCATTGACCGTCATGAGCAGGCTTTTCTCCACCAGATAACCGGGGTGCACCTTATCCAGATAGATCTGGACAGCATCCCAGTCGATTGCAATAGTCTTGTATTGCCCCGGCTGATCGTCTGCGACCTGCATCGTCTCCTGGTAATGGGTGAGTCCGCGGAAGGACTGCACATGATAATCAGCCGTTTCTCCCCAGCCGTAATAACCGGAGATCAGATGCGCTCTGGCAAGATCAAGGAGGATCCCGGCTTCCCATGCATCACCGGATTCGCCGGTATCACATCTGACATATACATCATAAACACGGTCACTCACCTGCTCAATGCTTGCCTGCTCTTCACCAGCGGCATCAACGATCTTCGCCCAATGGGCATCCTTGTAATACGAGCTGATCTCACCGGGAATGTACGTTTCAATGATCTCAAATGCCTTCTGTTCCGCTTCTGCATCCGTATCATCGCGCAGCACAAAGCGCAGACACTTCATGCGTGGTGTGACGGATACAGCTTGCGTTTTGCCGGCATTTTGGATGACATAGAGTTGCACAGTCTTGCCGAGATACTCCCCCTGCCCGATGAATTCAAGCGCCTCAACGGCATCCCATGTAGTCGAGCCCCAGGACCACGGCAGCCCCTTCGCCGATGCCGTCACCCCCGCCACGGGTACACAGCACAGCGCCAGAATGGCGGCTGTCAGTTTCTTCATGCGATTCTTCATAAGATCACCTCTTTCTTCGATCGTTCCGTTGTCTGTCAGGTGCTCCTCCGCCCCGGAGGAGCTGCCTTCACTTCTTAGTCGTATGAAAACAAAAAATCTCTAAGCAGTTTCCAAAATTTTTTGAAAAAATCCCGCCGCAGAGCTCTCCTGCGGCGGGCGTACATCATTCTTCTTCGTCCGGGGTGTCATTTTCCTCAGCTTCTTCGGCATCGTCCTCGGTCTCCTCCTCGGCGTCGTCATAGACGGACTTCACATCGAGGTATTCCTCCAGGGTCAGCCCCTGCTCATACATATTCGTCGCATGTTCAATGCCGACATAGCGGATGTGCCACGACTCATAGGCATAGCCGGTGATCTTTTCCTTGCCCTCCGGGAAGCGGATGATAAAGCCGTACTCATGCGCATGAGCGGCGAGCCACTGTCCGGCAGGGGTCTCGGCGAAGTTGTTGTCGATGCTGTTGCAGTCGATGGAATAGCCGCTCTGGTGCTCGGAGTGGCCGGGTCTTGCGGAGAGTTCATCGGCATACTGCTTGCTGTAGCCGCTCACCATGCTGTTATAGACCTTCTCCTGGAAATCATAGCTCCGGTAGGAGGAGCCGATGTAGAGATCCAGCCCTTCCTTGGCGGCATCCTCAGCGAGGACGTTGAACGCCTCCTCCGTGATGGGCAGCAGACCGGGGTCGTATTCCGCCGGCAGGCTGTAGCTCTTGTTGACAACGAGCAGCCCGTCCACATAGGTGATGCCGTTCACGATCGTCAGCTCCCGCACGGTCACGGGAATGTCCACATGCTCTTCGCCATAGGACGCCGTCACGATGCAGGTGCCCTTTTGCAGACCTGTCACCTGTCCGGCGGCAAGATCCACGATGTCGGGGTCATCCGTGCTCCAGCGGATGTCATTCTGGCTCACACCGGGCGGCAGATCCAGCTGGATGCGCTGGGTGTGGTTGATGCGGACATACAGATGCTGCACCTCGGCAGCGATGGGACCCGGAGCGCTCGGCTCCGTGGGAAGGATGGCTTCGGTCGTGTCTTCCGTTGCCTCCTCGGATGTATCCTCGGTCGCCTCTGCGGCAGAGGTCTCCGCTGCGGCGGTCTCCTCGGGCTGCAAGGTGGCTTCCGTCGTTTCCTCGGCGGAAATGAGCGCCGGCTGGTTCGAGGTATCCGACTTCTTCCGGATCGTGAAAATGCCAAAACCGAGCAAAGCGCACAGTATTATAACAAACAGGATATATTTCAGCCGCTCTTTGCGGACTTCATGGTTATCAGGTGACATAGATCTCCTCTTTCCTTTGTGCTATCTATCTCTGAAAATGAAATCTACTTTTTATTATACCACATCTGAACCGATTTGTCACCCATTTTAGAAAGATTTTTTCATTTTTTCTGTGCAATGTCGGAAACATACGCAAATTCGGGACTTCTGGCAGATGGCAGCGTTCTCCAGCATCCAGAAACTTGGGCAGGTTGCACAACAGCAATGACAGCTCTTTGTGCATTTCGGGGAAATCTGTCTGAGCTATAGCATTTTTGCCCCGGATATGGTATAATGAAAGCAGCATAACTCGATTCTACCAACACAGGAGGTAATATCCATGAAGGATTTTCTGAAAGCCATGTGCATTGTTCTGCTGGTACTCGGCGCTGCCGCCGCTGCACTGCTCGTCCTGAAGCGCTGCTCTACCCGTTCTTATCTGACTGTTGAAGAATAATACAGAGCCCCGGCACAGCGCCGGGGCTCTTTGTTTCCCTCCGCATCTGCGGAGCTTTTTTATGCCCCTGCGCCGGCAGATGCACGATCCCCGCCCCCCCTGTCGATCAATTTAACAAAGCGGGTGCAGGGGGCGCAGCCCCCTGCGAAACCAGCCCCCTCCTTGGGGAGGGGGGGAAAAAAAGAATGCCTCTTCTATTAGCCGAGCCGACAAAAATGATTTCCGTGAAAAATCCCCCCGGAACGATTGATTTTTTCCATGTAATCTGCTATAATAATATAAGGTGTAAATATTTTTTCATCATGGAGGCAAGCTATGAGTAAGATCCAGCGTTTTTTTGACGATATGAAGCAGAAAAAGGTAGCATTCATCGGTACCGGCGTGAGCCATACCGACCTGATCACCGTATTCCGTGAGAAGGGCATTGACGTGACGGTCTGCGACAAGCGCAGCGCCGACAAGTTCCAGGAGGTCTTCGACAAGCTCTCCGGCATGGGCGTCAAGTTCATCCTCGGTGAGAACTACCTTGATTCTCTGACAGATTTTGATGTCGTGTTCCGTACACCGGGCATGTATTTCAACAACCCCGCCCTCACCAAGGCAAGAGAAGCGGGCGTTGTCATCACATCCGAGATGGAGGTCTTCTTCGACCTCTGCCCGTGCAAGATCTATGCCGTGACCGGTTCGGACGGTAAGTCCACCTCGACCACGCTCATCGCAGAGATCCTTGCCGCTGCCGGCAAGCGTGTCCACAAGGGCGGCAACATCGGCAGAGCGCTTCTGCCCATCATCGAGGAGATCCGGGAGGACGATGCAGCCGTCGTGGAGCTCTCGAGCTTCCAGCTCATCTCCATGCGCAAGAGCCCGGATGTGGCGCTCATCACGAACATCACCCCGAATCACCTTGACGTTCACGGCACGATGGAGGAATATACCCAGTGCAAGATCAATCTGATCGCACATCAGAATGCTTTCTCCCGCACCGTGCTCAACCTCGACAACGAGGGCACCAAGGCACTCGCACCGCTGGTACGCGGCAGACTGAACTGGTTCTCCCGCCAGACAACGGTTGAGCGTGGCGCCTTCCTCCGTGAGGACGGTATGCTCTGCTATACCGAAAAGGGCGAAGTGACGCCCGTTGTCCGCAAGGAGGACATCCGCATCCCCGGTATGCACAATGTCGAGAACTTCCTCGGCGTGATCGCTGCGCTCTGGGGCGATGTGGAGATCAAGGACATTGTCAAGGTCGCCAAGGAATTTGGCGGCGTGGAGCATCGTATCGAGTTTGTCCGTGAGCTGCACGGGGTCAAGTGGTATAACGACTCCATCGCCACGAGCCCGACAAGAGTGCTCGCCGGTCTGCGGAGCTTTGACCAGAAGATCATCGTTTTGGCTGGCGGCTATGACAAGAAGATCCCCTTCGAGCCGATGGCAGAGACCGTCTGCGACAGGGTAAAGCTGCTCATCCTCATGGGCGTGACGGCGGAGAAGATCGAGAAGGCTGTGACCGGTGCGAAGAACTACGACCCGGCAAACATCCGCATCCTCCATGCATCCTCGATGGAGGAGGCAGTCGAGATCGCCGCAAAGGAAGCACAGCGTGGCGACATCGTCACCCTCTCCCCGGCATGTGCCAGCTTTGACCTCTATCCGAACTTCGAGGTAAGAGGACAGCACTTCAAGCGCCTTGTAAAGGAGCTGCAATAATGACAAGAGAAACGCTCACAGAGACGCTCACTGCTCTCTGCAAGGCAGCCGGCATCTCCGGCGATGAGACAGCCGCCGCAGAAACGGCGCTCGGCTATCTCAGGAATTACAGCAAGGATGCGCAGATCGTCCGGGGGAACGTGACCGGCACGATCCCCTGCGGGAACGAGAACGCCCCGTGGGTGCTGCTCGATGCGCATATCGACCAGGTCGGTCTGATCGTGACCTCGGTCACGGAGGACGGCTTTGTGACGGTCGGGAACATCGGCGGTCTGGACAGACGGCTGTTCCCCGACCAGCATGTGAAGATCTTCGGGACAGAGCCCGTTGACGGCATTCTGTGCTGTATGCCGCCCCATCTGACGAACGGAGACGAGAAGGTGCAGAAGATCACCGATGTCCGCATCGACACCGGCTATCCGGCGGAGGAGCTGCGCAAGCTCGTGCAGCCGGGTGACAGCGTGGTATTCTGCGGCGTGACAGGAGCGCTCCCGGGCGGACGTTTCACCTCCCCGGCGCTCGATGACCGCTGCGGCGTGGCTGCCATCCTCCATGCCCTCGATCTGACGGCAGAGGATGCGCTCCCCTGCAACGTGGCAGTGCTCTTCTCCACACAGGAGGAGGTCGGCGAGCGTGGCGCTGCGATCGGCTGCTTTGCGGCGGATCCGGATATCGCACTGGCGGTGGATGTGTCCTTCGCCGGTGACGGAGACCGCAATGAGACCGGCAAAATGGGCAGCGGTGCGATGATCGGCTTTTCGCCGTCACTCGACCGGAAGCTGTCAAAGGCGCTCGTTGCCGCTGCTGACAAGGCGGAGATCCCCTTCCAGTATGAAGTCATGGCGGGTACGACCGGCACGAATGCCGACCAGTTCTCCGTCTGCCGGGAGGGCGTGCGGGCTTGTACCGTGTCCATCCCGCTCGATTACATGCACACGCCCGTGGAGGTCATCGACCTTGCGGACGTGGAGTACACCGGCGCACTGATGGCGGCCTATCTGAGGGGGTGTGCCGCATGCTGATGACCTATCTGAAGGAGCTCTGTGCCCTCTGCGGCATCTCCGGCGACGAAGGCGCAGTCCGGGACTATTTACAGGAGAATATCAGAGATTTTCCGGGCATTATAGATATGCATACCGATGCCCTCGGGAATCTCCTTGTACATAAACAAGGCAAAGCCCCCGCAAAGCACACCGTGCTGATCGGTGCGCACATGGATGAAGTCGGGCTCATCATCACGGATGTCCAGAAGGATGGTCTGTGTACGGTCGATGCCGTCGGCGGCGTGGATGCCGATGCGGTCATCGGGCGAGCCGTGCAGGTACCGGGCGTCGGGCTCGGCGTGATCGGTGCCACGCCCATCCACAAGCTCAAGGGCGATGCCAAGGACAAAAAGCCGGAGATGCGTGATCTGCGGCTCGACCTCGGCGCACGGAGCTTCGAGGAAACGAGCAAGCTCGTGCAGGGCGGTGAATCCGTCTGCTTCCACAGCGAATGGACGGAGCTCGGCGGCGGAAAAGTGACCTCGAAGGCGATCGACGACCGCTTCGGCTGTGCGGCGATGCTATGTATGCTTTCGGGCGACATCCCCTATGATACGTGGTTCTGCTTCTTCGTACAGGAGGAAGTCGGGCTGCGTGGCTCCAAAACGGCAGCCTATGCCGTGGATCCTGCGGCGGCGCTCATCTTAGAGACGACCACGGCGGCAGACCTTGACGGCGTGGAGGGCGATGCAGCTGTCTGCAAGCTCGGCGGCGGTCCTGTGGTGCCGTTCATGGACAGACGGACGATCTATGACAAGGAGCTGTACCGTGCGGCTTTTGCGGAAGCCGAGCGGCTCGGCATCCCGTGCCAGACCAAGACCCGCATTGCCGGCGGCAACGATGCCGGCTCCGTTTCCCAGACGAGAGAGGGCGCGAAAACGCTCGCCATTTCGATCCCGTGCCGCTATCTGCACACGCCCTATACCGTGGCGCAGGTGAGCGATATGGAGCAGAGCCTACAGCTTGCAAAAGCGATGCTCAGCCGTCTGCATGAGGCAGAAGTATGACCGAGCTTGAAAAAATGCTTGCCGGGATGGTCTATGACCCGTCCGATCCGGTGCTGATGGCAAAGCGGCTCCGGGCGCACAAGCTCTGGCAGCAGTTCAACAGCACGTTCGAGGATGAGGAGGAGCGCCGCAGAGAGCTCTTACTTGCGCTGTTCCCGCATCTCGGGGAGGGGACCTATCTGTCCTCACCGCTCTATGTCGATTACGGCGAATTTACGTCATTCGGCAGGAATTGCTTTTCCAACTTCGACCTGACGATTTTGGACACCTGTCCGGTGACGATCGGGAATGACGTCTTCTTCGGTCCGAGCTGCTCTCTGCTCACGCCCCTGCATTCTCTGATCGCAGAGGAGCGCCGGCAGAAGCGCCGGGAAGACGGGAGCCTGTATGACTATGAATACGGCGCCCCCATCACCATCGGGGACGACTGCTGGTTCGGCGGGAGCGTGACCGTCTGCGGCGGTGTGACCATCGGTGCCGGCAGCGTGATCGGTGCGGGGAGTGTCGTCATCCGGGACATCCCGGCGGGCGTCTTAGCCGCAGGCAACCCCTGCAAGGTCATCCGCCCGATCACCGAAGCGGATTCCATGTACAAGAAGCGGCATCTTTTCCCCGAGATGGGGTGTGGGGCGTAGCCCCACGGCGGGTCGGGGCGCGCCAGCGCCCCTATCATCCTCCCCCGCTTGCGGGGGAGGTGCCGCCGAACGGCGGCGGAGGGGGTGGCTCAAAGGTGAGCTGTCCTGAGAAACATCACTTCCCCTGAACAGGAGAATTACCATGATACGACAAATCACCAAGGAGTGTGACCTGAACACCTATCTCCTCCGCAAAACATGGCGGGGGCGGAAGATGTTCTCGATGTACAAAGCCTACGGGCTGACCTATCCTTTCTGCCAGTTCTTTGCGGTCGGGGAGGAGGGCGTGCTGCTCGTGTTCAACAGCACCATCCTCATCGTCAATGCAGCCGAGAGCGAAGCGGAGGACTTAGCGGCATTCATCCGGATGCACGCGCCGTTCCGTGTGGAATGCAATGAGCCGGTACGTGCCAGGCTCGATGCCCTGCTGCCGGAGTATACCTCGCTGCACCGGACGACCTTCGGGCTCCAGCCGGATCCGGAGGCGGCTTCGGTGGAGGAGTTTGTGGAGATGAACCCCTCCCTCGATGAGGTCTACCGCATTTTGCAGGCGGGCTTCCCGAATTTGCAGGACTATGCCCTCTGGTATACGGATACCTCGCACCGCTGCCGCCACGGCGTGAGCCATGTGCTGACGTATAAGGGCAGCACGACGGCGACCATCATGTTCGACATCGACAACCATGTGCTCGTGGGCGAGGTGGCAACACTGCCGGAAGCACGGGGGCTCGGTCATGCACGGAGCTTCCTGCGCTGGCTGGCGCTCTGGCTGGCACAGTTTGACAAGCAGGCGGTGCTCTATGCACTCGACATCCGGGAGAGCTTTTACCGGGAGATCGGCTTCACCGTGGAGGAGACGGAATTCGTTCTCGAACGGACAGCCGATGAAAAGGATCAGATCACGAAGGGACTTTTGGACAATGGGAATGCTTGATTATTTTGCGATCGACCCTCGCCTTGCAAAGCTCGGTGAGGAAGCGGAAAACGCCTGTGCAGCGACATTTGCACGTATTGAGGAGACGGCACGGCACAACGCCGCCAAGGTGCTCCGGGCATTTGCGGACAACCGTGTCAGCGAAGCCTGCTTCGGGGCAAGCACCGGCTACGGCTACGGCGACCTCGGGCGGGATGTCCTCGACAAGGTCTGGGCACAGGTACTCGGTGCGGAGGATGCGCTCGTCCGGCACAATTTCGTGTCCGGCACCCATGCGCTGACCGTGGCGCTGTTCGGGGTGCTCCGACCGGGCGACAGGATGGTCGCCGTCACCGGAAAACCCTATGATACGCTCGAACCCGTGCTCGGCTTGCAGGGAAAGCCGGGGGACGGCTCGCTGAAGGACTTCGGCGTGATCTACAGCCAGATCGACCTGCGGAATGACGGGATGCCCGACCTCGAAGCCATCGAGAAGCGCATCACCGGGGCGAAGATCGCCTATATCCAGCGCTCCCGGGGCTATTCCCTGCGGGAGGCGTTCACCATCGACACCATTGCGCAGATCGTCAAGGCGGTGCGCCGTGGTGCGCCGGATGCGATCATCATGGTGGACAACTGCTACGGCGAATTTGTCGAAACACAGGAGCCTTTGGAGGTCGGTGCCGACATCATCATCGGCTCGATGATCAAGAATGCCGGCGGCGGCATCGCCCGGACGGGCGGCTATATCGCAGGACGGGCGGATCTCGTGGAAAAATGTGCCTATCGGCTGACCTGTGTCGGACTCGGCAAGGAGGTCGGCTGTACGCTCGGCATGAACCGGGAGCTGTTCCAGGGGCTGTTCATGGCACCGGATATTGTCGAAAATGCGATGAAAGCCGCAGTCTTCGCCTCCCAGCTCTTCACCATGCTCGGCTTCAGGTGCTCCCCCACAGCGGATGCACAACGGGGCGACATCGTGACGGCGGTCGAGCTGCGGACGGCAGAGAACCTCTGCGCCTTCTGCCGGGGCATCCAGAAGGGCTCCCCGGTCGATGCCTATGTCACACCGGAGCCGTGGGATATGCCCGGGTATACCGATCAGGTCATCATGGCGGCGGGCGCCTTCACCAACGGCGCATCCATCGAGCTTTCGGCAGACGGTCCCCTGCGTGAGCCCTTTGCGGCATGGATGCAGGGCGGCATCAGCTATAACAGCGGCAGGATCTCCGTCCTCTTAGCAGCACAGGAGCTGCTCGGCGGCGGGCTCATCACATTATGATGTTACCTCTAAAACATTGTTTTTAGAGGTGAGCATGGGGCGAAGCCCCACACCTAAACCATTTTGCTTTTTGCAAAAAGCTGAATGGGAAGATTTCAGAGATGCTCATAAATCAGCTAAGGAGGGTTTTTCATGGAAGACAATCAGGAAAAGGTCGATCTCAAAAAGGCTCATGCACAGAGTGACGAGCAGAAAACCAAGCCGAAACGGCATATTTCCATCAAGGCGATCGGCATTGTGGTGCTGGCGATCGCTGTGATCGGTCTGATCATCTTCGGCGTGATCAAGCTGTTCCAGTGGCGCAATGACGGCGCTAAATTTGCCGGAACGCTGTCGGAGCAGATCGGTGTCAGCGCCGAAACTGCGCAGAAATACGCACATATCACCTTGGAGAATGCCTCCCAGTACGCCTGCGTGAACCAGGTCGCCGGGGATTATAAGTATCTCTACGAAAGCAAGCGCAGCGTGACCGTCAGCGGCGTGAAGATCCCGCAGTGGGTCATCTACGTCGGCGAGAAGAACGGCATCGTCACGGACATCAATTACTATGACTACGCCCAGCTCCAGAAGTTCGGCAGCGGCGTCAAGGTATCCGCCCATGTAGATCCCGCCGGGGTCATCGCAGGCATGGATCCCGCCACCGTCCAGACCTATACCGGCTTCAAGCCCCTGCGTGTGTCCTATACTGTCGGCGGCATGGAGGAAGCGTACAAGTACTACTACAAGGACGCCAACACCGGCAATACCGTGTCCTACATCCTGCGGGTCAACTATGAGAACGGTCTCGCAGTTTCCGCAACCGAGGAAGAGAACCAGTTCATCCTCTCAGTATTGACAATTAGCTAAGCGCGGAGCCCGCGCTGGCGAGTTGCTTCGCAAATTATGGTACTCCATTTCAACGACCACATGCCCCCAATGCTTCGCAAAGGGGGCATCGCTGTTTTTTCTTATCACATCGCAGCTAAAGCTGCTCCCGTTTCTCTCTTCGGGGTTTCAGACAATGGTGCAGTAAAACTGTTTTCCGCTAAACCGGCGAAGCCCGATCTCGTTTCCGAGCAAGCTTCTCCTTACCCCCTTGGAGGGCAACAAACAGTCATCCTCTCACACACCAAACACCTCAACGCAAAACGCCCCTCCGCACTTGGCAGAGGGGCGATAAACATATCGGATCGGGATCAGTTGACGATGGTCTTCTCGGTCTCCTTGTCGAACAGGTGGATCTTGTTCGGATCGAGCGCAACCTTGATCTGGTCGCCGGGATGTGCAGTGGTTCTCGGAGATACTCTTGCAGTGATCGGAATACCCTCGCACTCCAGGTACAGGAATGTCTCGGCACCCATCATTTCGGTGATCTCGACGTTGCAGTCGATAACACCGGTCTGCGCGGTATTCACGATGTTCTCCTCGTCACGGACGCACTCCGGACGAACACCCAGGATGACCTCACGCTCTACATAGCGCTCCAGATCAGCCATGACCTTATCACCGGAAACCTTGGACTCCGGCAGAACGATGGTGTACTTGGTGCCTCTGGAGGACTTGGTATCCTCAGAGCCGAACTCTACATAGTACTGGCCGCCGTCGTTCTTCTTGAGCATAGCGTCGATGAAGTTCATCTGCGGAGAGCCCAGGAAGCCTGCTACGAACTTGTTGCACGGCTCCTCATAGAGCTTCTGCGGCGTATCGGTCTGCTGGATGAAGCCGTCCTTCATAACAACGATACGGTCACCCATGGTCATAGCCTCGGTCTGGTCATGCGTTACATAGATGAACGTGGTACCCAGCTTCTTGTGGAGCTTGGAGATCTCAGTTCTCATCTGCGCACGGAGCTTTGCATCGAGGTTGGACAGCGGCTCGTCGAGCAGGAACACCTTCGGGGAACGTACAATGGCACGACCCAGCGCAACTCTCTGTCTCTGACCACCGGACATAGCCTTCGGCTTTCTGTCGAGCAGGTGAGACAGGTCGAGGATTCTTGCAGCCTCTTCTACCTTACGGGCGATCTCGTCCTTCGGCACCTTGCGGAGCTTCAGACCGAACGCCATGTTCTCAAATACGGTCATGTGCGGGTACAGAGCGTAGTTCTGGAAAACCATCGCAATATCTCTGTCCTTCGGCGCAATGTCGTTTACGAGACGGTCGCCGATATACAGCTCGCCCTCTGTGATCTCCTCCAGACCGGCGATCATACGCAGTGTGGTGGACTTACCGCATCCGGAAGGTCCAACGAGGATGATAAACTCCTTATCTCTGATTTCAAGGTTTACATCGGTTACAGCTACAAAGCCGCCGGGATACTTCTTATAAATACCTCTGAGTGATAAACCAGCCATGTATTCCAATCCTCCGTTTACAAATTTTCAGACGCCGCAGCATAACTTATGCATAGTTATGCCGTGCGGAGTTCTGTCTATAACTATCATACCAAATTAAGCATTATTTTTCAAGTCGCTAATTACATAAAGTTATAGGCTGACATTTATCAAATATGACGAATAATTCGTCATAATTCGTTCATAGACAGCCCAAAATTGGGGCTCCTTCAACATGTTTTCAACATCTTTGTGAATAATTTCTAAATACTCACCAAGCCCCAGATCGACCGGCATTACGAGCTCTCCGATCGCTGTCCGGTGCAGGTTTTCCACATGATTCCCCAACGCTGCCATCATCCGTCTGACCTGATGATATTTGCCCTCATGCAGGCAGACGAGCGCATGGGAATTGTCCGGGAGCGGGGCGATCTCCGCCGGCAGGCAGTGTGTCCCGTCCGAGAGCGTGAGCCCGTCCGCAAGCGCCGCCGCATAGCGTTCCTCATAGGGTCTTGCGAGCCGGATGAGGTAGAACTTCGGGACGTGGTGCTTCGGGGAGAGCATCCTGTGTGCCAGGTCGCCGTCATCGGTGAGGAGCACCATACCCGTGCTGTCGGCGTCGAGTCGTCCGGCAGGGAAGAGCCCCTTTGTCCGGCGTTCGGGCGGCAGCAGGTCGATGACCGTCTGCTGGCGTCTGTCCTCCGTGGCGCAGATCACGCCGAGCGGTTTGTTCAGGATCAGGTAGATATGCGCACCGCCCGGGAGTACCTTGCCGCAGCAGGATACCTGCACGGCATCGGGGTCGATCTGACGGCTCCCGTCACGCTCTGTCACGCCGTTGATCTGCACGGCGCCCTGCCGGAGCAGCTGCTTGACCTCACTGCGGGAGTGGGGCGTGCGGTTGGCGAGGAGCTTGTCAAGTCGGATGGTAGGCATAGTTCTCCTTTCGGTCGGCATATGCTTATGCATAGGGGGAATGCGTATGAAGAAACTGGCAAAAGCAGGGCTTGCCGTCCTGCCGGCAGCAGTCTTTGCTGCTGTTTTCATCCTGTGCAGCCGTCCGGAGCAGCGCCCGGACATCCCGGCAAAGACAGAGGACGAGCGTCTTGCCTATCTGGCATCCTGCGGCATCGAGGGCGAACTCCTCTCCGAACACCTTGTGACGGTGCCGGGTGAAGATGCCGTCTTTGCGGACTACCTTGCCTTGCAGGAGCTGCAAAAGCTCCCGCTTGCGGCGCATACAGGCGAAGCTGCCACGGTATACACCTACCGGATCGCCGGTTCCTCGCTGCGGGCAGAGCTCCTGTGTGCCGGAGACGTGCTCATCGGGGCACAGCTCTACCTCCCGGAGGAGGCACAGGGAATGCCGCTCAGCGGAGCTCTGGCGCCATGAAAGCGGCGCCGACAAACGTAACAGGCTGCCGGGGCGCAGCCTGTTAGGTATGCATTACTTGAACGCAGTGAACAGCTCACCGATAAACGGCAGGGTTCTTGCCTTGCCCTGGAGTGCGCTGATGAACAGCAGCAGCCAGCCGCCCAGCTCCGAAAGGCTCAGCACAGCCTTGATCAGACCGCCGATCGCCGGACCGATCACCGGGATGTAGCCAAAGATCTTGCCGAGGATGGCGCCAACGATCGTAGCAACAATGCCATAAATCAGCAGGATCAGACCCTGATTGGCACAGAACTTGCCGTATGCCGAATCCGGCTTGGCAACCAGCGGGATCCAGAAAAGGATCGGGAAGCTTGCAACGACGCCGATGCCCTTGTTTGCCGCCATATCCTCCGGTGCAAACATGTCGCTCTTGTCCTGTAACAGTTGATTCGTATCCATTGTTGTTTCCTCCTTAAAAATATATTATTTCCTGGAACTGTCATCCAGTGCCGTGATCGCCGCAATGAAGCCCGCCACATCCTTGAAATCCTGATAGACCGAGGCAAAGCGTATGTAAGCGATATGGTCAAGATCCTTCAGCTCCTCCAGTACGACGGCTCCGATCCTGTCGGAGGTGAGCTGGCTGTTCCAGGTACTGGCGTAGGTATCCTCGACCTTATCAGCGATCGCATTGACCTGCGAGATGGTCACAGGACGCTTCTTGATGGCGTGGTAGATGCCGCTGAGCAGCTTGCTGCGGTCATAGGGCTCGATCGAGCCGTCACGCTTGAGGACGATGCGCAAAGGCTGCTCCACGATCTCGTAGGTCGTAAAGCGCTTGCCGCATTTCAGGCATTCTCTCCGGCGCCGCTTCCGTTCATCGGAGGGGCGGGAGTCAATGACCTTGGAGTCATCAAATCCGCAGTAGGGGCATTTCATCAGCATCACCTCATTTCGGTGTGTTCCCGGCGATCAGACCGGATATAATCATTATACCAGAGAAAAGAGCTCCTGTCAATGTGGAATTTTCACAGGATTTCACTGCTTTTCTGCTGCTTCTCCGGCTTTTTTCTCAATACTGCCGATCATATGGGACAGCATCCGGTAGCTGCCGACCAGATCGGAGATGCCACGGTAGCTCTGGCGGTACAGCTCCACGATGACCGATGCCTCCGGGCTGTAGGTGTGCAGCACCTCTAAAAAGCTCCGGATCCGGAAGCTCCCGGCGCCCAGGAGCAGGCAGTCGCCCTTCTCACCGTGGTCACTGACATGGACATGGCAGACCTTCGAGCCGAGCATATGCAGCATGTTGACCGGGTTCTCCTCCGCCCGGACAGCCTGTTTGACATCGAGGACGAAATGTGCATCATCCCCGAGCAGGCGGCTCATCTCCCGCAGGAAATGGAGCTTGCCGCTCTGACAGCGTTCGACATTCTCCTGTGCCACGATGACGCCGCTCTCCTTGCCCGCTTCCACGAGCCGGAGATAGCGGTCGCAGTAAAATTCCGGTGAGACGGCATGGCGGTTGTCATTCCCGTGGAAGACAAAGATGTCCGCCCCCAGCTCCCGCATGACGTCGAAATAGCGGCGGTAGTAGTCGATCATGTCATCGACCCGGCGTTCATAGTCGGAGAAGAGCATCATCGGTTCGATCGGACAGGCAAAGGGATGCACAGCCTTGCAGGTCACGCCGTAGCGTTCGAGGATGGTCTTCAGGGCGTGGACTCTGGTGCGGGTGATGTCGCTGTCGGAGTTGACGAACAGCTCGGTATGGGTGATGCCGTTGAGCGCCAGTTCATAGAGTGCTTCCTCCAACAGTTCAGGGTACATACATGCCGTGGAAACTCCTGCCTGCATGGGATGCTCCCTCCTTTCCGAAAAGATGTCTATGGTTATTATAGCATACTTTTTGCAAAATGTAAATACTGCCGCACGATTTCTGAGGGAGAGTGCGCCTGCTTTATACGAGGCGGGTCTAAGGGGGCGCCCAGCCCCCTCTGCTTCCTCCCCAACGGGGAGGTGCCGCCGAACGGCGGCGGAGGGGAACGGTTCACAGGCGACTTGCCCCAGGATCAAAAGCTCTCCTGTTTGAACACCTGCAATTTATGATTTCCTCTTGACATCCCCGCCCGCAATATGCTATAATTTGTACAGCATTGTTTATATTTTAAAGCAAAAAAGGAGTTTTTCATATGGGCAAAGAAAGAATCTGGAATCCCGAAATGGAGTGCATGGATCCTGAGGAAAGACGTAAACTTCAGGGCAAGCGCCTCCGTGAGACCGTTGAGCATGAATATGCCAATGTCGCCTATTACCGTGAGCGCATGGATGCCAAGGGCGTGAAGCCCGAGGACATCGAGACCATTGACGACATCGTCAAGCTCCCGTTCATGGAAAAGACCGACCTGCGGGATACCTTCCCATTCGGGCTGTTTGCCGTTCCGAATGACGAGATCGTCCGCATCCAGGGCTCTTCCGGCACCACCGGCAAGCCCATCGTCTCCGGCTATACCAAGGAGGACGTGGACATCTGGACAGAGATGGTCTCCCGTGCCCTCGCCGGTGCCGGTGCGGACAAGGATGACGTGATCCAGGTCTGCTACGGCTACGGTCTGTTCACCGGCGGTCTTGGTGCCCATCAGGGTGCGACCAATGTCGGCGCTATGGTCATCCCCATGTCCTCCGGCAATACCCAGCGTCAGCTCATGATGATGCAGGAGCTCGGCACGACCATCCTCTGCTGCACACCTTCCTATGCCGCCTACCTCGGCGAGAGCATCCGTGAGGCAGGGCTCGTTCCCGGCAAGGATCTCAAGCTCCGTGCCGGCATCTTCGGCGCAGAGCCGTGGACGGAGGAGATGCGCAAACACATCGAGGAGACCCTCGGCATCGATGCCCGTGACATCTACGGTCTGACCGAGATCGCAGGTCCCGGCGTTGCCTTCGAGTGCGGTCAGAAGAACGGCTCCCACATCAATGAGGATCATGTCATTGCCGAGATCATCGACCCTGTGACCGGCAAGCAGCTCCCCTACGGCACCCCCGGCGAGCTCGTGTTCACCACTCTCACCAAGAAGGGTATGCCCATGCTCCGCTATCGTACACACGACATCTGCACGCTCTACAATGACAAGTGCGCCTGCGGCAGAACGACTGTCCGCATGGGACGCATCACCGGCAGAACCGATGACATGATCGTTGTCCGTGGCGTCAATGTCTTCCCGTCCCAGATCGAGACCGTTCTTGTCAGAACACCGGGCGCTTCCCCGAACTATCTGCTCGTCGTTGACCGCGTGAACAACTCCGATACCCTCGAGGTCAAGGTCGAGATGACCGGCGAGGTCTTCACCTCCACCGATTCCCTCGGCGAGATGCAGCGGCTCCAGAAGTATATCACCGACCAGATCAAGTCCGTTGTCGGCATCAAGGTCAAGACCACCATCGTACCGCCCAAGACGCTGCCCCGCTCCGAAGGCAAGGCCAAGCGAGTTGTCGATAACCGCAAACTTTGATTCAGATCTCTCATTTTGACCAAAGGTGGTGAACCAGATCCATGTCCGAAGATGTCCAGCAGTATAAATGTCCGAACTGCGCCGCAGAGCTGCGGTTCAACCCGAAGAAGCAGGGCTTTGTCTGCGAATACTGCGAGAGCTTCTTCACGCCCGAGGAATGCAAGGCTGCCAATGAGCAGATGCATGAAAAGGAACAGCAGGAACGCCCCCGCCGTGAGGAATTTGCCGGCGGCAACAATCTCTATGTCTGTCCGAGCTGCGGGGCGGAGCTTGTCACCGACAAGAACACCGCTGCCACGGAATGCTATTACTGCCATAATCCGGTCGTCCTCAAAGGACGGCTCGACGGCGAATACCGTCCGGCAAAGGTCATCCCGTTCAAGATCACCCGCCAGGATGCCGAGGCAGTCTTCCGGAACTGGTGCAAGAAGCGCTGGTTCCTGCCGAAGAGCTTCGTGAACGAGAGCCAGCTTTTGCACATGGCAGGCGTCTATGTGCCGTTCTGGGTCGCAGACTGCAATGTCCACGGCGTGATGCGTGCCGTCTGCAAGAAGACCCGTTCCTGGACATCGGGCAGCTACCGCTATACCGAGGTCAAGGAATTTGACGTGTTCCGGGATGCGGGCATCCATTTCCACGGCATCCCCGCCGACGGTTCGAGCAAGATCGAGGACGAGCTCATGGAAGCCATCGAGCCGTTTGACTATGACGGCGCAGTGGATTTCGAGATGGCATACCTCAGCGGCTTCCTCTCGGATAAATACGATGTCAACAAGGCGCAGGTCTTCCCCCGTATCCGCAACCGTGCGGTCAACGGCAGTGATGCGCTGCTGCGTGGCTCCATGTCCGGCTATGACTCCGTGCGTGTCACCCAGTCGGATATGCAGGTGCTCCGGACAGACTGGCTCTACATGCTTTTGCCCGTCTGGTTCATGACATACCAGTACGAGGGCAAACAATACAGCTTTGCCATCAACGGTCAGACCGGGAAGCAGGCAGGCACCCCGCCGCTTGCGACCGCCAAGCTGATCGGCGTCTGTGCAGCCGTTGCAGCTGCCTTCGCCCTGATGGGGCTGTTCTGGGGGTGGCTGCTGGCATGAAAAAGAAACTGCTCTGTCTGCTGCTCCCGCTGTTCATGCTCCTGCCGCTGCTGTGTCCGTTCACGGTACAGGCAGCCGCTGCCAAGGCTGTGATCTATGACGAAAGCGGCAGGCTCGGGAAGGACTATGATGCCTGTCTCAGCCGTCTGCAAAAGGCGGCAAAGAAGACCAACATGAATGTCGCCGTGATCATCGGCACCGAGGGGCGCACGGACATCACCATCGAGTCCATCGCTGTCAACAGCTATGACGAGCTCTTCGGCAAGAACACCGACGGTCTGCTCTACTACATGGATCTCAAGGGCTCTGCCCCGTATGATTACATCACCACCAGCGGCATGGCGAATTTCTTCTACACCAATTCCGACCAGGATGACCGCATCAATGCGATGTTCGATGCCCTCGACCCCTATCTCTATCCGGTCGGGAGCGAGGACGTACCGGGAGCGATCGGGAAATTTGCCGAGGAGGTCGAGTATTACTTCGACGCCGGCATCCCGGAGCATTATTATTACTATGATGACGAGACCCGGCTGTACTATACGATGGGCTCGGACGGCAATGTTGTCACATCCAGCGGCAAGCCCTACCGTGACACCTCGGTGATGCTCATGATCACGTTCATGTTCACAGTGGTCGGGCTGTTCGTAGCGCTGATCATCTTCTTCGCCGTCAAGAGCCGCTACAAGTTCAAGTACTCCATCTCGCCCACCAACTATGTCAACCGGAAGAATGTGGAATTTTACAGCCAGTATGACAACTTCGTCCACACCCATACCTCCAAGGTACCGCTCAATTCCGACAGCGGCTCCGGCCACCGTTCCGGCGGAAGCCATCACTCCGGCGGCCATAGCCACGGAGGCCACGGCGGCGGCGGTCACCACCGTTAACGGGGAGCCCCCGCTGGCAGGTTGCTTCGCAATTTGTTACTGCACCATCCTAACGACCACATGCCCCCAATGCCTTTCGGCAAAGGGGGCATCGTTGTTTTTTCTTTTGCCGTCGCATCCGTTCGGATGCTCTGATGTAGGCTTCGGGGGTTTCAGATTATGGTGCAGCGCATGTTCTGCGGTGGATCACATTTGCCGGCAGTGGAGCACTGGTGCAGTCTATATGTGAGTGAGCCAGTGCTCTGACGTATTGTATACTAACTGACGGATAACAGCTTCGCCGTGTTCTCTCACGCTGCCTGCAACCGACCGCACCTGCTCACTTCTCTAAGGACTGACTGACTGAGTACGTGAGTGCGTTAGCTTATTGTATCATAACTGAACGATAATAGCACCAGCGGTCAGTCACTTATAGATACATGACTGACTGACCGAGCGCGTTAACTTATTGTATCATAACCGAACGATAATAGCATCGGCGGTCAGTCACTTATAGATATATGACTGACTGACCGAGCGGCGGGGAGCTGAACAGCCCGTCCCCTCTGTCTCGTTCCTCGACATCTCCCCACCCCGTGGGGAGTCACCCGCTGGCAGGTGCTCGGGGACAGGACTCCTGCTCCCAATGCCCTACGGGCAAAGGTCGGCAAGCACTTATGCACCTGCTCACTTTTATAAGGACTGAGTGAGTGCGTGAGTGCGTTAGCTTATTGTATCATAACTGAACGATGATAGCTTTGCTGCGTCCATCCACTAAGCATCCACACAACAAGTCGGACATTCAGCCACCCTCCCTGACAGGATGCATCTGCCTGCAATACATCGCCCTGAGCAAGCACTCACTCATTGTCTGTGAAGTGACCTACTACTGACAATACAATTGTTTAGCCGAGAGAGAATGCATCAGTGCGGTCGGTCAGTCAGTCATTGTCTGTGAAGTGACCTACCGCTGACAATACAATTGTTTAGTCAAGAGAGAATGCATCAGTGCGGTCGGTCAGTCAGTCATTGTCCGTGAAGTGACCTACCGCTGACAATACAATTGTTGAGCCGAGAGAGAATACATCAATGCAGTCGGTCAGTCAGTCATTGTCTGTGAAGTGACTGAGTGCAGTATAGTATCCGTCAGTTGGCAGATAATACGTCAGAGCACGCACGCACGCACTCATTGTCTGTGAAAGTGCATGAGTGCTTTATTGTCTGAAACACCGGAGAACTGCACAGGAGCAGCTTTAGCTGCGATGGCTTAAAATGCTTAGCATTGTTCCCTTTGCGAAGCATTGGGAACAAGCGGTCACCGAAGCAGTGCATCTTCAATCTTCGGAGCAGGACGGATCCAACGTCACGTTGGATGCGCAGTAGCGCTGCTATCAAAAAGAACAGCGAAACAGCGTGTATTTCCCGCCAAAATGCCGAACTTTCCGCAAAAACCTTGCAATTTCAGGGGCTTTGTGCTATACTGTTAAGGATGTAACAAACCCGGAAACTGAAAGGACGCATAGCTATATGATCAGAGAAAACCTCAGAAATATCGCCATTATTGCACACGTTGACCACGGCAAGACGACCCTTGTGGACGAAATGCTCAAGCAGGGCGGCGTGTTCCGTGAGAACCAGGCTGTTGCCGAGCGTGTCATGGACTCCAACGACATCGAGCGTGAGCGTGGCATCACCATCCTTGCCAAGAATACCGCCGTCAAGTACGGCGATGTGAAGATCAACATCATCGACACCCCCGGCCATGCCGATTTCGGCGGCGAGGTAGAGCGTGTGCTCTCGATGGTGGACGGCGTTATCCTCCTGGTAGACGCCGCAGAGGGTCCCATGCCCCAGACCCGCTTCGTGCTGTCCAAGGCACTCGAAATGGGTCACAAGATCATCATTGTTGTCAACAAGATCGACCGCCCGGATGCCCGTCTGGACGAGATCGCCGACGAGGTACAGCTCCTGCTCCTCGACCTGGATGCCGATGATGAGCAGCTCGAAAGCCCGATCCTCTACTGCTCCGGCAGAGCGGGCACCGCATCCCTCGACAAGGACGTAGAGGGCGAGGATCTCACCCCCCTGTTCGAGACCATCCTCTCCTACATCGAGCCGCCGCAGGGCGAGCCGGAGGAGCCCTTCCAGATGCTCGTTTCTTCCATTGATTATAATGACTATGTAGGTCGTATCGCTGTCGGCAGGATCAGCCGTGGCAGCGTCAAGGTCGGTCAGCAGATCACCGTTGTCAATGCCAATGATCCCGAGAAGAAGAACGCCGCCAAGATCGTCTCCCTCGCCCAGATGGAGGGTCTGAACCAGGTGAACACCGAGACCGCAACGGTCGGCGACATCGTCATCCTGTCCGGTATTGCGGACATCACCATCGGCGATACCATCTGCGCACCGGAAGCCCCGGATGCCATCCCCTTCACCCACATCAGCGAGCCCACGATGGAGATGACCTTCTCTGTCAATGATTCGCCGTTTGCAGGGCGTGAGGGCAAGTTCGTCACCTCCCGTCAGCTGCGTGACCGTCTGTTCAAGGAGCTGCTGCGGGATGTATCCCTCCGTGTGACCGAGACCGACAGCACCGATTCGTTCAGCGTGGCAGGCCGTGGCGAGATGCACCTGTCCATCCTGGTGGAAAACATGCGCCGTGAGGGCTATGAGCTCTCCGTTTCCACGCCCCGTGTGCTCTACAAGACCATTGACGGCAAGCTCTATGAGCCGCAGGAGCTGCTCGTTGTGGACGTGCCGGAGGAATGTGTCGGCACCGTCATGGAGAAGATGGGCACCCGCAAGGGCGAGCTCCAGTCCATGCAGCCGCAGGGCAGCCGCACCAAGCTCGAATTTCTCATCCCGTCGAGAGGTCTGTTCGGCTACAAGAGCGAGTTCCTGACCAACACCCGTGGTGAGGGCATCATGAGCAGCGTTTTCGACAGCTATATCCCCTACAAGGGCGACATCCCGAGACGGAGCACCGGCTCCCTCATCTGCCACGAGAGCGGCGAAGCCGTGACCTATGGTCTGTACAATGCGCAGGAAAGAGGTACCCTCTTCATCGGCGCAGGTGTGCCGGTCTATGAAGGCATGGTCGTAGGCGTTTCCCCGAAGGCGGAGGATCTGGTTGTCAACGTCTGCAAGAGAAAGCACCTGACGAATACCCGTGCATCCGGTTCGGATGATGCGCTGCGTCTGGTACCGCCGAGGATCATGAGCCTGGAGGATTGTCTGGAGTTCCTTGCCGATGATGAGCTGCTCGAAGTCACCCCCAAGAGCCTGCGCATCCGCAAGAGAGTGCTCGACAACAGCCTGAGAGCGAAGCAGAGAGGTAAGAAAGCATGAGAAAGACCGCATTGTTAGCACTGCTGCTCCCCGCCGTGCTCCTGTGCGCTTGCAGCAAGGAGGAAGCAGAGAGCCGGGACGAGCAGAAGGAGGTCAACTCCCTTGTCAAGGAGTGGATGGCAGATGACAGCACCACCGAGCCTGTGAAGGCTGCCTCCGAGGACATCGACGCCGGCGCAACGCCGCTCGATCATTTTGAATATACCGTTCGTGAGGATGGTTCCGCAGCCATCCTGAAATACAAGGGCTCCGACACGGAGGTCGTCATCACCTCCCACATCGGCGAAGCACCCGTGACCGAGATCGGGCAGTATGCCTTTGAAGCGGCATGGGACAT
This sequence comes from Oscillospiraceae bacterium, assembly GCA_024684395.1. Taxonomy (GTDB): domain Bacteria; phylum Bacillota; class Clostridia; order Oscillospirales; family Ruminococcaceae; genus UBA3855. Next base: position 60,718 of record JAIKWY010000044.1, read on the forward strand.
CGAGACCATCACCCTGCCGGAGAGCATCACGGTCATCGGCGAGCAGGCGTTCCTCGACTGCGACAGCATGACCTCCATCAACATCCCGGAGGGCGTGACCAAGCTCCAGCGTGCGACCTTTGCAGGATGCAGCTCCCTGACCGAGCTGACGATCCCGGCATCCGTCACCGAGACGCAGGAGGAAATGCTTGCCGGCTGCCAGCTCACGGATCTGTATGTCCTGAACCCCGACCTGACCTACCAGAGCTGGGGGCTCGAAGACCTCGACCCCAAGTGTACCATCCATGCACCGGAGGGTGCGGCGATCCTCCAGTGGGCGAATGACAACGGTTTCCCGACCGCACAGTAAAACAACAGACCTCTGCACCCAACATGCAGAGGTCTTGTTTTATCTCTCTCAAAATGAAAAAAGATGCAGGTGCAGGAGGCTCAGCCTCCTGCCGAGGAGGGGTTAGGGAGGGCGAGCAGCCCTCCCTAAGTCGGCGATAGCCGACAATATTTACTTATACTTCTGCGATTCCATGACCGCAAGCCTGTCACAGCGTTCATTCTCCGGATGTCCCATATGCCCGTGAACCCAGACGAACGTGACCTTGTGCGTTTCCAGAAGCGGCAGCAGTTGCTCCCAGAGATCGACATTGAGCGCCGGTTTCTTGTCGGACTTGACCCAGCCGCGCTTCTGCCAGCCGTAGACCCAGCCCTTGTTGATGCTGTCGCAGACATACTTGCTGTCGGTCGTGAGGGTGACAGCGCAGGGCTCCTTCAGGGCTTTGAGCCCCTCAATGACAGCCGTCAGCTCCATGCGGTTGTTGGTGGTCTTTGCCTCGCCGCCGGAGAGCTCCTTCTCGATCGCACCGAAGCGCAGGATCGTCCCCCAGCCACCCGGCCCCGGATTGCCGGAGCAGGCACCGTCTGTAAAAATCAGAACTTGTTTCATAACGTACTTCCTTTCGTCATTACCCTACCCGGAACGCTCCGATGAGCCGGATGAGCGTTACGATCAGCCAGATCACGCCGCCCACGATCATGGCGACCCCGGCAGCCAGACAGTACCGGCTCCGCTTCGCTGCTTTGGTCGAACGGATCTGCTCCGGGTCCTCCGGATTGATATGGATGACCGCTTCATCGCCCACATTGCCGAGCGTTTCCTCTGCGCTGTACTCCCGCTCGAAGGTCTTGCCGTTCCAGGTATAGCGCAGTACATAGTAATAGTGATAGCCGGTGCGGCTCCGGAAGCGCTGTGCTTCGAGCAGCGTCGCCGTGACGCTCTCCGTACAGACCTCTTCCTCCCGGCGCAGGATCCGGCTGGATACCACCGCCATAACACCCGCCGCCATCAGAAAGACGGATGATACAAAATGCATGATATTGACCGGCTGCATACCATTTACCTCCCCCGGATCACGGATTCCAGCCCAGCTCTGCGACCAGACAGAACACGCCGATCACGATCAGTGCGATCCCGAGCAGCAGATCGGCATAGCCCTGCAAGTCCTCGACATTGGAGAACATATACTGCGGATGCGCCGGGTCTGTGTAGACATCGAGCAAGTCGCCCATGCCGCCGACATCGTTCATCGTCCGGAAGTCGGCAGTATGTGCCTCGCCCTCCCAGAAATAGCGCACCGTGTAGCGGTAGCGGGTGGCCCGGCGCAGCTTCTTGATCTTCACAGCGATGATCTCGCCCGTGACAGGTGCCGTGCAGTGCTTCTCCCGCTGCTTCCGCAGGAAATACCGCACGAGCTGCCAGCCGCCCCCGATGAAGAAGATACCCGATACCAACAGCAAGACCAGCAGATCTTCAATGCTCATCTCCACACCTCTTTTGTCAGTTCCAGAAAAGACCGGCGATCATCCAGATCACGCCCGTAGCGATCATCCCGATGCCCAGCACCAGATGACCGAATGCTGACCCCTCGCCGCAGTCCACCCGGATCTTCTGTGGGTGCATGGGGTCGATATGGATCACGGTCTCCTCATTCGCCTCGCCATAGGATGTGATCGCGCTGAAATCTGTAGTGATCCGCTCGCCCTCCCATTCATAGCGCAGCCTGTAGAAATATTTGTAGCCGTTGCGCCGCTTGACACGCCCCACATCGACAATGGTCGCCGTCACGGGGATGATACAGTCCCGCATATCACGCTTCTGGCGGTGATTCTCCCAGATCAGCGCGCCGCCCCAGATGAAAAAGATGCACGATGGCAGCATCATGGCCATCAATTTTACAAAGCTCATCTGCGTCGCCTCCGATCAGATACAGCAGAACCATACCATGAGCCCCCCGTGAATGATCACCACGACACCCAAAAGCATAAACAGGATGGCTTTGGGAAGGTTGGTCGGTGTTCTGTAACGCTCCGGATGTGTCGGGTTGATGTAAATGGCCGTTTCCTCAGTCGCATGCCCGAGAAAAGCCTCTGTCTTAATGTCGATCTTATGCGTTTCGCCGCCGAATTCGTATTCCAGCGTATAGGCATTGCATTCGTTAACCTTGGATTCGCCGCCCCATTTGGTATAGCGAGTGCCCTCTACGGTGTAAAAGGAAATGATACGGGCAAGTACCCGTTCAGTGCAGCCGAGATGCATTCGCAGCTTCAGGATACCATGCACCAGGAGCAGCACCCCGATGAATGTATAGACAATGAAACCGCCCATCGTTTATACGTTGAACCGGAACTCCACAATATCGCCGTCCTGCATCACATACTCCTTGCCCTCAAGGCGGAGCAGACCCTGCTCACGGGCAGCCGCCATGCTGCCGCACTTCTCGAGGTCGGAGAATGCCACGATCTCGGCACGGATGAAGCCCTTCTCGAAGTCGGTATGGATCTTGCCGGCTGCCTGCGGTGCCTTGGTGCCCTTGGTGATCGTCCAGGCACGCACCTCCTGCTTGCCGGCGGTCAGGAACGAGATGAGCCCCAGCAGGCTGTAGCCCGTCTGGATGATACGGTTCAGACCGGACTCCTCCAGCCCCAGCTCTTCGAGGAACATCGCCTTGTCCTCGTCGCTCATGTCGGAGATCTCCGCTTCGGTCTGTGCGCAGATGGGCAGCACGGCAGCGTGCTCCTCCTCGGCGATCGCCTTGACCGCCTGGAAATGCTGCTGGTTCGCCAGGTCGCCGGTGAAATCTGCCTCGCAGAGATTCGCCGCATAGATGACAGGCTTTGCCGACAGCAGCGGTGTGTCGGTCATGAACTCCTTCTCGTCATCGGTCATGTCAAAGCTGCGGGCGGACTTGCCCTCTTCGAGATGTGCCAGCAGACGCTCGAAGAAATCCACCTGCACGGCAGCCTTCTTGTCGCCCTTCATCAGCTTCTTGGCACGGTCGATGCGGCGCTGTACCATCTCCATGTCTGCAAAGATCAGTTCGAGGTTGATCGTCTCGATGTCACGGGCAGGGTTGATGCTGCCGTCTACATGGATGATGTCGATGTCCTCGAAGCAGCGCACCACATGCACGATGGCATCCACCTCACGGATGTCGGCAAGGAACTTGTTGCCAAGACCCTCGCCCTTGGAAGCGCCCTTGACCAGACCCGCAATGTCCACAAACTCCAGCGTTGCCGGCTTGAAGCTGTCCGGCTCGTACATCTTCGCCAGATAGTCGAGACGGCTGTCCGGCACGGATACCACGCCGACGTTCTTCTCGATGGTGCAGAACGGATAGTTGGCGGACTGCGCACCGGCGTTCGTCAGTGCGTTGAAGAGTGTGCTTTTCCCGACATTCGGGAGACCTACCATACCTAATTTCATAAATGCTACTCCTTACAGTTTAATGTGATGTGGATGGTTTTTTTGCGGTCGCTCTGCGACCGCTTAGGGGGGCTACTCGCCCCCTCAACCCCTCGGCAGGGCGGTGACCGCCCTGCACCCGCATCTTTTTTTTATCAATTGACAGGCTTGTTGATCACGCAAAGTTTTCCGCATACCACTCCTGATACGCTGCTCTGGCGTTCAGGCGCTCGGCACGCTCCGCATTGGAATCCTCCGGCGGCATGTACTCGGCGTTGATGATCATGGCTTCACGCACTGCACCTTCGCCGAAGAGCTTCTCCTCGTCAAGCTGCTTCATGACACGCTCCATCATGTCCATCCAGTCCTCGATGGCGGCATCGTACTCGTCATCGTTGTCGATGGCGTCCATCTGCCCGTTGAAAACCTGTTCCAGCTCGGTGAAGTATTCCTCATAGCCGTAGCCGCAATACGGAGAATCCGCATACGACCATTTCAGCTCCTCGGCGGAATAGTTCCCGTCATTCGCGTCCACCGCCTGCTGCAATGCCTCCTCCGAGAAGGCCGCTATGAACGGCGTGGCGCACTCGGACATGATCAGCGTGCAGTAGTAGTAATGCTCCGGGTGCTCCTTGAACAGCGCCTGAAACACATTCCGGGTCGCATCCAGCAGGACTTCATAGTTTTTTGTCTCGCTCATAATATAAGCTCCTTTACCCTGATAGACAAGTAGCGCTTGCCCCCTCCGCCGCCATACGGCGGCACCTCCCCCAAAGGGGGAGAAAGGGATTTTAAGGGGGGTGCACCCCCTTAACCCGCTTTATCTATTTATTAGTTTACAGCTCAAAACCGCCTGATATGGCGGCTTCGAGGTTATTTCGGGGTCATTTAAGATGTCGTATCGTTATGATGCTCGTTGATATCCGCCATGATGGCAGAGCTGCGCATGGTGAACTGACCGGTGCGGGAGCCTGCTTCATAGGGCTTGGCAGCGGAGATATATGCCCGCAGCTCCGTATGATCGAGCGATACATCGCCGGATCCCTTGGCATCGCCGATGCCGGTGATCTCGCCGCCCTCGGCATTGACCTGTACCTTGCAGTTGTTGACATCGACCTTGACATCGCCGCCGATGGCACCGATGCAGGCGCCGTAATTCGTGCGGACGAAGAACCGCAGTTCGGCATCCGAAACGAGGATCTCGCCCGTGCCCTTGTTCAGCACGCCGATGCCGACGACCTTGTTGCCGCCGCCGTTGAAGCTTAGATCGGAATAGCACTTCACATGCGTCTCGCCCGTGAGTGCGCCCATGCCGATGCCGCTGATGCCGTTGACCTCAATGCTGAGCTTGCAGGCTGCATCCGAATAGATGATCGAGCCGCCGTCCGTGCAGCCGATGCCGAGCGCATTGGGCGAACCCACGCTGACATGCACCTCGCCGGATTGCAGCACGATCTCGGAATCGTCCGGATTGGAGCCGCCGCCGATGCCGATGCCCCGGTCGCTGTTGCAGAGCAGCTCCACAAGACCGGTGGATTCGAGCGTGATATTGCCGTAGCTGCTGTCGCAGTCGCCGCCGATGCAGTAGCCGAATTTGGAGAAGCAGTCCACCTTCAGATCACCCGATCCGAGCAGATGGAAATACGCCCCCTCCGGCACCCGGATGCCCGTGAAGTTCAGGACATTCTTGCCCTCGGCGATGAGCGAGAGCTGTGCATAGCTCCCGACCGAGATGGTCGGCTTCTCCCGGCAGATCATGTTCACGTTCCGCAGCGTCAGCTCGCAGCTGTGGTTGTCCATGACCGTGATGTGCATGGGCACCTGCTTTTCGGGGTCGCCGATGATGGTCAGCTGGTGGCGGAACACATGGATGTCCGTGTAATTCTGGAGCGCCAGCTCGACAAGATCCAGCTCCGTGTCATTGTGTGCATTGTAGATCTTGCGGGCACTGGTCGTGCCTTCGAGATTCGTGTTGATGATGACATCCCGTACCTCCTTGGAGATCTCCTCGAGGAGGTAGGGTGTCGGACGGGCGGTATAGAAGCCCTGGAACAGATCCACACCCATGCGGATGAGCGTCTTGAGGTCAGCTTCCTCCTCCACGCCCTCGGCAAGCACGGTGATCTGGTTGTCATGTGCATAGTCGATGATACCGGCAACGAGCTGCTGCTTCTTGGAGTTCTTGCAGATGCCGTCGATCAGCTCCCGGTCGATCTTGACGAAGTTCGGCATATTCTTGAGCAGCGTCGCCGTATTGGCATAGCCGCTGCCGTAGTCGTCGATGGCAAGCCCGCAGCCGACCAGATGGCAGCGCTCCCGCAGCGTGCGGAGCGTCTCCTCGGAGCCCTCGGACTGCTCGATGATCTCGATGACCGCCCTGCCGAGCAGATCCTCGTAGGTCAGACGCAGCTCGCCCCAGTCGCCGTCGCAGAGGATGCGGGTCGGGATGCAGTTGATGAACAGCTTGCGGTCAGAGAAGGCATTCTGATGCTCGCTCAGATACCGCAGCGTATTGAACAGCGTGAGCTTCTCGATCTCATAGAGGCAGTTGTACTTCTCAGCCAGCTCGAGGAGCCGTGCCGGTGCAAAGTGCTCCGAGCGCATCAGCGCCTCATAGCCGATGATATTGCCGTTGTGCGCATCCACGATCGGCTGGAAGTGGTAGGAGAGCTTGTTCTGGTTGAGCGTCTCGTTGAAGAGCTGTTCCTCCCGGTATTCGTCCTTCTTGCGGTCGAAATCGGTCAGGGAGAAGTGGACGATGGGGTTCTGGCTGCTGTGCTGTGTCTCAAACAGCGCAAATTCGGCGCATGTGATGAGTCCCCGCAGCGAATCGCTGTCCTCCGGGAACACCGCAAGCCCCGCATGAAGATCAAGGCTGTTGGAGGTGTCCGTCTCGATCGCCTGTCCGAAGTCATCCGAGATGATGCACTCCGCAACGGCAGTTCTCATATGCCGGAGCTGCGCCTCCACGGTCTTTTCATCCATCCCGAAGAAGCTGACATAGAAATCCTGGAAGCCCTTGACGGCAAACAGCACCTGCTCGCCGGCAAAGCGCCCGAGCACCTCTGCCACGGAAGCCATGCAGTAGTTGCTGCTGCCGGAGACAGAGAAGTCAGCGACCTTGTCGAGACCGGAGATATGTACAGCGGCGATCCGGAACGGCATGCCGTCCTGCATTTTCCGCTGGATGGTGCGGGAGAAGGCGGGAACGAGCATCATGCCCGTGACCTCGTCATATTCCTGGAGGTCGGCATTCTGCTGGGATACCCGGCGGGTGATCTCCTCCACAAATCCGATCTCCTCATCGGAGCGGCGTGTGAGATGGAGCTTCAGCCAGCGCTTTTCGGCACCGGTGCGGATGAGATAGAGGTTCTGCTCATTCTCCACAGGCTCCTGCATCAGCTTTTTGAGCATCGCCTGATACTCCTCCCGTGGCAGGCTCTTGCCGACCGAGAGGATGCGCTGGGCGTTGTCATCAAAAAAGACGGTCTGGACGGAATCCTTGTAGGTAAACACACCGATGGTGTGGAACAGATCTGCAAACAGCTTCCAGTCGTCGGAGAGCTGCACATGGTTTTGTCTGGTGAATCGAAAGATACCCATAGGATTATCCTTTCTGCCGGACGGATCACGCTCCGTCATCAGCGGTTTCGGTTCAAAATCATCACCTTTTATTATACCGGAAAAAGGGGGTGGTTGTCAATGCTTTATGTAAAAAAAGCAGGGATATATTTTGTATAAGTTAACGAAACAAACCAAATACTGCCAATCCCTGCGACCCGGTGAAAAAATGACATCGCCCCCGATGCTTCCCGCATCAGGGGCAATAGGATCACTTGGACTTTCTCAGCTTCTCAATACCATTGGAGATATTAACGCCCGCTTTTTTGAGGAACTCCCCGAAGCGCCGGATCTCCGGCACACGTTCGGCAGCCTCCTCGGCGGCTTCTTCCTTGCGTTTTTCCTCCTCCGGCCGGAGCCCGAACTCCGTTTCAAGGTGCTTCTTGCGCAGGTTCCGGTCAGTCCAGTCGCTGGCGATCTCATAGGCAAATGCCACAACGGGCGGTCCGAGCACGAAGCCCGGTACACCGAGGATCGCACTACCCAGCAAGCATCCGAAGATCGACCAGAACGGCCGCAGTCCGATGCGCGCACCGACGATATGCGGATCGAGGAAGCTGCTGTCGAACTGCTGGAGTGCCACCACGATGATGACATACGGGATCACCGCAGACGGATTCTCGAAGAGCACCAGCAGACCCGTGACGCAGCCGCCGACGATGGGACCGAAGAACGGCACCACATTCGTCACGCCCACGATCACAGCGAGCAGCACCGGATAGGGGTAGTCGAACCACGGCAGCAGATTGGCGAAGCTCACCAGAATGAAATGGATCACGCCGATGATGAACGAGTCGAAGATCTTGCCGTGGATGGCAGCGCTCAGCTTCTTGTTGCCGCGCTTGAGCATCTCGCTCGTTACCTCGGCAGACTTGGTCGGCAGGATCGTGAACATCACCTGCTTGAACTGATTGAGCAGCTTTTCCTTGTCGATCGTCACATAGGTCGAGATGATGAGGCCGATGACCAGATTATAGACGATGCTGAATGCGCCCTTGACACCGGTGAAGAAGTATCCGCCGATGGTCTGTGCCTGCTTGGGAAGCTCGGTGCTCAGCCATTTCTCAGCCGCTTCTAAAGCGTTCAGGATCGCACCGTTGGCATACTGCCCGATGGTGCTCGCGTCGTCAAAGAATGTCCGGTTGCGGAGCTGTACCATCAGGCGATCCACCTGCGACGGCAGCTCCTTGACGATGCCGGTGATGCTGTTGTAGATCTCCGGGATGACCAGCAGCAGCAGCACGGTGATCAGCGCAATGGCTGTCAGCAGCGTCAGCAGCGCCGAAGCGACCCGGATACGCTTGGGACCTTTCTCGGACAATGGTTTTTTCTGCGTGAAGATCTCGATCAGATTGCGTTCATAGAACCGGGCGACCGGACCGAGCAGATAGGCAAAGACCAGACCCCAGAGCACCGGACTGATGCCCTTGAAGATCATTCCCAGATACCCGGTGATCTCCCCGAGCGACTGGATCAGATAGTAGAAGATGATCGCAGCCGCAACGGTCAGCAGCGTCCAGAGCGATTTCTGGGCATTCTCCCGCCAGGTATACCGGTGGAAGCCCTCCGCCTTCATCTCGGAGATCTCCGGTTCGATCCCGACATTTGTTTCTTTATCTTTCAAAATGCTCTCCTTTCGTTACCGTTTCTTGGCAGCCGCCGCAGCATTTTCATACTGGATCTGCTGCGCATTGATCGCAGCCTTGCCGGTCGCCGGGATGCAGTGGACGAATGTGCCGTCCGACTGTCCGATACGTGCCTTGGTATTGTCCGACATGCAGAGCTGTACCAGCGAGACCGCCTGCTCCCGCAGATGCTCGTCATAGAGCGGCGCTGCGACCTCGACACGATGTACGGTATTGCGGGTCATGAAGTCTGCCGAGCTGATGAACACACGCCGCCGCTCCTTCGTACCGAAGATATAGATGCGGCTGTGTTCGAGGTAGCGTCCCACGATGCTCACGATGCGCACATTCTCCGTGTACCCCGGAACGCCCGGTTTCAGACAGCAGATGCCACGCACCGCCATCTCGACCTTGACACCCGCCTGCGATGCCTCCACGATCTTGTCCATGAGCCCCTTGTCGCTGATGGAGTTGACCTTGGCAGCAAAGTATGCCTCCTCGCCGTTCTTGGCACGGATGATCTCCTCTTCGAGCATGGCGAGCAGCTTGCTGCGCATACAGAGCGGCGCCACGAGCAGCGCATTGGTATGCTCAAGCAGGCTGTCTGTCGAGAGTGCATCGAACACATGCCGTGCATCCTCCGCAATGTCCGGATTCGACGTCATCAGGCAGAGATCGGTATAGATACGTGCGGTCTTCTCGTTGTAGTTGCCGGTGCCGACCTGCACGAAATTCTGCACGCCGTTTTCCGTCCGGCGGGAGATGAGCAGGAGCTTGGAATGCACCTTCATGTTGTGCGGTCCGTAGATGACCGTGCAGCCGGCGTCGATCAGACGCTTTGCCCAGCGGATGTTGTTCTCCTCATCAAAGCGGGCACGGAGCTCCACGAGGACGAGCACGTCCTTGCCGTTGTCCGCCGCCTGACAGAGTGCATCCACCACACGGGAATTTGTCGCCACACGATAGAGCGTGATCTTGATGGACGCCACATCCGGGTCGAGCGCCGCTTCATCGAGCAGACGCAGGAAGGGCGAGATGGACTCGTAAGGATAGGACAGCAGAATGTCCCGCTCGGCGATCTGCGTCATCATGGACTTGCGGGCAGAGATGTCCCGGCGGTTCTGGGGCTTCTGCGGCGGATAGCGCAGCTCCGGCGTATCATTGAACTCCTGGAGCTTGTAGACAAAGCTCAGATCGAGCGGCGCTTCCTCGAAGAAGAGCTGCTTCTTTTTCAGGCAGAGCTTCCCGAGCAGAAACTCCATGACCTCGGGGGAAAGGCTGCTGTTCATCTGCAAGCGCACCGCCTGCCGCTTGCTGCGCTTGTGGATGAGCTCCTCCATCACATCGCAGAAATCCGTCCCCTCGTCCGGCGCATGGCCGCCGTAGGTGATGAGACCGCTGCGGGTGACACGCATCACAGCCGCTTCGAGGACTTTATGTCCCTTGAACGCCTGTGTCGCAAAGTGCAGGATTAGGTCTTCGAGCAGCACGAACCTGCCGGTGCGTCCGAGCCGGATGACACGGAGCGCATGGCTGCTGATGGGGATGATGCCGAGCTTCACGCCGGACTTGGCAGCAAGCTGTACCACGATGTACAGCGACTTGTTTTTCAGGAAGGGGAACGGCTGTCCCTTGTCGATGACGATGGGCGAGAGCAAGGGCTTGACCTCCATCTTGAAATACTGTTCAAGGTAGGTCTGCTCCTCCGGCGTCGCATCGTTGAAGGTCACATGCTCGATGCCATAGGCACGCAGCTGCTCCATCGTCCGGAAATAGGCTCTGTCCTTGCGGGGCAGGAGCGCCGAGATCTCCTCGAGCATGGCATTGAGCTGCTCCTTGGGCTTCATGCCGGAGCGGGAGTCCTTTTTCTTGGGCTCATGCTCCATGCGGTCGATCATCGCACCGACACGCACCTGCACGAATTCATCCAGATTGCTCTGGTAGATGGCAGAGAAGCTGAGCTGTTCGAGCAGGGGATTGTTGGGATCCTCCGCCTCCTCGAGGACACGGACATTGAAGCCGATCCAGGAGAGCTCACGGTTCATATAATAGGGCTGTATCATGTAAACGCCTCCGTTCGTTAGGGTATTCGTAATATTATTATAACACAGATTTTCGTAAAATGGAATAGGTTTTCCTAATTTTTTGAAAAAAGAGGACAAAAAACCTTCCCCGCAGCATTTGCAGGGAAGGTCGTCTGTTATCTGAAAGAATGCCTGTCATTCGTCACCCGTTCCAGCTCCTCCTGCCAGTTCTCACTACGCATGGCGGCGGCGAAGGGCTCGAAGCCGGGGTCGTCGTTCTGCTCGACGGTATGCTTCACCATGATCTGCATCAGCAGCGACCACAGCACGGCGATCACCGCCACGCCGATGCCGATGACCAGGCACGGCCGGTACCAGATGCCGACGATGCACAGCACCGCCGAAAGCCCCAGCAGCGGCAGCTTTGCTGCTAAGTTCAGCAGAAATCCGCCCCAGAAGAGCTGCGGATGATACTGGTTCATAAGAATGCCCCCTTTGCGCAGTTACAAACTCAGATGTCGTTTCAGGTCGTCCGCCGATGCAAGGTCGATGGTCTGCGGTGCGCCGCCTGCTAATTTGCGGAGCTGTAGGCTCCTGTCGGTCTTGCCGATCTTCAAGATGCCGAATTTCCGGCTGTCCGCCAGATACACATGTATTTTTTGCATCTCCGGCGTGTCCTCCTCCTGCAAGGTGCAGCCGGGGAGGTTTTCCTGCAAGATGTTCCGGAGCTGCTCCACAGGATCAGCTGCGCCGTCCACCGGGATGCCGCACGCTCTGCATGCAGCGAGCCATTCGGCATATTCCGTCAGCAGCATGTCATACAGCGTCCGGTCGTCGATGTCCGTCAGCGACTGGATCCTGACAAAATTGGCATTGTCCACCGTGCGCCCGCTCAGGTCATCGAGCTTCTGCAAGAACTCGAAATGCTCGAAGCCGATGCCCACGAATTTCCAGAAGAGATTGTACGCCGAAGCCTCCGTCAGCGCCCGCTTGGCGGCGGCTTTGTCGGAGTTGTTCCCGTCCGTGATGAAGATGACAAAGGTCGGGATCTCCGCCGGTTCCTCGGCCACATAGCGCTGCATCAGCGCCTGCATGACCGGCGCATAGCAGGTGCCGCCGAAGTGCTCATTCTTCTCTAAAATGACCCGCGGCACATAATCCTTGATGCTGTCACAGGTGACGGGCTCGAGCTCTTTATAAAAGGAATCGAACCAGTAGAACTCCAGCTCGGCATTGTCGTCAAAATGCATGGCGACCGGGAAAATGCGCTCCAACACGTCCTGCACCGTGCCGTTCCGGTAAAGCGCCCGCATGGAGCCGGAATGGTCGAGCACGAACACGACCCTTGCGTTCTGCACGGAGATCCGGCGGCTTTTCGCCACTTCGGTCACGATCTCCTTCCGCAGGGAGATCTTGGCATGCAGTGCGGGATCCTTTATTAAATTCGGCATAACAGACTCCTTTCTGTCAATCGCTTGACATGTCAAAATCGGGTCTTTTTTCAATTTTACCACATCATGCAGAAAATGTCAATGTGTTTTTGTGCAATTTTGAGAAAACTTCTGCTTGACAAAGTTGGAAAACTATGCTATACTATAAACATACAAAGCAGATAGGTGTTAAGTATATAGTAGGAGATGAGCACCTGTCTTTGATTCTGAAAGGAGTTTTTATCATGGGAAAGGTAGTTACAAGTTTTACAGATCTGATCGGCGGCACCCCGCTGCTGGAACTCAAGCATCTTGAAGAAGCAAACGGTTTACAGGCAACTCTGCTCGGCAAGCTCGAGTACTTCAACCCGGCAGGCTCCGTCAAGGACAGGATCGCCAAGGCAATGATCGAGGATGCCGAGGCAAAGGGTCTGCTGAAAGAGGGCAGCGTCATCATCGAGCCGACCTCCGGCAACACGGGTATCGGTCTGGCAGCTGTTTCCGCAGCAAGAGGCTATCGCCTGATCATCACCATGCCCGAGACGATGAGCGTGGAGCGCCGCAACCTGATGAAGGCATACGGCGCAGAGCTCGTCCTGACCGAGGGTGCCAAGGGCATGAAGGGTGCGATTGCCAAGGCTGAGGAGCTGGCAAAGGAGATCCCGAACAGCTTCATCCCGTCCCAGTTCACGAACCCGGCAAACCCGGCAGTTCACGAGGCGACCACCGGCGTGGAGATCTGGAATGATACAGACGGCAAGGTGGATATTTTCGTAGCAGGCGTCGGCACCGGCGGCACGCTGTCCGGCGTAGGTGCGTACCTCAAGAGCCAGAACCCGGATGTGAAGATCGTCGCTGTTGAGCCGAAGAGCTCCCCTGTCCTGTCCGAGGGCGTAGCCGGTCCGCACAAGATCCAGGGCATCGGCGCAGGCTTCGTGCCGGATACGCTGAACACGGATATTTATGACGAGGTCATCACCGTGGAGAATGAGGATGCCTTCGAGACCGGCAGAAGCATCGCCAGAAGCGAAGGCGTACTGGTCGGCATTTCCTCCGGTGCGGCAGCATTTGCAGCCATCCAGCTTGCAAAGCGCCCGGAGAACAAGGGCAAGACCATCGTTGCCCTCCTCCCCGACACCGGCGAGCGCTACCTGTCTACTCCGATGTTTGAGTGATTGAAACACAAACTGTCTGATATGCACAGATCCCCCTCCGCAGGAGTTTTCTGCGGAGGGGGATCGTTTATTCATCATCATTCGCCATCACAAAATCGATCTGTCCCGCACTGATATCCGCTCGTGCGCAGATGACCTCGATGGGCATACCAAGGCGGTATTCTCTGCCGCTGAGGGTGTCCCTGATGTACCAGCCTTCCTCGGCTTCATACTCGCCCTCGGGCATGTCACGGATATGCAGCAGACCTTCCGCCATGTTCTCCAGTGTGACATAGACACCGAAGTCCGTCACGCTCGTGATGACGCCGCTGAACGTCTCGCCGACATGCGCCTTCATGTACTCCGCCGCATAGCAGTCATCCGCTTCCCGCTCGATGCGGATGGCACGGAGCTCCGTCTCGGAGGACTGCAACGCCGCCTGCTCCACGAATTTGCCATAGCGCTTGCCCATCCATTCCGCACTGCCGCCCGCTAAGAGATCGCTCAGGATCCGATGCACCACAAGGTCGGGATAGCGCCGGATCGGGGAGGTGAAATGCGCATAGTCCCGCAGCGCCAGCCCGAAATGTCCGAGCGGCTCCTCGCTGTAGCGTGCCTTTGCCATCGAACGCAGCGTCAGGGAATTGATGACCGGGAACCAGACCTCCTCCCGGCAGTCATTGAGCAGCTGCTGGATGTCCTTGGGCTGTGCTTCATGGAAGGTCGGGGGCGTGCCGCCGAGCCGTGCAAGCATCTCCTTGAGCTTTTCGATGCGCTCCGGCGAGGGCTGCTCATGCACACGGTACACAAGCGGGATCTGCGCTTCTCTGGCGCATTTTGCCGCCGCCTCATTGGCAGCGAGCATACATGCCTCGATGATGCGCTCGCTCTTCCCCCGCTCAATGGGCGCCAGCCCTGTGCAATGCCCGTTTTCATCGAGCAGAAGCGCTGCTTCGGTGCTTTCGAGCTCCGGTGCGCCACGCAGCTCCCGCAGGCGTTCGAGCCGGTCGGTCAGCTTGTCGAGCGTTTGCAGCATGGCTGTGACCGGGGCATATTTCTCTGCAATTTCCGGCGATGCGCTCCCGTCCAGGATGGCATTGCACTCGGAATACACGCCCCGCACCGCCGAGCAGATGACGGATTTGTGGAACTTCGCCGAGAGCAGGTCGCCCTGCGGGGAAAGCTCCATGATACAGGAGATCGTCAACCGGTCCTCTCCGCCGTTCAGCGAACAGATGCCGTTGGAAAGCGCCGACGGCAGCATCGGGATGACCTTATCGGCATAGTAGATGCTCGTCCCCCGCTGGAATGCCTCCTTGTCGAGGGCTGTGCCATATCTCACATAGTGCGATACATCGGCGATATGTACCCCGAGGGTGAAGCTCCCGTCCGGATGCTCGGTCACGGAAACGGCATCGTCCATATCCTTGGAAGCCGCACCGTCGATGGTGAAGATGCACTCGCCCCGCAGGTCGAGGCGGTCTGCAAGGTCGAAGTCCGTGATGCCCGCATCTGCGAGCTTTTTGGCTTCGGTCAGCACCTCCTCCGGGAACTTCACAGGGATATCCTCGGCGGCGATGCGGGCTGCCATGCAGTTTTCGGCATTCTCGGCACTGCCATAGTTCACCAGCACCATGACCCGATGGTCGGCATGGCGGTCGCCACGGCTCGTGAGCAGGCAGAGCACTTTGTCACCGATGCCATAGGGCTCACTCGCCCGGTAGTCGATGTGCAGGCAGATATTCATGGTATCCGGCAGCAGGCAGAGCCCCTCCTCGGTCGGCACGATGGTACCGGAGAGCTGTACATCCGGCTGTGCATCGAGGATGGTGGCGACCTCCGCTTCCGGAGAACGGTCATCCCGCTGGGGCAGCGGCCGTGCGAGGACCTTGTCACCGGGCATGGCTCCGAGGAGGAATTTCCCCGGAACGAAGTGCTCGGTGCCCGTCTCGTCCTTGATGAAGCCGTAGCCGGCGGAGAGCCGTGACACGGTGGCTTCAAAGCAGTTTTCCCGGCTGCTCAGCGTGTAGGACTCGCCTTTTTTCAGGATGATGCCCTCCCGGATGAGCTTTTCGAGCGCCGCATGAAATGCCGAGGGCGAACGCTTGGCACGGCACTTGACAGCAAGTGTCCCGTGCTGCATCCGCTTGTCGGTCGCCTGCTGCAAAAACAGGCGGATCTTGCGCTCATAATCCGCCGTCACAGCGGGATCGGCGGGGTGTTTCGGATGCTCCACAACAGGCGTCTGGGGCTTCCGGCGGTTATGTTTTGCGTTATGTCTTGCCATTTGTACCTCCTTATAGATCGGGTGGGTCAAGGGGACGGATACAGTGCGGGCACGCACAAAAAGAACCCCCGGGCATATCCAAGCTCGGGGGCGTATCTTGCTCATGCGAAATTACTCTGCGGTGGACTCGAACAGTGTCATGATGTACGGCACCACGATGTTCATGCAGAAGATCACGACAAATGCCAGAATGCCAAGGATCCGGGTCAGCTTCGCCAGGGCTGCTTCTCTGGTGTTGCCCTCGTTCTGACCGTAGAAGGACTCATTGAAGCCGCCGCCGAGAGCGGAAGTCATGCTGTCCTGTCCCTTGTTGTCCTGCATCAGGCAAAGCACGATGATGAGCAGTGCCAGCAGAAGAACAACTGCACCGCAGATGATCTCATAAATTTCCATATCGTTACGCTCCTTACTTTTGGATAAAATTACACGATAACATTATAGCATAGTTGCGGCAGTTTGTCAAGGGGTTTCCCTCATTTTTTCAGAAAAAGCCCCTGTCCGGAGACAGGGGCTCTCAGGGATACGATCTTGTACGATCACTCAGCTGCTTCCTCAACAGCGTCCTTGACACCCTCAACGGCGTCGCCGAATGCATCTGCAACGTCTGCTGCCTTGTCAGCTACAGTGTCAGCAAAGTCCTCAGCTGCATCCTTGACCTCATCTACGATGTCCTCGTCAACAAAGTTGCACTGCTCACCGCAAGCGATATCATCCATAAAGTCATCATCATCAAACTCGGTGCTGTCGAAACGCATCTTGCGCTTGCTGTTCTGCTTCTGCAGGATGAAGAATACGGCTGCGGCTGTTGCCAGGGCAGTAGCTGCGATGATCGCAATTGTTTTCCAGTTCATAGTGTGTTCCTCTTTTCTCCGCAGATCATTTGAAAAAGCACGCCGCCGCGCTGCTGCGGACAGAAATTTCAGCGGCTTATGCTTTACATGATAGTATTATACCACATTTCATCATTCATTTCAACACTTTTTTGAAAAAAATTTTTGTATTTTTGTCGGTTGCTATAAATTACCCGTCAGATACATCAAAATCGACAATGCTGCCGTCGGTGCGGTCTCACAGCGCAGGATCCGGCTGCCCAGCCAGACACGGGAAAGCCCCGCTGCAACGGCGTCGGCAGCTTCCTCCTCGGAAATGCCGCCCTCGCTCCCGATGAACAGTCCGATGGTCTTCGCCCCCTCCAGCGGCACTTCACCGAAGCGCACGCCGCCTTCCTCCTCGTAGAGCATCACGGTGCGATCCTCCTGCTGCATGGCGGAGAGCGCCTCCTTCCAGCTCAGGAGCGGTGCGACCTCCGGGATGATGCCACGCCCGGACTGCTTTGCCGCCGAATGGGCGATCTTTTGCAGGCGCTGGCGCTTCTTCTCAAATTCCGCTTTGGTCGGTCTTGCCACACAGCGAGCCGTCAGCACCGGAACGATCCGGTAAACGCCCAGCTCTGTGGCTTTCTGGACGATCTCGGCGAGCTTGTCCTGCTTGGGGACAGCCTGGTAGAGCGTCACCCGGACAGTGGGCTCTGCCGCACACGGGGCGATGTGCTCCGGGCGCAGATAGACCTCGCTCTCCGTGATGCGGACGATCTCGCAGTCGTAGTCGATGCCCTCGGCGCAGACGGTCAGCCGCTCGCCCGGGCGCATCCGCAAAGAACGCCCGATGTGACGGGCATCCTCACCGGTGATGACGATCTCGTGCTCGTCACCGTGTTCCGTAAAAAATCTCGGCATGGCGGGCTCCTTACATCACGGCAAAATAGCCGTCCGGCGTTTTGAGCAGATAGATCGTCTCATCCTCCAGCACCTTGTAGCCGCCTGAATAGTTGATGTCCCATTCGAGCGTCAGCTTGTATGCCTCCTCGACCGTGTCGGAGAACTTGCCGCTGTCCTCGTTGATGCCGTCGAGCAGCGTCAGCATCGAGGCAATGTCACTGTTGTTGCGATCCTGCGCCAGTCCGTTGATGAGCACCATCGTGAAGGTGAAGTCATCGCCGGTCTGCTTGGCTAAATTGTCATGGAACAGCTGCACCATTGCTTCCTTGTTATCCTGTTCATAGACTTTCAGCTGGTAATCTGCATAAAAATCGAGGGTGCTTTTTGTGTACAATTCTGCATCGGCATTCTGGATGCCGCCAAGCAGCCCTGCCACGACTTCCGCCTGCTCCTCGTTCAGAAAACGCCTGTCATAGGTGATCGGGACAGCGTAGGAGGTCTTGTTCTGGCGCATCGTGCCGCCATAGGGAAGCTCCTCCTCGGTATAGGTCATACCATGCCTTTTGCTGCAAGCAGAAAGGCTCAGCAAGCAGATCGCCGCCGTCAGCAGCGCTGCGATTCGCATCGGTTTCATAAAGATCGCTCCTTACCAAAATGATTCTATACTATACTTTACCACACCTTGAGAGAAATGTCAAGCAGCGTGACGCTGCATCAAATGCCGATCTTTATGCAAATTTGCATCAGAACGGGCAAAAATGAGGGTATTTTCGCCCTCATACAGAAGCCCTCCGGACCGATCCCCACGATCCGATCCCCCAATGCACCCGTGTCTGAAACCCCAAAGAACCGCATGAGAGCATCCGAACGGATGCGACGGCTTAAAAAGAACAGCTTTGCGGCCTTGCAAAGCATGGGAGCAAGCGGTCACCGAAGCAGTGCACTATTATTTGCAAAGCAACCTGCCGGCGGGGGCTCCCCGCCTTGACAAGTTATCAACAATTTGGTATAATAAGGATAGCCCGGAATTTCCGGGATTTCACATTGTATCAACCGGCTTTCAACAGGACTTTCAACACTTTGGGAGGTGTTCTGCTTGGGATCCTGTTCCACCCGCTATCCGATCTTGCTGCTGCATGGGATGAACTTCGGTGATCGCCTGCCGCTGCATCGCTATTGGGGACGCATCCCCGAGGAACTGCGCCAGCGGGGCGCTGTTGTGTACATCAGCAACCATGACGGCAATGCGACCATCCAGGAAAACGCCATGAACCTCGTGCCGCTCATCCGGCGGATCCTCCGGGAGACCGGCGCCGAGAAGGTCAATATCATCGCCCACTCCAAGGGCGGTCTGGAAGCCCGCTATCTCATCTCCACGCTCGGCGAGGCGGAGCATATCGCTTCCGTCACCACGCTCGGCACACCGCATAACGGCTCACCCACCGTGGATGCGCTGCTCGAAAAATATCCCGAACAGATCCGCAAGGGCAGCCGCATCTTCGACAAGGTCCGCCGCATCGCCGGCGACCGCCATCCGCAGACGATGGAGGTCATCCGGCAGTTCACCACGGACTATATGCGGAAATTCAACATCCTCAACCAGGATGTCCACGGCGTGTTCTGCCAGAGCTATGCCTTTCTCATGTCGCATTGGTATAACGACCTGCTCCTCAGCCTGCCCTACCGCATCGTTGACCGCTATGAGGGCAAAAATGACGGGCTCGTCTCGCCCAAAAGTGCCAAATGGAAAAACTTCCGGGGAACGCTCAAAGGGCTTTCCCATGCCAATGCCATCGACTTCCTGCATACCGAAAATATGGCTGGCGCCGAACGGGATGCCCGTTTTATGGCGCTGACACAGATCTACATCCAGATCATCGAAGATCTGAAATTAAGGGGGATGTAAATGCTGAAAACGATCGTGATCCCCGTGATCGCCGGGATCTATCTGGTGATGAGCATCATCGCCTTCATCTTCTACGGCAGGGACAAGCGCCTTGCCAGGGAAAAGAAATGGCGCATACCCGAAAAAGTCCTCCTGCTGCTCGGCTTCCTCGGCGGCGGCTTCGGCGCAGTTGCCGGGATGGAGGTCTTCCGCCACAAGACCAAGCATTGGTACTTCTGGGCGGTCAATATCGCCGGGATCGTCTGGCAGACAGCACTGCTCATCGTGCTGGTGCTGATCGACCAGGGCATCCTGAAATTCTGAGGGTGATACGCATGACATTGAAAATCAACTCGCCCCTGATCCGGGAGCTCCGGGAAGAGGATGAGTTCCGGACACCGAAGGATCTGTTCCTCAAATTCCTGATCTTCGTGATCCTGTTCTTTGTGGTCGCCTTTGTGGAATGTGTGATCATGGCGATCGGCTTTTCCCCGAAGCTCATGGCATGGGCAACGGAAGAAATGGTGATCAATAACACGACGATGATCACGAATGATATGCTGCGTGCCAAGCTCCTGAACCTGCTGCTTGACCCGGAATATACCCATGTCGTGCTGTTTGCCACGGCGGGCGGTACGCTGACGGTCTTCTTTTACTGCCGTATCATCGAAGGCAGACCGCTGTCCTCGATGGGCTTTCACAAAAAGGGCGCACTGCCGAAATATCTGATCGGTCTTGTGGTCGGCTTCGGGCTGTTCAGTCTGGTCGTACTGCTTGCCTGGCTGACAGGCAGCCTGACATGGAACGGCTTCAAGGGCGGCGACATTTCAAAGTTGGTGCTCGTGTTCATCGGCTTTCTCATACAGGGCATGAGCGAGGAGGTCATCTTCCGGGGCAGCTTCATGACAACGATCCTGCGGCATTACGATGCCTGGTGGGGGATCCTGCTCAACAGCATGTGCTTCTCCCTGGCGCACTTCGCCAACAAGGGCATCACGGTGCTGGCGGCGATCAACTTGGTGCTGTATGCCGCCATGATCTCGATCTATGTGCTGAAAACGAACGATCTTTGGGGCGCATGTGCCATCCACAGTATCTGGAATTTTGCACAGGGCAACTTCTACGGGCTGCCGGTCAGCGGCATCGACACCGGTGCAACGGTCTTTTCCATGTCCCTCAATGAGGGGAAGGAGCTGTTCAACGGCGGTGTCTTCGGACTGGAAGCAGGACTGCCCACGACCATCGTCATGACCTTGACGATCATCGTCCTGCTGATGTTCCCGGATAAGCAAGAGAAAACAGAGGAGGCTGCTGCATGAAAACAGCGCTCATCACCGGTGCCAGCGGCGGCATCGGCTATGCCATCGTAGAGGCAATGGCAAAGGACGGCTATCTCCCGGTGCTGCACTGCAACCGCCATGCAGACGGGATGCAGGAACGTGCCGCAGCGCTCGGCGGCATCGCCGTGCAGGCGGATCTTTCCGACACGGCGCAGATCTTCCGCATGACGGAGGATGTCCTCCGGCAGGTCGGACATGTGGATGTGCTGGTGAACAATGCCGGCATCTCTGTTTCCGGGCTGCTGACGGACATCGACGAGGGGCAGCGGCAGAAGCTCTTCGCCGTGAACGTCCTCGGCACGATCGAATGTACCCGGGCGCTGCTCCCGCAGATGGTACACCGGAAAGCCGGCTGCATCCTGAACATCAGCTCGATGTGGGGGCAGGTCGGCGCTTCCTGTGAGGTGGATTATTCGGCGGCAAAGGCTGCCGTGATTGGCTTTACCAAGGCGCTGGCGCAGGAGGTGGCACCCTCCGGCATCCGGGTGAACTGCATCGCACCCGGCGTCATCCGGACGGCGATGCTCGACTGCTACGATGCCCAGACGCTCGACGATCTTGCAGAGGAAACGCCCCTCGGACGCCTCGGCACACCGGAGGACATCGCCCATGCAGCGGCATTCCTGTGCAGCGACCGGGCGGATTTCATCACCGGGCAGGTGCTCGGGGTGAACGGCGGATTTGTGATCTGAAGGAGGACACAGGCATGAACTACATCAAACAGCTTTCCGTGGCGCTGCTTGCGCTGACGCTCTGTCTTTCCGCAGCAGGCTGCGGGGGATCGGGGGATACGTCGCCACAGCCCGCCGAAAGCATACAGACAACGGAGAACCAGACCGAGCCGCAGACTTTTACCAGAACGGCGCTGGTCACACTGGGTGATGTGCCGCTCATCTCCGGACAGACGACCTACCAGGAGCTGCTCAGTGCCGGCTGGACACCGACGATGGACTACGCAGAGGATACCCTGACCCCAGGCTCTGTGCTTGCGGGGATGTCTATGGAAGCGGAGAGCTGCCCGGGGATCCGCTTCAACTATGCCGTGATCAATTGCGGCGATGCGGAAACGACCGTGGCAGACAGCTGGCTGTATAGCTTCAATGTGCAAAGAACGGGATCCGACAGTGCAGCCGGTACGGAGATCGGTCTGCCGTGCGGTCTGACGATGGCATCCAGCCTCGATGAGGTCAGGGCGGCGCTCGGTGAGGAAACGGAGGAGACCCTGAACGAGTATGAAGCGGAGCACGCCCGGCACAAGTTCGTTTACAGACCGGAGGGAGAAGATTTCGTCCTGTATCTCTATTTCTCAAAAACCGATACCACTAAGATCCTCTCCGTGGATTACGAAAGTATCTATTGATCTAACAAAACACAGCGCACAAGGTCTTGCCTTGTGCGCTGTTTTGTTTAGCCTTCAGGAAGATCGCCGGAGGGCTTCTGGAAATCCACCCCGGAATGCTTGAGATAGCGGGACATCTTCTTGCGCTTCTTCTCCGCATACATGATGTTGTCCGCCACCGTCACGAGCTGGAACAGATTGGTGTCCTGCTGCGGCACGGTGATATAATAGCCCAGTGATGCCGCCAGTGTGTAGGGCTTATCCTTGGTGTTGGCAGCTTCGATACGGGTATTGATGCGGTCGCTGAGCGCCTTTGCCTGCTCCTCGGTATAATTCGCCGCAAAGACGATGAATTCGTCACCGCCGAACCGGCAGCAGACCTCGCCGTCCGTGCAGGACGCCGTCAGGATGTCTGCCATCTCGGTGATGGCTGCATCGCCAGCCTTGTGACCGTAGGTATCGTTGATATGCTTCAAGCCGTCCATGTCCAGGAACATGAGCATGACGGGCTTCTGGGCGCTGATGCACCAGCTGAACAGATGCTGCGTGCCGATGCGGAAACCGTTGCGGTTGTTGATCTCGGCAAGCGAGTCGATCGTATAGAGCCGGTTGAGCTTGCGGGTGACACGGTCGAGACATACGATCTTCCGCACGCTTTCCAGCGAATTGGCGATCGCCATGATGCAGTTGTGGAAGAGCTTGCTGGTCGTCGGGAATCCGGTATCGACCATCACGCAGTAGCCCATGCAGCGCTCACGGAAATGCAGCGGGACGAAGTAGTAATCCCCCCGCTCATGCGCCGGATCGAACAGCCCGGGGAGCATCTCCTCCGCCCGGAAATCCTCCATGCGCAGGAACATGCCGTCACGCCATGCCAGCGGGACAAGGATCTTGTCGCCGTAGCCGTCTGTGATATATTCATTCGGGGAGAGGATGTGCATGAGGTAGTTCTCCTCTGCCTCATCGCTCATGATGCCGTTCTTCCAGCTGTCACACAGACAGAGATAGAACTCCTTGCAGCCAAATTCCGGTACGAAGCGTTCGAGGTTGCTGACAAAATCCGCCAGGCTGTCGCACTCCGCCAGCGAGGAGCTGAGCCGGTTGGCAAGGGAGGCATCGTTCGTGAAGGAATCGAGTACCTGGAAATTGCGGCGCTTGAATTCGTCTGTATCCGTCAGTGCCGTCTCGCAGCAGCCGCAGCTCTCGGAGAAATGGCACTTGGTCTCTAAGATCAGGGAACGCTCCTGCTCCACACCCCGCAGATGGTTGAGGATCTTCTGACAGGCAAGCTGCCCGACCCGTTCGAGCGGACGCTCCACGGACGTGAGCGAGGGCGAATAGTTCCGGGCGTTGTCGATATAGTCAAAGCCCGAGATCGCCACATCCTCCGGCACACGCACGCCACGGTTCATCAGGGCGTTGACGGCTGCGATCGCCATATTGTCATTGGCGCAGACGATCGCCTGCGGGAATTTCAGCGGCGACTGGAGGAACTGTGCAACGGCATCGGCGCCGTCCTTGGACATGAAGTGTCCGTGGTAGATGCGCTCCTCTTCCACAGGGATGCCGTGCTTTGCCAGGGCATCTTTATAGGATTTCAGGCGCTGGCGGCTGTCGATGTTGTCCGCCGGACCGGAAACGTAATTGATGCGGGTAAAGCCGTGGCGCTCGATGAAATGCTCCACCATCGCCTGCATGGCGCTCTCGTTGTCGATGCAGATGGTATACATGTCAGGAACATCCTTGTCGATGCAGACCGCAGGGATCCCCGCTTCCCGCACCCGTCCGAGCACCTGTTCGAGACGGTCGGACATCTGGATGGTGTTGATGAGGAGGATCACGCCGTCGAACCGGCTGAAATAGGCAAGGGAAAAGATATTGTATTCACCGGTGTCGTGCCGGGTATCGCTGCCGATATTGCCGAACGCCACAAAATGCTCGAGCGTGATATCATTGGCAAAGGCAAACTGACGCACACCGTCAAGGATACCGCTCTGATATTCTTCGTCGATCGTTGAGACTATTATCGCAATATGCGGTCGTTTTTCTGCCATAGATATCACCGCCGGACGGTTCCGGCAAGTCCTTTCCCTACTGATTTTCTGCCAAGTGGGTATACCACAGCATCATAAAAATTATACTACATTTTCGTAAACAATACAATAAGATTGTATGAATATACCATGAATAGAAATGCAGAAAAGCTGCAAAAGCACCTGCTTTCGCAGCTTTCCTGTTTTTGACGTTTTCGGAAAATGCTTACTGTAACTTGTTGCCGCACATTGCGCAGAAGGAAGAATCTGCTGCTGCCGGTGCGCCGCAGTGTGTGCAGAAACGCTTGCCGTCGGTCGGTGCCTCGGGCTTGTGCAGGATGATGTCAGCGGGCTTGGTCAGAGACGGCTTCTGCGTGAACGTCTCGGAGATCTCCTCGTTCTCGTCCATTGCACGGTTCTGGACATCCTCGGCGGTCTGTGCCGGTGCAGCTGCTGCGGCTGCCGGTGTCGGATACTGAGCCGTCAGCTTCGTGCCGCAGTTGGCGCAGAAGGTCTGGGAGGTGTCAAAGGTGCTGCCGCACTGCATACAAACCATCGCAGAGGGCTTTACCTTGGGCGTGCTGGGGATCTGTACCAGATCGGGCTTGCGCTCACGTACCTCCTGGATCTCCGCTTCGAGCTCCTCGATGCGCTGCTGGGAATTGGTGATGGACTCCACCTGCTCAAAGAAATCTGCGCCCGGATCGTCCTTGAACATCTCGTAGTAGAGCTGACCGATCTCATAGAGCTTGGTCTTGATGTTGCGCTTCTCGGCGCTGATCTCCTTCTGCATCGTGGTGGCATCGGTGAAGTTCTTGAGAGACTGGGAGACCGTTCTGCCGGCATTGGTCAGATTGGCACTGATCTTATCAGGGAATGACATGGTAAAATTCCTCCTTTTGTTCGGTATGGACTGTTTGTTTCGGGTCTGCAATGCTGTGTACAGCATTACTACATATAGTATACCATAGCTTTTCTGAAAATGCAAGTATTTTATGCACCATCACAAAAAATTCACTTTCCGCCGAGCTTGTGCTTCTCGCCCTTTTCGTCCATGATATACGTATGATCGAGCTGATCCAGGAGATTCCGGCGGAATGCGAACCGGTATTCGTCCCGGAGCTTCTTCTGCTCCGCCTTCTCCTCCTCGGTCAGCCCCTCCGCCTTCGCCTTGCGTGCAAGCTCGTTGATGCGTTCGATCAGTTTCGGATCCATAGTGATCTCCTTCTTTCATTAGCATTGCAGCCTTTGCGCAGCATTGGCTGCAAGCGGTAAACTGCACTCACAGCGCATGTTCTGCGCCATCCTCTGAACTAAAACCCGGCGTGCGTCTGCCCAGTGCGGGCCCGCACAAAAAAAAGCGGTGCCATTTAGGCACCGTCAGAGAGTAGATGAATTGATAATAATGGGGGAATAGGGGATTACCTTGGAATCTGCCACCGGTGCGGGGATGCATCCGGTGCGCATTTTCCTGATCCACTATTATCATATACGGTGAACCTTAAATGATGCTTAAAATTTGTTAAAAAAAGAAAAACTTACACGATCGTCTTCAGCGCAAGCTCCATCATCCTCGTGAAGCCGGTCTGGCGCTCCTCTGCTGTCGTGTATTCATCCCGCAGCGGGCAGTCCGATACCGTGCAGATGCACAATGCTTCCTTGCCGGCTCGTGCCGCATTCATGTACAGCGCCGCCGCTTCCATCTCGACCGCAAGGACGTTCATCTTCTTCCAGTCCGCAAGGGAATCGGCATCGTCATAGAACAGATCGCTCGAAAAGACATTGCCGACATGCACCGGCATCCCGAGTGTGTCCGCCGCATCCGCTGCTTTGCGCAGCAGACGGAACGAAGCCGTCGGCGCATAGATCCCCGGCAGGTTGTACTGCGCCGCATAGTTGGAATTGGTGCAGGCGCCCTCCGCTAAGACCAGATCCCGGAGCTGGATGTCGTCCGCAATGCCGCCTGCCGTGCCGATGCGGATGATGCTCTGCACATCGAAGAAGTTGAACAGCTCATAGGAATAAATGCCGATGGACGGCTGACCCATGCCGCTGCCCTGTACGGAGACAGGCGTGCCCTTGTAGGTGCCGGTATAGCCGAACATGTTCCGGATCTCGTTGACACAGCGGACATTTTCCAGAAAATGCTCAGCGATGTACTTCGCACGGAGCGGATCGCCCGGCATCAGGACGACCGGTGCGTAATCGCCTTTGTTTCCTTGCAGATGTGGTGTGGACATGATTTCGTACCTCCTTGTGTTTTTTATTCTAAACAAATGTCAGCAGTAAAGGGATGGTTTTCTGTGGAGCCCCCCGCAAGCGCCCGGAGCAGTGCTCTGATCGCTTCCGTGTTCATGGCTGTCCTCCCGGCTGCATGACGAGCGCCTTGTATTTCTCGATCGCCGTCAAAAAATCACTGCTCCGCAGCCACCATGCACGGCGGACGCCTGTGCCGTCTAAAATGCGCAGGTTCAGGAACTGCTTGTTCCGCTGGAGCCGATAGCTCCCGATGGTGCAGATGTCATCCCAGAAGACGCCGCCGTCCATCACGGAGAGCGGCGCATTGGGATAGCTCCCGCAGCGGATGAGCGCTTCCAATTCCTGCTCGGAATGGACGGCATCGAGGAGCGCTTCGACTTCGGGCAGCTCCGGATCCGTCCCGGAAAAGAGCGCCATCGTGTCACGGTAGCCCTGCTCCATGCGCTGGGCAATGGCGCTCTGCCCGAAATGCAGCAGATTGCCGAGCGAATAGTCCGGAATGATCCGCAGCGCACGGCAGTCCGCCGGGAACTCCACACGTTCATGCCCCGTCAGCTCCACGATCAGGAGGTCACGGATGTTTTCATTGTGATACAGCGGATACACCGGCACATTGTCGCCGCCGATGAAGAAGCCGCCGTCCCAGTACTGCTCCCCGTCCACCTGCGCCTTGCCGTAAACAGCCGGGATGGAGGAAGAGGCGATCAGGAGGTCTTCGATCTCCGCATCGCTCAGACCGTTGAGCCTGCGGTATTCCACCTGCATCGTCCTCGAATTGAGGATGTTGACATAGACCGGGATCGGACAGGTGCGCACTGCCGCCAGATCGGCATGTTCCCGGATGATGCGCCGCAGACCGTCACGGGAAGCGATTCGCTGCCCGTCCGTGCTCGGCGTGATGAAGTCCGAGAACCGCAGCGTTGACCATACCCGATAGGCATTCTCATAGTCGCCCGATGCCCAGAGCACCGCATTGAGTGCGCCGACGGATGCGCCGGAGATGGCATCGAACTGATCCAGCCCCATTTCCCGCAGCGCCCGCCAGACACCGATCTGGTAGGCACCCTTGGCACCGCCGCCGCCGAGGACAAGACCCCTTTTTGGTTTGCTCATGCTTTCGCCCCCCGATGTGTGAATTTCCGGATGACCTTACCGGCGATCCTTCCGACGAGCCGGATCGCCTGCACGTTGAAGACGCACAGCAGCAGGAACAGCCCTGCTTCCCAGAGCAGGTACAGCTTCGGCGTGGTGATGGCAAAATAGCTCATCCCAAACAGCGCTGCTGTATTCAGGAAGAAGCGCCCGTGGCTGACCTTGAAGTAGATGAGCCGGCGGGTATCCACGATACGAACGAGATAGCAGACAAAATAGCTGGCAAAGGTCGCAATGACAGCGCCCTGTACGCCCCAGCGATAGATCAGCAGGATGTTCAGGATGATGTTCGTCCCGGCGGCAATGAGCGCCGTCCACATGCTGTGGCTGGTCTTCTGTGTAGCGACATAGACACTGCTGAGGAACTGGTCAAAGCTCAGCATGACCACGGAGATCGTCAGGATCGGCGCGTAGATATAGCACCGTGCATACTCCGGATAGACATTGTAGTTGATGAGCATGGCGCAGAGCGGCTGGATCAGCAGGATCATCAGCGCCGCTGACAGGAACATGAATGCCTGGTAGTTCGAGAAGATCCTGTGATAAAATTCGCCCTTGTCCTTGGAGCTGTTCTCCTTGATGGCGGACATGTTCCACGCCTGGAAGAAGATGGTCGAGACCATTTGCAGGAGGTTCGGGACCTTGGAGGAATACTCATACACGCCCGCTGCCGCATCGCCGACATCGCTACTCAGGGCATGGTCTTCCATATAGCGGACGAAGGCTCTGTCCGAGAAGCCGGTGATGATCCACAGGACTGCTGTCGGGATCATCGGGATGGAGAAGCGGAGCATGGTCTTGGTGATGTCCGGGTTGTAATAGCGCCGGGGGTCGAAGTATCTGCCGAGCTTTGCCACGAACCACAAAAACAGCCCGGAGCAGAGGTCGGAGAGGATCACCGCCAGCATGAAGCCGTGGACACCTAAGTGCAGCACGGAGATGAACAGGACATTGTATAAAAACAGCGACAGCGTTGCCAATATGCCGTCAAAGGCAAAGAGCCTTGTCAGATCCCGAGCCCGGACGAACTGCGAACACAGCTGCCGGAAGGAGGAGGCAAGGATATAGGCAAGGAGAAAGAGCAGATACCCCTTGGTATAGGGCAGCAGCATGAGCAATGGCGAACAGAGCAGCAGGATCGCAGCGCCGACCAGCTCCACGATGCAGGCGGAGGTGAAGACCTCCTTCTTGCTGTAGTCCTTGTCCAGACCATAGCGGATGACCGCCTCGGCAATGGAGAAGGTGATGACCGGGATGATGAAATTCGCCGTCTGTTCGAGCAGAGACTTGGTAGAGGTGTCGCCGGGGTTGATGTTGCCGGAGTAAAGACGTGTCAGCAGCAGCAGCAGGATCTTGGAGCCAAAGGAACCAATGGCAAAGATGACCGTATTCTGCGCCAGCTTCTGGTATTTATTCAAAATGATACAACTCACTTTCGTAATCGGTATTTCTATTATACCAGATTCTCCGGAAAAAGGGAATAGGATTTTCAAAAAAAGATGCCCGTTTTACAGTTTTTTCCGCTAACAGCTTGACAGATCCGACATATTTCTGCTATAATGAAACTGAGCCCGGACTGCGGGACATCCATCAGACAAAGGGGCACATCCCCTGCATACAGGAGGTATCATTATGCAGCAGAAATCAAAGGTCGTTGCCGGCTTGCTCGGTATTTTCCTGGGCGGCTTCGGCATCCACAGGTTCTATCTCGGCTACACCATGATCGGTGTCTTCCAGATCTTAGCCACGTTCTTCCTCGGCGCAGGTGCTCTCTGGGGTCTGATCGAGGGCATCCTGATCCTCTGCGGTCAGGGCATCACCACCGACGCCAACGGCGTACCGCTCGGCGAATAGGTGCGTGCCCGCACAGGGCAGACGCACGCCAAGTTTCAGTTAAACTGCAAGCGCAGAACATGCGCTGCTGTTGCACCGTAAGTTAAAACACCTGAAAACGACTCAGGAGCAGCTTTAGCTGCGATGTGCTAAGAAAAAACAGCATTGCCCCCCTTTGCCGAAAGGCATTGGGGGGCAAGCGTTTGTTGAAAAGGCGCACCGTAATCTGCAAAGCACCTGCCAACGGGGGCTCCCCGGTGCGTGCCCGCACAGGGCAGACGCATGCCGGTTTTTCGTTCGATCTACAGTACATGCCATGCGCTGTTCATGCACCATCAAGCTGAAACCCCGAAGCAAGAAACAGGAGCAGCTTTAGCTGCGATGTCTGAAAATGCAAAACGATGCCCCCTTCGCCGCAAGGCGTTGGGGGCATGTGATCGTTGAAAAGGTGCACCGTGATCTGCAAAGCACCTGCCAACGGGGGCTCCCCGTTACTTCTCTAAGTTGCCGTGCGACATTGCCTTTAAATAGGCATGGATGAAGCCGTCAATGTCGCCGTCCATGACGGCGTTGATGTTGCCGTTCTCGAAGCCGGTGCGGGTGTCCTTCACGAGGGTGTAGGGCATGAAGACGTAGGAGCGGATCTGTGCGCCCCAGCCGATCTCCTTCTGTACGCCCTTGATGTCGGAGACCTTCTCGAGATGCTCACGCTCCTTGATCTCGACGAGCTTGGATACGAGCATCTTCATGGCATAGTCACGGTTCTGGTACTGGCTGCGCTGTGTCTGGCAGGATACCACGATGCCGGTCGGCTTGTGGATCAGACGCACGGCAGAGCTGGTCTTGTTGACCTTCTGACCGCCTGCGCCGGAGGAACGGTATACCTCCATCTCGATGTCCTCGGGACGGACATCCACCTGGATGCTGTCGTCGATCTCAGGCATGACATCGAGCGCCGCAAAGGACGTCTGGCGTCTGCCGGAGGCATCGAACGGCGATACACGCACCAGACGGTGTACGCCTGCCTCGGATTTCAGGAAGCCGTAGGCATTCTCGCCCTCGACCATGATGGTGGCACTTTTCAGGCCGGCCTCATCGCCGTCGAGGTAGTCGAGGAGCTGCACCTTGTAGTTGTGGCGCTCTGCCCAGCGGTTGTACATTCTGTAGAGCATCTCTGCCCAGTCCTGTGCCTCGGTGCCGCCGGCGCCGGGGTGGAAGGTCAGGATGGCGTTCTTGCTGTCATATTCGCCGGAAAGCAGCGTCTCCAGCTTCTTGTCTTCGAGGGTCTGCTTGAAATTCGCCATCTCGGTGACGATCTCGTTCTGCATATCCTCGTCCTCCTCCTCCATGCACAGTTCCAGCATGGTGAAGAGGTCATCGAGCTTATCTTCGAGCCGGTTATAGGCTGCGATCTTGTTTTCGAGCTGCTTGGTGCGCTGGAGCACCTTCTGGGAATTCTCGAGGTCATCCCAGAAGCCTTCTGCTGCCGCCTGCTTCTGGAGCTCGGCGACCTCCTCCTTGGCTTTGGTGATGTTCAGCACCTCGCCCAGCTCCGCAAGCTCCTTGCGGTAGCCGGTCAGCTCTACCTTAATTTCATCTAATAAGATCATACTATTACTCCTTTGGTTCTCGGAAAGTCCATCATGTATTATTATACACGAAAACGGGATGAAATGCAAGGGGGTTTGCGGATTTTTCGGTGAAATCAATTTTCGGGTGCTTTAGTGCGCATCATCACTGTAAAGACGCCCCCCTCCGCCGCCATTCGGCGACACCTCCCCCGTTGGGGGAGGAAAAGGAGGGGGCTGGTGCCCCCTCAGACCCGCCTTTTCTGGTAATTGATTTCCTTGCGGATTTTTCTACGTTGGCACAGAAAAGGACCTCCCCCTGCGGGAAGGTCCTCCGGGAATCACATCTCAGTCGCTGACATACGGCAGCAGAGCAATGTGTCTTGCTCTCTTGATCGCAACCGTCAGCTCACGCTGATGATAGGCACAAGTGCCGGTGACACGGCGGGGCAGGATCTTGGATCTTTCCGTCATGCACTTCTTCAGCTTAGCGATATCCTTGTAGTCGATCTTCTCTACACGGTCTACGCAGAACATGCAAACCTTCTTGCGCGGGCGCTTGGAAGGACGAGAACTTCTTTCACGTTCCATATCAATATCTCCTTTACTCGAATTTTAGAACGGTACTTCACCGTGCGGGGAGCCCCCGCTGGCAGACGCATCCACAATTTCTCCTTAGAGAATAGCGCAGAGCTTGCGCTGTGAACGCATCTTAGAACGGTACTTCACCGTCGCTCAGAATTTCTTCAAAATCACCGAGGTCGCCCACTTCGATCGGCTGCGGGGCATTGTTGACCGCTGCCTGCGGGGGCGGGGGTGCCTGCTGGGGAGCGGGCTGCTGATACTGCTGTCCGCCGTACTGCTGACCGCCATAGGGCTGTCCACCGTACTGCTGACCGCTGTAGGACTGGCCGCCGCCATAGGGCTGACCGCCGTACTGACCGCCGTTATCAGAGCGCTTATCGCCGCAGAATGCAACATTGTCCGCAACAATGGTATTTCTGTATACCTTGTTGCCGTTCTGGTCGGTATAATTGTCGTTCTGGATCTTGCCTTCCACATGGATCACACGACCCTTGCTGAAATACTTGCAGACAAACTCTGCTGTCTGTCTCCAACATACGACATCCAGAAAATCAGCCTGACGCTCCTCGCCCTGTCTTACAAAACTACGATCCACCGCAATAGTAATGCGGCACATCGGAACGCCGCTCTGTGTTGTGCGAAGTTCAGGATCCTTGGTCAGTCTGCCCATCAGGATCACTCTGTTATACATATCAGTACCCTCCCATCATCAGGATTTTTTGAAGAGACGCTTGTGTCTGCCTGCTTACTTGGTGGTGACCAGAGCACGCAGAACGCCGTCTGTGATGTTCAGAACTCTGTTCAGCTCTGCCGGGAACTCGGGCTTTGCGGTAAATGTGTAGAGCACATAGTAACCCTCTGCCTCGTAGTTGATCGGGTAAGCCAGCTTACGCTTGCCCCACTCGTTCACTTCCTCGGTCAGTGTGCCGTTCTTCTCGATGAGACCCTTGAATTTTGCTACGAGAGCCTGGATCGCCTCTTCATCCTTCTTCAGGCTGAAAACGACCATTGCCTCGTATGTCTCGTTCAGCTTTGCCATGTTGACTGCACCTCCTTTTGGATTTCGCCTGATTTGACAGGCAAGGAATGGACACTCCGGTTCCGGAGCGGATTGCTCTTTCCTGAACAATCTTCAATATTATAGCATAGAAATCCGGAGTTGTCAAGGGGTTTTTTCCTTTTCTCTGGAAATTTGGTATTATGCACAGTCTGTTGAAAGCTGCCCCCCTGCATCCGCTTTAAAAGAGAATCACTGTACTGCACCATAATTTGAAACCCCGAAGCCCTGCATCAGAGCATCCGAATGGATGCGATGTGCTAAGAAAAAACAGCTTTGCCCCCTTCGCCGCAAGGCGTTGGGGGCATGTGGTAAACGAAGCAGTGCAGTATCAATCTGCGAAGCAACCTGGGTGCAGCGTCACGCTGCTATTTCATATCTATATACTTCCAGTAGCCCTTTAAATACACGGCGCCGGAGATGATCGTCAGGAGGACGGAGATCCATACCAGAGCGAAGAAGATCCAGCTCATGATGCCGCCGATCGCCGGGATGCCGAACTCGGTCAGGCAGAGACAGAGCAGGATCACCACCTGTGTCACCATCGTGAAGGCAGTCTTCAGCTTGCCCCAGATGCCGGCAGCCACGACAACGCCCTTCTCCGCCGTCACAAGACGCAGACCGGAGACCATGAACTCCCGGGCGGCAATGATCGTCACGACGATGCCGTTGACATGGAGGGAATACTCCGTGCCGAGGGTCACTTCCATCTTGGCGCTGAGATCCGCCATCGCTGCAAATGCCGCAAGGACGAGGATCTTGTCAGCGAGCGGGTCTGCGAACTTGCCGAAGGTCGTGATGAGATTCTGTGAGCGGGCGATATGTCCGTCCAGCGCATCCGTGATGGATGCAATGGCAAAAACGACAAGCGCTGCCGAGTAATGATACGGGAACTGCACATACATGCAGACCAGAAAGACCGGTACGAGGATGATACGCAGGAGCGTCAGCTTATTCGGCAGATTCATTCAACGACCTCCCCGAGCAGATCATAGTCGAGCGTATCGGTGATCTTGATCTGCACATATTCACCGAGACTGAGCTTGCGCTCGGAGGAGAAGAACACCTTCCCGTCAATGTCCGGCGCATCGGCAGCCGTTCTGCCGAAATAGCACTCTGCCCACTTGTCAAAGCCTTCGACAACAGCGGTCTTTTCGGTGCCGAGCTGGGCTTCGTTATAAGCGGCGCTGACCTCTGCCTGCTGCTCCATGATGATGTCGGCACGGTGCGCCTTGACTTCGTCATCGAGCTGATCCGGGAAATCAGCCGCCTTCGTGCCGTCCTCCTGCGAATAGGGGAAGCAGCCGAGGCGGGCGAATTTTACCTCCTGCACGAACTCCGCCAGCTCGTTGAACTGTTCCTCCGTCTCGCCCGGGAAGCCGGTGATGAGCGTGGTGCGCAGGACAATGTCCGGCATGGCAGCACGGAGCTTGCCGATGACGTCATAGAGCTTCGCCTTGGTCGAGGGACGGTTCATGCGGGCAAGAATTTCGTCATTGCAGTGCTGGATGGGCATGTCGATATACTTGACGATCTTGGGCTCCTTCGCCATGACCTCGATGAGCTCGTCCGTGATGCGCTCCGGATAGCAGTAGAGCACCCGGATCCAGCGCAGCCCGTCAATGGCACAGAGCTTCGTCAGCAGCTCCGGCAGACGGCTCTCACCATAGAGATCCTCGCCGTAGCGGGTGGTGTCCTGTGCGATGATGTTCAGCTCGGTCACGCCGTTTTCTGCCATCCAGTTGGCTTCGGCCAGAACGTCCTCCATCGGGACACTGCGGAATTTGCCGCGGATCATCGGGATGGCGCAGTAGGTGCAGCAGTTGGAACAGCCCTCTGCGATCTTCAGGTAGGAGAAGAACGGCAGCGTGGACAAAATGCGCTCGCCGTCCATCATGGCATCGGATTTCGGCGCAAAATGCACATAGCGCTCGTCTTTCAGGACCTTGTCGAGGATGTCTACGATGTCCTTCTCGTCACCGATGCCGACAATGGCATCTGCCTCCGGAAATTCGGCAGCAGCTTCCTCCTTGTAGCGCTCGGTCAGACAGCCGGTGAGGATGAGCTTCTTGACAGTGCCCTCCTTTTTCAGGGCTGCAATTTCGAGGATGGTCTCGATCGCCTCCTCCTTCGCAGACTGGATGAAACCGCAGGTATTCACGACTGCAACATCCGAGTCACCGAACTCCGTCACCAGCTCATAGCCGTGGCTGCGGAGCTTCCGGAGCATCCGCTCCGAGTCTACTAAATTCTTTTCACAGCCCAAAGAAACAAGGCTGACTTTGATCGCCATGGGAAAAACCTCCTTCGTTATTCGCAGAATTCCACGCTGTACGGCAGATGCTTCTGCGGCTGGGAAAGCCGGATGACATTGCGGATATGGTACAGATCATAGGCATCCTTCGTGCCCCGGTCATGTCTGGACGGCCGGGTGTTGTCTGTGACATACGGATGCTGATCCGGATAGAACTGCAGCTCGCTGAGTTTCCCGGTCAGGGAGTCGATGCGGTTCGTGTCCTTCACCGAAATGATCTGAATCCGGCTGTAATCTGCATCCTGCGAGAGCTGCTGCAGCACCGGGATGCTGTTGAAATCCGTATCCCTGCAGGCGCTCAGATCTTCCTTGGTGATGATATGGAAGATCAGACCGACATCATTTCCGGGCACAAGTGCTTTGTCAAGCGTGTCAGCATCCGAGGGGAACATCGGCTCCAGAAACGCCGTATCTGTTACTATGGTGCGGACGATCTGTTCCGGGGCAATGGGCAGCGATGCGATGACCGTATTGCAGATATCATCCGTGTGGACGGTGTCGAGAAGCACATCCGACGCAGGAAAATACTTCGCATCATAGCGTTTTTTATCCAGAAGAATCTGTCCGGTCAGGGAATCGCTGGCATAGTAGGTGACCTCCGGCGTGACCGTGGCGGTCCTTGATTCGACCGGGCATTCCACTTTGCGCAGGGCGGCATCTTCGCCGTACGCCGCCTTCACCTTGTCTGTGAAGGCTTGCTGATAGGCTTCCTTTCGGGCTTTCGCCTCCTGCTTGACCTCATCGGGCGCACAGCCTGAGAGCAGGAGCATTGCCGCAAGCAGCAGACCTGCTGCCGGTTTTCTGATATGCTGCATCGTTCCACCTCTATTCTTCGTCCCAGTCGGCAAAATAGTCCTCGAGCGCTGCTTTGACGCTGCGGAAATCGTAGCCGAGGCGAGCCATCCCGGCAATGACCTTTTCCCGGGTCTTGTAGTCCTTCGGATCGGTGAGGATCCTGCCGTATTTCTTTTCCAGCACAGCCGGGAGATTCTCCTCGGCAGTGTCCTCCAAGCCGTCCAGTGCATCCTCCACGAGCGCCTTGTCCAGCCCCCGGTGCAGCATCTCCTGCCTTGCCCGATAAATGCCGTAGCGCTTGCGCTCGACAAGGTATTCGGCTAATTTCTCGGCATAGCGCCGGTCGTTGATCATGCCGCACTCGGCTAAATGATCCACGACCTTCCGGACAAGTGCCTTGTCGTTATAGGTCTGCATCAGCTTGCGGTACAGCATCACATAGGAATAGTCCCGTGCATCGAGCAGATAGCACGCCCGCCGGTATGCCCTCTTGTAGCGGGAACGGTCGTGCAGTTCGAGCAGCAGATCGCCGTCGATGTCCGCATCCTCCCGGATGCCGTTCTGCCGCATCAGCTCGCCGTCCAGCTCATAGACGCCGTCCTCTGTATGCACCTCGAAATAGGTCTTCTGGCGGGTGATCTCCAAGATTTCCATAGGATACCTCTTGAATGTTGTGTTATTTTGGGAAAAGCATTCTCAGCCTGCCCCCATTGACCTGCTTGTGGGGCGATGCCCCACACCCCATTGGTTTGGTTCCAAGTTGGTTCAGTCAGATCAAATTCCAGTAATAAGCTCCGGATAGCGATTCGCCCTTTGCGAAGCATTGGGCGAATGTGGTATACCGCACTGTCAACGCATGTTCCGGTCTATTCTGAATGGAAAACCAGGCATGCGTCTGCCAGCGGGGGCTCCCCGCCTCCTAAGTCGGCGCTAAGCCGACAAAAGCCGGTTCTGCATGGCTCCCCGCTCATTCAGTCGGATCAAATTCCTCGAAGTCATCGTCCGCCGAAATATCCTCTGCGGAGGAAGGTGCTTCGATGACAGCAGCCTCGTCGCCGGATTCTGCAGCAGCGGCAGCAGCCTCGGCGGCATCATCCTCATCATCGGATGCAGAGAGATCGATCTTGTCGATCTGCTCCATGATCTTGGCTTCGATCTCCTTGCGGAAGTTTTCGTCCTCCATCATGCGCTTCTTGACGGAATCACGTCCCTGACCGAGCTTCTCGCCGTTATAGCTGAACCACGAGCCGCTCTTCTTGACGATCTCGAGATCCACTGCAAGGTCGATGATCTCGCCGTCACGGTTGATGCCCTGCCCGTAGATGTTCTCGAACTCGCACTCACGGAAGGGCGGTGCGACCTTGTTCTTGACGATCTTTACCTTCATCTTGTTGCCGATCGGCACGCCGTTTTCCTTGAGTACCTCGCCCTTGCGGACATCCATGCGGATGGTGGCATAGAATTTCAGCGCACGACCGCCGGGGGTGGTCTCCGGGTTGCCGTACATCACGCCGATCTTCTCACGGATCTGGTTGATGAAGATGGCAACGCAGCCCGTCTTGGATACCACAGAGGTCAGCTTCCGCATCGCCTGGCTCATCAGGCGGGCAAGCTGTCCGACATGGTTGTCGCCCATCTCGCCGTCGATCTCGGCTTTCGTGGTCATGGCGGCAACGGAGTCCACAACGAGCACGTCGATCGCACCGGAGCGCACGAGCTGCTCGGCGATCTCAAGCGCCTGCTCACCGGAATCCGGCTGCGATACAAGGAGGTTGTCGATGTCCACGCCAAGCTGCTTGGCATATTTCGGATCGAGAGCGTGCTCCACGTCGATGAAGGCAGCCTCGCCGCCCATCTTCTGCGCCTCTGCAACGATGTGCAGGGCAACGGTCGTCTTACCGGAGCTCTCCGGACCGTACAGCTCAATGATACGCCCTCTCGGCACGCCGCCGACACCGAGCGCCAGATCGAGCTGCATGGAGCCGGTCGGGATGACATCCACGTCGATCTTCTGCCGCTGACCGAGACGCATGATGGCGCCCTGACCATAGGTCTTCTCGATCATTTTCAGAGCCGATTCCAGAGCCTTCTTCTTCTCCTCCTGCGTAGCAGGTGCCTGGAACATCTGGCTTTTGGCCTTCTCGTTTTTTGCTTTTGCTTTTGCCATGGTGATGACCTCCTCAATATGATGGTATATCAGGCTTTCTGCCCCGTCACGACCCTGTCATGCCGGGCATAATCCTGTAGAATGTGAACATCCGTGAATTCGTGATTTTCGAGAATGTCAGCGACCGCCTCGCCCTGCTGTTCGCCGATCTCAAAGGCAAGCAGACCGCCGGGGCGGAGCGCATTTTTCCAGATGCGGGTGATATCCCGGTAGAAGAGCAGCCCGTCCGTTCCTGCGGCAAGCGCCGATGCCGGTTCGTGCTGTATTTCCCGCTGCAAAGCCTGCATCTCGTCCGCTGTCAGATAGGGCGGATTGCTCACGATGACATCGAACGTGCCGAATGCCTGCGGCTGCTGTTCATCCAGCACATCGCCCGCATGGAGCGTCACAGGCAGCTTGTGATAGGCGGTATTCTTCCGGGCATAGTGCAGCGCATCCTCGCTGAAGTCGAGCGCATGTACCTCCGTCGCCGGGAGATGCTGCTGCAACGCCAGTGCGATGCATCCGCTGCCCGTACACAGGTCGATGATGCGCAGCTCCTGCTTCCCCTTGCACCAGTCCAGCACGGTCTCCACAAGGACCTCCGTGTCCGGGCGGGGGATGAGTACGCCCTTGCCGACAAACAGCCGCATCCCGAAAAATTCCCACTCCCCGAGGATGTATTGCAGCGGCTCGCCGAAGGCTCTGCGCTGCGCCATGTTGCGGAGCGGGTTCTCGTCCTCGGTGGGGATGCCCGTTGTAAGCAGCTTTTCATAGCGGCATCCCGTGACCTGCTCGAACATGCACCGCACATCGAAGGCAGCATCCGGGATGTCAGCCTGTATCAGATAGTTGGTCAGCTCCGTGTGGAGCGCCGCTGTGTCCATTACCATTTGTCGTCCTCTAAGTTCTCCGGGATGCACGGCGTCAGCGCTGCGATGGCGCATTCGATCTGTCTGGCATCCGGCTCACGGGTCGTGATGCGCTGGAGCTGCAAGCCCGGCCAGGAGATGAATTTGGAGATGAAGCTGTCGCTCCGTCCGGCAAACTGGATGGCTTCAAAGGAACAGCCGATGGTGATGGGCAGCAGTGCAAAGCTGCACAGGAACCGCTGCCACGGGATCGTGAACGGCACCAGACACATCACTAAGATGCTGATGAACAGCGTCAGGAAAATGAAGCTCGTGCCGCAGCGGGGATGCAGCCGCACCTGCTTCTGGACGTTCTCGACCGTCAGAGGGAGACCCGCCTCAAAGCAGGCAATGGTCTTATGCTCGGCGCCGTGGTATTCGTAGGTGCGCCGGATGTCCTTGGACAGCCCGGTGACTGCCATATAGCCGATGAAAATGATGATCTTGATGATGCCCTCCAAAAAGGACTGCAAGATGCGGTTTTCGAGGCCTGCAAAATCCATGATGCCGCCGACGATCCACTTCGGCAGGAACAGGAACAGCAGAAATGCCGCTGCCGTGCTGATGACGGTGAACACGGTCATGATGACGCTGACGGTCTTCTCGGTGAAATGTGCTTCGAGCCAGAGGTCGAGTTTGGAGGGCTTTTCGTCCTCGTTTTCCTCGTCCTCCTGTCCGTTCACCTGCTTTTCGGCGGACTTCATCAGGCATTTGTAGCCGTCCACCATCGAGAAGATGAAGCTGTAAACGCCCCGGATGAGCGGGATCTTCTTATACCACGGTCTGTCCTTCCCGACACCGCCCTTGATGTCCCATGTCTCCACGTCGATCGTGCCGTCCGGGAGCCGGCACGCCATAGCGCCCTTGTAGGCGCCCTTCATCATCACGCCCTCAATGAGCGCCTGCCCGCCGATCTTGCTCCGATGGCACGCCGTGGGGCAGGCTTCGGGCTGTTTTTCTTTTTCTTCCATAGATACTCCTTTTGGTAATGCAGGGGTTCCCCGCTATTCAGGCTTCTGTCCCGGCGGGAGGGTGATGGTCACGGTCGTGCCGATGCCCTCTTCGCTGGTGATGTCGAGCCTGCCGCCGTGTGCCTGGATGATCTCATCCGCCACGGCAAGTCCGATGCCGGAACCACGTCTTGTGTGGTTCGGCTTATAGAATTTCTGCTTGATCTTCGGGAGGTCGGATGCCTTGATGCCGCAGCCGGTATCCGAAACGCTCACCACGATATTCCCCTGCCGCTCGGTGGCTTCGATATGCACGAGCCCGCCGGGGTCGGAATACTTGATGGCATTGTCGATGACATTGATGAACACCTGCCGGATGCGGTTCTTGTCGCCGTAGACAAACGGCAGCATCTCCGGCTCGTCATAGGTGATGTGGATCTTGTCACGGGCAGCCTTGTCCATGTAGATGAGCACGGCATCGCCCAGCTCCGCCAGAACGTCCATCGTGTCCTTCTGCAAGGTGAAATGACCGCTCTGCATCCGGGAGAAGTCGAGCAGCTCCTCGACCATCTGGGACAGACGCTCCGTCTCGCTGATGATGACGTTCATGCCCTTGTGGATGGTCTCGGGGTCGTTTTCGGTATAGATGGTCTCCGCCCAGCCCTTGATAGCCGTCAGCGGGGTACGCAGCTCATGCGATACAGAAGAAATGAACTCATTCTTCATCTCCTCCGCGGTGGACAGCTCATCCGCCATGTGCGTGATCGCCGTGCAGAGGTCGCCGATCTCGTCATTGCCGTTGTAGCGGATGCGGAACGAGAAATCCCCCGTAGCGAATTTGCCCGCAGCCGTACTGAGCTGGGAGATCGGTCGGATGATACTGCCGACGAAGTAGATGCCCGTGATGATGAGCAGCAGCAGGATCGCTGCGCAGATGATCGTGGCAGCGATGGTGATGGTCGTGATGGTCGAGTCCACCTCTTCGAGGGAGGAAACGACCCGCACGGCGCTGTATTCCGTCGAGAAGGACGAAATATCCATGCACACCGCCATGATCTTTTCCTTATTGTCCGCCCTGCCGACCCAGTAGCCGTCACCGCCGGAGATGAGGTTCTCATAGTCCGGGAGCGCCGTATCCGCCGAAGGCGAAAAGCCGGATGATGTCAGCACGACCCTGCCCTTGACATTGACCGCCATCAGCTCCATCTTGTCCTTGGCGGAAAAGCTCTCAAAGGTATTGCGCAGCTCCGGCGAGAGGTTCGTCTCGGAATCCTGCGCATAGCGGGAGAGGATGTTGACCACGCTCGTCAGCTCCGCCGTGAGCTTCTGCTTGGCACCGGCATAGTAGAATGTCTGGATGGCATAGATGAACGCCAGCTCCATGACCACCATGATGAGCACGAGCACGCCGAGGTTGTTGGCGATCCAGCGCCGGAGGAGCGTCCGCTTCTTGGGCTTTTTCTCAGCCTTATCAGGTCTTGTCATTCCACTTATAGCCATAGCCCCAGATGGTCACGATATACTGCGGATTGGACGGCTCATCCTCGATCTTGAGCCGGATGCGGCGGATGTTGACATCCACGATCTTGTAATCGCCGTAGTAATTCTCGCCCCAGATGTGGTTGAGGATGGAAGCTCTGTCGAGCGCCGTATTCTTGTTGTTCATGAAGTACTCAAGGATCTGGTACTCCACCTGTGTCAGGTCGATCGGCTTGCCGTTCTTGGCAACGGTGCGGCTCTTGAGGTTGAGCGTGAACGGACCGGATTCGATGACCGGGCTGGAATCGTCATGGATGAAGCTCATGCAGACACGGCGGTAGATCGCGTCCACACGGGCGGTCAGCTCCGAGAGGGAGAAGGGCTTGGTGATGTAGTCATCGGCACCGATCATCAGACCGGAGACCTTGTCCATCTCCTGTGTACGGGCGGTGAGCATGATGATGCCGAGCGTGGAGCTCTTTTCCCGCAGCCGCTTGCAGACGGTGAAGCCGTCGATGCCCGGCATCATGATGTCGAGCAGGACGATATCGAAGTTGCCGTTCTCGTCATCAAAGGTCTGGAGCGCTGCCTCGCCGCTGTTCACATCGACAACGTCATAGCCGGCACGCTTTAAGTTGATGACGACACAATCGCGGATGACATCCTCATCCTCGCATACTAAAATTCGTTTCATGGATTGACCTCCTTCTATTTCTATAGCTCAATAAACTTGCGGCTGGAGATCACGGCAAAACCGCCGCGTTCTCTCTTTCATACAGGCTTTTTTTACTCTGAATACTTTCGATCCCTTTTCGGATACCGATACAAAGTGAAACAGTGCAGAGAACCGCTGTACTGAGGTCTGTGAGGATGATCGGCATCAGTGGGTGATCATCCTCCAGCCTTATCTCCTGAAAATTTCCGTCCTTGTTCACAAACAACCGGACTTCCTTCGTCGGACTTGCTATATCGGGTGAGAAAGTGGTACGAACTACTTTGCTGCCTTCCTTGCCGTTTATGGTATAGGTATAGGTAAGGTCGTAGCCTTCTACAGTCACATAGTAGTTCTCCTTTTTCTCCCGGTAGGTCCCATCTCTGCCGACTTGAACGGTACGGGTCCTTTGTTCCTCCCATGACACCTTCTCGGTTTTGGTAAGCTGTGCAGTCACGGTGTACTTCTCTGCATTATGTTCCTCCAGATAGATACCGATGAATACAACATTCATATAAATCACAACGGAGATGATGCAGACCGGAACGAACATATGAATGCTGAAAAAAGGGAAAACATAGTCCTTCCACCTCATAATGGCATTCCACCTTTATTTTGCTGTTCGTGTTTCCGTTTGCCGCAGCCCTTGATGAAGAGCACGACTCCGGCGGTCATGCCGCCGATGAGACACATCTGCTTTATGAGATCTCCCTGTCCGGACATTCTTCTTCACTCCTGTCATGCATCGTAACAGCCTGTCTGCTATTCTGATCCTTTGTCATTCTTGAAAAGATCCCTTTTGAATCGCTGGTATCTCCATTCCGTAAGGAAACCTCCTAAGAAAGGAAGCGGGATGAAAACAGCAAAAATGCAAGAATAGAAATCATAAAGCAGGATCTCTTCTATCAATACAGTTCTGTCAGTATCTTTCTTGAGATGGTATCGCCCGTCTTTGCCCCGGTATAGTTCGACCTCGATCGGTGCAGTATCCATGACCGGGATCGTTCGCTCAAAATAAAACGGCTCATTATTAAGGTAGCACACCCAGACCGTATCAAAGCCGGTAATCTCTTTGCCAGTGCCATTTGTTGTGACTCGCTTCTTACCGCTGGCATATTCTGCCGTCACGGTTATCTTTTCCTTGCTGAGATTATACTCACTGGGAAACGAGACAATACGGATGATCAACATGGTGAAACAGACGAAAAACGGAAGAGAGACCACGGCAGCACATATCAGCATCCCTTTCCATCTTTCCTTGAACCATTTAACGACCCAGTCGAACTCTGACATGATCCTTCACTCCTCAGCTCATGAATCGGAAGCACGGCAGCAGCTTGCCGATGGTCAGCGAAAGCTCCTGCCCGCTCTCCGCCTTTGCCAGATAGGCAGCAGTGCCCTTGGTATGCAGCAGGCAGTAGCCGGATTGCAGATGCTCGTTCGTGTCCGCCTCGTCATAGGAGATGTAGATGCGCAGCAGGACGGGCATGTTGTCCTCCCATGCGCCGTCATAGGCCACGAATTGCAGCTCGCTGCCCGTGACGTCCTTCATGACGGAAACGTGATTGCGCCACATCTCCGGCAGCAAAAACGCATAGCCGTCGCCGGCGCTGTAGTAGCTGTAGTATTCTGTATAAATGCGAGGCTCCTGCATCATTTTCCAGCGGGTCTGGCGGATCTTGTCGGAA
The DNA here is from genome assembly GCA_024684395.1 of Oscillospiraceae bacterium. Lineage (GTDB taxonomy): Bacteria > Bacillota > Clostridia > Oscillospirales > Ruminococcaceae > UBA3855. Next base: position 104,356 of record JAIKWY010000044.1, read on the forward strand.
TCGGCAGCATCCTCATAGCCGGGGAATGCCACCTGCACCGGGATCTCCGGCACGCCGTCGCTGTCGATGTCCATGCAGGAAAGCCCCGCACGGCGGACAGTGTCCTCGACCTTGTAGCTGCACCGGTCAAGCAGGTTGTTGAGCTGCCCGTCCTCGAGACAGAGGATCTCCGTCTGGAGGTTGGAGGTACCCGTTGCCGCATCGACATAGAGCGTCACCCGCCCGTCCGGCAGCTTGCCGTAGATGAGCTGGGTGTAGTCCGTGTATCGGTCACGGAAGCTCCAGCGGTACTCGTGATAGCGGTCGTCCTCCCCGAGCCGGTAAACGGCTGCATACGCCGGATCGTCCGCCGCTGTGGCAGCGCCGAGCAGGATCAGGTCGGGATGCTCTGCACCGCTGCCGGAATCCGCCACATCGAACAGCGCATAGCTGTGGGAGAGCGTCTGTTCGAGGTAGTCGTCCTTGTAGGAATAGACGGAAAGGTACTTCTCCGACTGGTTCGAGGTGGAATAGCCCACAATGATATTGATGCGGTCATTCGTGCCGAGCTTGGAGATCACGACCTTCTCGATCTCGGAGCCGTCGGCGCTGCGGTCGCAGATGGACAGCCACTCCCCGTCAATGCAGTCGAGGATGTTGATGCGCAGTCCCGTATCCGCCGCAGCGATGCCGTTTTTCTCATAGAATACGATCGCCTCCTCCGTGCTGTCACCGTCAATATCCGTCACGATGAAAGCGGAGAGGTAGGTGCCACGCTTGGGATATTTCAGCCGGATGTCCGGACCCGTCGTATCCCGCAGCGCCTGGTAGATCTGCTCCTGCTGGGCGCTGAGCTTCGGGGGCGTGAGCATCGCATCCACGTTGATGCCGATGGAACAGCCCGTCATACAGAGCGCCGCCGCACCTGCCGTCAGGCGCAGCAGCAGATGCTTATGCAGTGTTGCCTTATCTCTGGTCGATCGGAACATAGGATTTCTTCTTGGGAAGCGCCTTGTATGCCGGACGGATGATGCGTCCGCCGGTCATGAGCTCCTCCATGCGGTGTGCCGACCAGCCCGCCATGCGGGAAACGGCAAACAGCGGTGTATAGAGCTCCTCCGGGATGCCGAGCATCCGGTACACGAGCCCGGAATACATGTCCACATTGGCGCAGACCGTCTTTTCGATGCCCCGCACCTCCTTCATGAGGATGGGCGTCAGGCGCTCGATGGTGTCGAGCAGACGGAACTCCGCCTCGATCTCCTTGCCGGCAGCGAGCTTGAATGCCTTCTCCTTCAGGATGACCGCTCTCGGGTCGGAAAGCGTGTAGACCGCATGTCCCATGCCGTAGATCAGACCGGAGCCGTCACCGGCTTCCTTTTTCAGCACACGGCGGATGTAATCGGCGACCTCGCCTTCGTTGTCCCAGTGCTTGATGTTCGCCTTGAACTCTTCGAGCTGTGCGGAGACCTTGAGGTTGGCACCGCCGTGCTTCGGACCCTTGAGGGCGCAGACAGCCGAAGAATATGCCGAATAGGCATCCGTCCCGGAGGACGTCAGCACACGGCAGGTGAATGTCGAGTTGTTGCCGCCGCCGTGCTCTGCATGGAGCATGAGCAGCACATCGAGGAGCTGTGCCTCCTCGGGGGTATACTGTCTGTCCGGACGCAGCATCGAGAGGATGGTCTCGGCGGTCTTTTCATCCGGACGCAGCGGATGCATGAACAGCGACTGGTTGTCGAAATGCTTCCGCTTCACCTGGTACGCATTGACCATGATGATGGGCATCTTGGCGATGAGCGAGATCGCCGTGCGCATCTCGGATTCGAGCGTGGTATCCTCGCAGTCGATCTCGTTGTAGGAATAGAGAGACAGGATGGAGCGTGCCAGCTTGTTCATGATGTTGCGGGACGGTGCCTTCATCATCATGTCCACCACAAAACCCGAAGGCAGCGAGCGGTGCATCGAGAGATGATGGTTGAACGCCTCGAGCTCATCCGCCGTCGGCAGATCGCCGAACAGCAGCAGATACGCCGTTTCCTCATAGCCAAAGCGGTTCTCCCGCTCGGCATTGTGTACCAGGTCATAGATGTCATAGCCCCGGTAGATCAGCTCACCCGGGATCGGCTCCACCTCGCCCTCGTTGACAACGTAGCCGTGGACATTGCAGATGTTGGTGATACCGGCAAGCACGCCCGTGCCGTCACTCCGGCGCAGACCGCGCTTGATGTGGAATTTGGTATATAAATTCTGGTCAATACGGGAATGTTCTTTCAGATGGTCGCATAAACTTTGCATATCAGCATTGGAAAAGACCTTACCCATAGGACGAACCTCCTGGAAATAAAGATAAGACTTGCTTCGGAAGGTTCCGAGAAAGTCTATAGTAATACATAATACATTATAGCATTTTCTGGGTAAGAAGTCAATACACAAAAAGAATTACCTCCTATATCCCGCAACATATCACCAAAAGGGGAGAGAGCCGCTATGAAACATCATTTTCTCAGTCTGCTGCTGTTCGCCTTTCTGCTGACGGGGCTGCCGCTGCTGCCGGCGATGCTGATCCGTCCGGCAGAGGAGCTCCCGGCAGCCGCAACGGTCACAGAGACAAGACCGACCGACTTTTCCACAGCCGAACCGCAGGAAGTGGAAAACTCTGCCGTCTATCATGTCCTCGATACCGAGACCGGCGAGATCCGGGAGATCCCGCTGCGGGACTACCTCATCGGCGCCGTAGGTGCCGAGATGCCCGCCTCCTTTGAGCAGGAAGCCCTCAAAGCGCAGGTCGTCGCAGCGCATACCTATGCCGAGCGGCAATGTATGCTCTCCGCCGGCAGGGAAGAGCTGCAAGGTGCGGATTTCTCCGATGATCCCGCAGTCTATCAGGCATGTCTGACCGAGGAGGAGCAGAAGGATCGCTGGGGCACGCACTATGCGCTGTACCATGACCGCATCGCCGCAGCCGTGGACGCCGTGCAAAATGAGCTGCTGTACTATGACGATGCGCCGATCATCGCAGCCTTTCACGCCATGTCGAGCGGACGGACGGAGTCGGCGGAGAATGTCTGGGGCAGCGAGATCGCCTATCTCTGCTCGGTGGCAAGCGATGCCGACCGGGATGCACCGGAATATGAGACCGCCGTGACCCTCAGCGCCGATGCCGTCCGGGAGAGCCTGCTCTCGGCGCATACGGGACTGACGCTCGGGAACGATCCTGCGAAATGGTTCGGCGAACCGACCGTCTCGGAGGCAGGAACCGTGCTGCAAATGCAGGCAGGTGACGGCATCTTCACCGGGCAGGAGCTGAGGGGCATCCTCGGACTGCGTTCGGCGGCATTCACGGTCAGCTATGCGGACGGACAGTTCACCTTCATTGTCCACGGCTATGGGCATGATGTCGGCATGAGCCAGTACGGCGCCAATGCGATGGCGCAGAACGGGCATAGCTATAAAGACATTCTCTCGTATTATTACCCCGGCGCCGAGCTGCGGAAAATGGCATAACAAAACCCCCTGCCACAATTCCATAGGGCAGGGGGTCGCTTTGTCTATGCAGTTTGCATTACTCCACCGGCAGGTCGATCAGCTCAACCACTGCCTTGAGGATGTTCAGGGAATCGGTCTCGTCGAGCTTGCCGTTGTTGTCTACATCGGCATTTCTTCTGCCCTGGTCAGAGATCGGGTCATTGACCAGAAGGTTCTTGTTCAGACAGATGACATCCAGGATGCTCAGAACGCCGTCACCGTCCACATCGCCGTAGATCGTCACGCCGAGCTCCGTCGGCTCCTCGGTCGGCTCCTGAGTAGGCACCTGTGTCGGCTCCTGCGTGGGTTCCTGCGTGGGCTCCTCCGTCGGTTCCTGGGTAGGCTCCTGGGTAGGTTCCTGCGTGGGCTCCTGTGTCGGTTCCTGCGTAGGCTCGGTCGGATCCTCCTCGCCGCTGTCGATCACGGATACTTCCTTGTCAAATACGAGCGTGATGGAATCAAGATCAGCCGTTGCAGCGCCGTCTGCCCACCACTGCTGGATCTGGAGGTATCTCATGACCATGTCATAGTTATACTCGCCGCTCTCGTCATCCGCCACGCCGTCAAACGGTACGGATGCAGAGCCGGAGGAGGTCAAAGAGACCTTCTCAGCGCTCCATACTGCGGAACTGCCGCCGTTACGGTATGCCTCAAAGCCCAGACCATAGCCGACATAATCGCCGCCGGTCACCTTGCCGTTGAGGATGATGGAGGTCAGCTTTGCGCCCTGTGCGCCGTAGGGAGAGAGGTCAACCATGTAATACGAACTCCCGTCGCTGGTCTCTACCGGAACATCGGAGAACTTCAGAGTCACACGGTTCTTGGTCGTGAAGCTCGGACCGTCGCCGGAACCGCCGGAGACCTCGTTGATGATCTTGCCGACTTCCGCATCGAACCATTTGAGGTTGTCTCTGTCGTAATAGGTCAGGTCGCCGTGGCCGCTGTCGTCCCAGAGGAATGCAGCGATACCGCTGGTGTTCATGGCCGTGGTGTCTACGGTCTTGATGAACTTGTGGATGGAATCCACATCCTTGTTGAACTTGCCTGCATTGGCAACGCCGGACTCGCCGAGGATAACGGCAATACCCTTATCCACAAAGGTGGATTTCATTGTGGAAAAGTCATTGTAAACAGCGTTGATGTCCGCGCTGGTGCCCCAGTCTGCACGATAGCCCCAGGAAGCGTCAGGGGGTGCCACACAGAAGGTGGACGGACGGTAGTAGTGGATGGATACGGCAAGCATCGGATCATCCGGCACCTTGAACTTGGAGGAGCAGGTCTGATCGAGGTCGGTGTTCGCACCCGCCAGGAGCAGCAGACGCTTGCTGTTGTTGCCGCCGGTGCTGCGGATGTTCTTGACGAACTCTGCATTCAGCGTGTTGACGATGTTGTAGTCATTGTCGGTGTAGCCGTAGGGATTGTCCCAGCCGACTTCGTTCATGTCCTCGAAGATGAGGTGCTCGTCATAGTCCTTGAAGTAGTTGGCGATCTCCTTCCACATCGTGTTGAACTGCGGGATGGCATCGAGACCCTTGTTCAGCCAGAGGCTCTTACCGGACTCCCAGTCCCAGTGCATGTTGATGATGACATACATGTCCTGCTCACGGGCATAGTCCACAACGGTCTTGATGCGTGCGAGATAGTCATCCTCAATGTCGAAGGTGTTCTCGTCGGTGTGCTGGTACCAGGTGATCGGGATGCGCACGGAGCTGATGCCCTCTGCCTTCAGCGCAGCGAACAGATCTTTCGAGGGCATATCGTTGCCCCAGCCCGTCCATGTCTCCTTCGTCCATGTCACGTTCCATGCATCGAAGGTGTTGCCGAGGTTCCAGCCGAGACCCATCTCATCGACGATCTGGATGGCGGTCTTGTCCGCAGCGGTCGCCGTGGACAGAGAAGAAGTGAGGCTGCTTGCTGCCATAGAGAGTGACATCACACCCGCCGTGGCAATAGAAATGATTTTTTTTGCTGTAAACATCGCAAATCTTCCTTTCTGTAGTTTCTTTCCATCTTTACTATATCATATTCCATAATATTTGTCAAGAAGATTTGTGAAAAAATATGCATGAATTTTCAGAAAGAAATCCGCCAAAATCCGGTGTGTTATACAGAAAGCAGGTAAAAAATTACAGCAATTCTACAAAAAATCGTGAAATAGCTTGTATCAGGTGAAGAAGTGTGCTATAATATAGGTGTATGGTCTGCCGGGAAAGTCCCCGAAACGCCCGTCAGACTGACTGCATTTTATGCAATATTACCGTATCGCCAGAAAAGATACGGACGATCAGGAGGCAAGCATGAGAAAAAGTGGCATACTACTTCATATTTCCAGTCTTCCGTCCCGCTACGGCATCGGCAGGATGGGAAAGGCAGCCTATGACTTTGTGGACTTTCTGCACATGAGCGAAACAGCCTGCTGGCAGATCCTCCCCCTTTCCCCGACGAGCTACGGCGATTCACCCTACCAGAGCTTCTCTGTCTATGCCGGGAACCCGTACTTCATCGACTTCGTAAAACTCGAATCCCAGGGGCTTCTGACCCGTGAGGATTACGCCTCCATGCTCTGGCAGCGTGATGCGGAAGCGATCGACTATGAGCTGCTGTACCGCAGCAACATCACCGTCCTGCGCAGAGCCTATGCCCGCTTCAAAGAAAAGCCCATGCGCGGCTTCACCGCCTTCAAGAACGCCAACAAGCACTGGCTCAAGGACTATGCCCTGTTCATGGCACTCAAATCCGAGCACGGCGGCAAGGCGTGGTACGAGTGGGAAAAGCCCCTTGCCATGCGTGAAAAGAAGGCTGTGGAGGAAGCCGAGACCCGTCTGAAAGACGAAATCGAGCTCTACAGCTTCATCCAGTTCATCTTCTCCCGCCAGTGGAGCGAGCTGAAAAAATATGCCAATGACAAGCACATCGAGATCATCGGCGACATGCCGATCTACGTCTCCTACGACAGCGCCGATGTCTGGTGCTCGCCGGAGCTCTTTGCCCTCGACAAGGAGAAAAAGCCCATCGAGGTGGCAGGCTGCCCGCCGGACTGCTTTGCCCCCAAGGGACAGCTCTGGGGCAATCCGCTCTATGACTGGGACTACCACAAGAAGACCGGCTATGCCTGGTGGATCTCCCGCCTGAGCTATGCCGCATCGCTCTACGACATCATCCGGATCGACCATTTCCGGGGCTTCGAGAGCTATTACACCATCCCCTTCGGCAACAAGGACGCCGTCAAGGGCAAGTGGCGCAAGGGTCCGAACAAGGCGCTGTTCACCGCCGCCAATAAAGCTCTCGGCAAGCTGAACATCATCGCCGAGGATCTTGGCTTCATCACGCCGGGCGTGCGCAAGATGCTCGATGCCGTGGGTTATCCGGGCATGAAGGTGCTGCAATTCGGCTTCTCCGGACCCGATAACGAGCACCTCCCGATGAATTTCAGGACCTCCAACATGGTCGCCTACACCGGCACCCACGACAACGAAACGCTCCGTGGCTGGCTGGCATCCGCCGACAAGAAGACGATCAAGTTCGCCAAGAACTATCTCCGCTGCAAGAAGCAGGAGATCCCGGACGAGATGGTCGCCGCCTGCTGGAGCAGCATCGCAGAGCTCGCCGTGGCACAGATGCAGGATTTCCTGCATGAAGACAAGTCCGCCCGTATGAACACGCCCTCCACCCTCGGCGGCAACTGGATGTACCGCACCGAGACCGAGGACTTCACACCGGAGCTTGCCAAGGAGATCCGGAAGCTCAACCGCACCTACGGCAGAGCCGTTCAGGCAGAGACCCCCGAGCCGGAAGAGACCGCTCCCGAGCCCGAGGAAAAGCCCGCAGCCCCGAAGCGCCGCAAAGCCGCTTCCGAGACTGTGACCGAAACAGCCGAAGCCCCCAAAAAGCCCCGTGAGCGCAGAAAAGCCGACACCCCGCCGGCAGAACCCAAGCCGAAGCGCCGCTACACCAGAAGAAAAACTGAGACAACGGAGGAATCTTAAATGCTGAACTATACAAAGGAAACGTTTCTGAACTACCTCAAAGCCACGCTGCCGGAGAACTTTACCCCGCAGGTGCTGCACAATGCCATCGGTGAGATGGTCATGAGCCTGATGACCGAGGACTGGGAGGATTCCCGTGCCGCACACCGCAACACCCGCCATGCCTGCTATTTCTCGATGGAATTTCTCGTAGGCCGCAGCATCTTCAACAACCTCCTGTGCCTTGGCATCTATGACGAGGTGGAGAAGGCGCTCAACGACCTGGGCACCTCCCTGTCCGCCCTCGAAGAGATCGGCGATGCCGCACTCGGCAACGGCGGTCTGGGCAGACTTGCCGCCTGCTTCCTCGACAGCGCCGCAACCCTCGACCTGCCGCTCGACGGCTACGGCATCCGCTATAAATACGGTCTGTTCAAGCAGCAGATCAAGGACGGTTTCCAGTGCGAGACCGCCGATGACTGGACAAGATACGGCGATGCATGGAGCATCCGGAGAGACGAGGACACCGTGCTCGTCAAGTACAGCAACATGACCGTCAAGGCTGTCCCCTACGACATGCCCGTGATCGGCTACGGCACCAAGCACATCAGCACGCTGCGTCTCTGGCAGGCAGAGCCCCTGCAGGAGTTCGACTTCCACACCTTCAACCAGCAGAACTACCTCGAAGCCTGCGCCGAGCAGATCTATGCCGAGAACATCTCCCGCTGCCTGTATCCGAATGACGATACCAACGAGGGCAAGAAGCTGAGATTGCAGCAGCAGTACTTCTTCTGCTCCGCATCCCTCCAGGATCTGCTGAAAAAGCACTTCGAGGACTACGGCACCTACGAGAACCTCGCCGAGGTACTCACCGTACAGCTCAACGACACGCATCCGGTCATCTCCATCCCGGAGCTGATCCGCCTGCTGATGAACGAGGGCATCGCTTTTGAAGATGCCGCAGAGACCGCCCGCAAGGTCTTCCGCTACACGAACCACACCATCATGGCAGAAGCGCTCGAAAAATGGTGGGCACCGCTCGTCAAGGAGCTGCTGCCGGAAGTCTACCAGATCATCCAGCGCCTGCATGAGATGCTCATCGCCGAGCTCTACGAAAAGGGCGCCGAGAAGGAAGAGATCCAGTCCATGCGCATCATCAAGGACAACATGATCCACATGGCGCACATGGCGATCTTCATGGGCAGCTACGTCAACGGTGTAGCCGAGATCCACACCCAGATCCTGAAGGATACCGCCCTTGCGGTATGGTACAAGTACTATCCCGAGCGCTTCCAGAACAAGACCAACGGCATCACCCAGCGCCGCTGGCTGGCACTCTGCAACAGAGAGCTGTCCGCCCTCCTCACCGAGCTCCTCGGCTCCGATAAATGGACGACCAATCTCGACCTGCTCAAGGAGCTTGACAAGTACGCCGAGAGCGATACGGTCATGAAGCGCTTCATGGACATCAAGACCGAGAAGAAGCGCCAGCTCGTGGCGAACATCTTCGCAAGAGAGCCCGAGCGCTTCGAGAATGACGTACAGTGTACCGAGTTCTTCGATGCCGACAACGCCGTTTTCGACATCCAGATCAAGCGCCTGCATGAATACAAGCGCCAGCTCCTGAATGCCTTCTCGATCCTGTATCTCTACTACGGCATCAAGGACGGCTCCATCAACAAGGATGAGCTGCCGACCGTGACTTTTCTCTTCGGTGCAAAGGCTGCCCCGGGCTATAAGCGGGCAAAGGCGATCATCAAGTATATCAACGCCATCGCCGACATGATCGCAGCCGATCCCGAGGTCAATGACAAGATCAAGGTCTTCTTCGTAGCAGACTACAATGTCTCCTATGCCGAAAAGCTCGTCGCTGCGGCAGACATCTCCGAGCAGATCTCGACCGCCGGCACAGAAGCATCCGGCACCGGCAACATGAAGCTCATGCTCAACGGCGCCGTGACGCTCGGTACCTTTGACGGTGCAAATGTCGAGATCGTGCAGGAAGCCGGCGAGGAGAACAACTATATCTTCGGCGCAAGAGTCGAGGAGCTCAAGGAGATCGTACCGGAATACGACAGCCGCCGCCTGCTTGCCGAGAACGACAAGATCCGCAAGGTCGTGCAGACGCTCATGGACGGCACGTTCGGCGACAACGAGGACATTGCGGAGCTCTATGATGCCCTGACCGAGGGCGCAAGCTGGCACGCCCCGGATCACTACTACGTGATCGGCGACCTCCAGAGCTACTGCGACAAGAAGCTCGAAGCCCTGAAGGACTACAAGGCTGACCGCCTTGCCTTCGCCCGCAAGCAGTGGCACAACATCTGCCACGCCGGCAAGTTCAGCTCCGACCGCACGATCGCACAGTACGCCGAGGAGATCTGGCAGATTCACCCCGTAACATTAGACTAACAAATCACCCCAAAGATGCTTTTCCCCCGCTTTGTGCTACAAAGCGGGCGGGGTCTGGGGCAGCGCCCCAGTGGGGGCAAGGGGGCAAAGCCCCCTAAGCCGCCTGAAAGGCGGCAGAAAAGGAGAATATCCATGAATTATGATGTTATTATCGCCGGTGCCGGTGCAGCGGGGCTGTATGCGGCGATCAATCTGCCGGCAGATGCCAAGATCCTGCTGCTGACCAAGCGTGAGCTCGGGCTGTGCAATACGGCGCTTGCACAGGGCGGCATTGCCGGTGTCTACAATTCGCCGGAGGACAAGACCAGCCTGCACGAGAACGATACCTATATCGCCGGCGGCTTCCAGAACAACCACAAGACCGTCCACATGCTCGTAGAAGAAGCCGCACAGGACATCGGCAGGATCATCGAGCTCGGCGTGGAATTCGACAAGATGGAGAACGGCGACTATCACCGCACCCTCGAGGGCGGACACAGCAGACGCCGCATCTTCCACCACAAGGATGCGACCGGCAAGGAGATCGCCGACAAGCTGCTCGCCTATGTCCAGACGCTCCCGAATGTGGAAGTCCGTGCCAACACGCTCCTCTGCGACGTGAAGAAGACCAAGACCGGTTTCTCGGCGCTTCTGCTGCATGACAATGCCTATGAAACGGCAAATTCCCACTATTTCATCATGGCGACCGGCGGCATCGGACGTGTGTATGAATTTACCACCAACTCCGCCATTGCGACCGGTGACGGCATCATGTTCGCCTATAACATGGGCGCCATGATCCGTGGTCTGAGCCTGATCCAGTTCCATCCGACCGCCTTCAACAACCGCCACACCCGTGAATGCTTCCTCATTTCCGAAGCTGTCCGTGGCGAGGGCGCCTATCTGCTCAACTGTGACGGCGAGCGCTTCATGCAGCGCTATGACGACCGCCTTGAACTGGCGCCCCGTGATGTGGTGTCCAATGCGATCGTGCTCGAAAGCCGCCGCACCGGGTCGGATGACTTCTACCTCGACATTTCCCACAAGGATCCCGAGGAGGTCAAGAACCGCTTCCCGATGATCTACAAGAACCTGCTCGACCAGGGCTATGACATGACAAAGGACCGCATCCCGATCTACCCCTGCCAGCATTACCTGATGGGCGGCATCCAGGTCGATCCCCACTCCCGCACGAGAGTCCCCGGGCTCTATGCCTGCGGTGAATGCTCCAACACAGGCGTCCACGGCAACAATCGTCTCGCCAGCAATTCCCTGCTCGAAGCGCTCGTCTTCTCCCGTCATGCGGCGGAGGACATCGCCAAGAAGATGCAGTACAACGGCGAGAAGCATTTTGAGGAGACGACCTTCGACCTCCACGAGGGTGCAGAGCCCGTCCCGCACGGCATCCGCACGAGCCTGCGCCATATCTTGCAGGAGAGCTATTTCGTCAAGCCCGATGCCGAAAAGATCCAGAGCAATTTCTCCAAGGTCTGCGAGATTTTGCACGACTTAGAGGACGGCAACTACAAGATCAATTCCGACTATGTGGAGGCACGCTCCACCGCCACCATCGCATTCCTCATCCTGAATGAGGCAATGATCGAGGAGAAGGGAGTATAATATGCAGCTTCTGCAAAGCTATGTAGACCAGATCATCAACACCGCCCTCGAGGAGGACATCCATTATGTCGATGTGACAACGGACTACCTCCTCCCCGATGGTCATACCTCCTCGGCGTACTACATCGCCAAGGACAACGGCATCCTCTGCGGCATCGACATCGCCAAGCGTGTCTTTGAGATCGTCGGCGGCGGGGTGACCCCGCTTGCAGGTGCCTCCCAATGCGCCGGTGGCGCAAAGGTCGGCGGGGTAACATTCTCCGAATGCCTGACAGACGGCTCCGAGGTGAAGAAGGGCGACATCATCGCCCGGATGGAGGGCGACACCAAGACCCTCCTGAAAGGCGAGCGCACCGCACTGAACATTTTACAGCACATGTCCGGCATCGCCACGGCGACCAATCGCTGTGTGGAGCTCGTACAGGGCACCAATGCGAAGATCACCGACACCCGCAAGACGCTGCCTGGACTGCGCCGTCTCCAGAAATATGCCGTGACAGTCGGCGGCGGCTATAACCATCGCTACAACCTCTCCGAGGGTGCCATGCTGAAGGACAATCACATTGATGTCTACGGCGGCATCACCCCGGCAGTGACCGCCCTCCGCAAGAAGATCGGTCATATGACCAAGATCGAGGTCGAGGTGCGCAATTTAGACGAATTACAGGAAGCCCTCGACGTCGGCTGCGAGATCATCATGCTCGACAACATGAGCTGTGAGGACATGACCAAGGCGGTCGAGATCACCGCCGGCAGAGCCATGCTCGAAGCCTCCGGCAATATCACCTCCGCCAACATCGCACAGGTCGCCGCCACCGGCGTGGACATCATCTCCCTCGGCGCCCTGACCCACTCCGTCATCTGCTTCGATATTTCGATGCGGTTTGATAAGTAAGCTTGCGGTCGCTTTGCGACCGCTTAGGGGGGCGGCTCACCAGAAGACCTGCACATAAAATATAAACTAAATAAGGAGTAAGTTTATGAAACGTGATCTTACGGCTATTGCAGCCATCGCAGCCGCATGTGTGATGCTTGTCGGCTGCGGCAAGAAACCGGAACAGAACAGCACCGCACCGGCAGATACCGCACCCGCAGCGGAGTCGGTGATCGGCGAGAGCGGAGCAGACGCATCCGCTCAGGATAGTCAGGCAGAAGGCAGCGTATCCGGCGATACTGCCGATGGATCTGCTGCCGACCCGAATCAAAATAACGCACAGGATCCCCAGGCAGCGGACAGCACGCCTGGTGCAGAAAACAGCGAGGGCGACGCCCTTCCGAAGTCGGATCCTGCCGCCGCCGCAGGCGCCCTGCACGTCTCCATCGAGACGGTCAGCATCTCGCTTGAACAGCTCAAATCCCAGGACTACACCGTCCCCGTGCTCGTCACGCTCGACAAGAACCCGGGCATAACCTATTCAGAATGGGGACTGCATATCGACCCGAAGTGTACCTTCACGGCGGACAGCGAGGAGTGCAAGGTGCAGACCGTGCATGTGGAGAATGACGAAGAGCACTTCCTCTGGACAGCCTGGGCATCGGGAGCCCTGTTAAAGGGTACCGGTTCGCTACTCGAGGTACAGCTCAAACTCCCGCTCGATGCCAAGGCAGGCGACACCTACACAATCACCTACGCAGATACCTCCCTTGCCAACAAGGGCGATGTCTGGGATTATACTGACATCAATACCCAAACGACAACATCTTATGCTGATATGAACGGTGTCGTGACCTGGACAGACGGCGGCGTAAAGGTAACAGGCTAAGCTGTTTTTCTGCATGAGATCCATTCAGGAGGATATCAAAAATGCAGAATCAGAAGTATTCCATCCGTTTAGAAACCAACGCAGACCACAGAGAAGTAGAAAACCTGATCCGTGAAGCATTCTGGAACGTCTACCGTCCGGGATGCAGCGAGCACTATGTCATCCACGTCCTCCGGGACGATCCGGCATTCGTCAAGGAGCTGGACTTCGTCATGGAGCAGGACGGTAAGATCATCGGACAGAACCTGTTCATGAAGACCTATATCCAGGCAGATGACGGCAGACAGATCGACGTCCTGACGATGGGCCCGATCTGCATCACCCCCGAGCTGAAACGCCGGGGCTACGGCAAGATCATCCTGGACTACTCGCTCGAAAAGGCGGCAGCAATGGGATTCGGCGCAGTGCTGTTCGAGGGCAATATCGACTTCTACGGGAAAAGCGGCTTTGACTATGCCGGCAAGTTCGGCATCCGCTATCACGATCTCCCGGAGGATGCCGATGCGTCCTTCTTCCTCTGCAAGGAGCTGATCCCGGGCTATCTGGATGACGTGACCGGCATCTACTACACCCCGCAGGGCTACTATGTCGATGACGCCGATGTAGAAGCCTTCGACAAGAACTTCCCGCCCAAGAAAAAGGAAAAGCTCCCCGGACAGATCTTCCAATAAGCGGGGAGCCCAAAGACGATTTTTTTGATCAAACTTTTTTTCTCCAAAAAAAGTTTGCAGGGGTCAAGGGGGCAGCGCCCCCTTGTCGCCGTCCGCAGACGGCGAAATCCCCTAAGCCCGAAGGCGCTCTGCAAGGGGTGAATTGAAAAAACAGTCCAGTGGACTGTTTTTTCAAGAGGGGACGCTCTGCAAGAGAGAGCGTCCCCTACCTCGCCTCTATGGATGCCTTTCCCCGCCGCTCAGCGGCGGCAAACAGTTTCCTGCACTGAGGGTGCGGCTGCAAGAGAGCCGTCCCCTACCTATCCCTCCGAGCAAGCCCTCTTGCCGCCTAAGGCGGAACAAACTAACCCACCCACATATAAAACAAGACCTCTGCCCAAACAGCAGAGGTCTTATCATTTACCCATTAGAAGATATTCTCATTGAATACCCATACGATATAGCCGTCGATCACAAATTCCTGCGACACATTGTTCACGATCGGATCGCCGGAATTGACCACCTGATCCCGCTCACCCTGCGACATCAGCAGGAAGTACTGCGACTGTCCGGGCTGGTTCTTGTACCAGCTGCGGCAGGTCTGGTAGTAATACGGACGATAGCCGCCGTCGTCGATCACGACCGCACGGCACTTGACATTGGAATCCGATGCCACCGTCAGACCGTTGGCATTCCAGAATGTCGCATAGCCGTAGGTCAGATTCTTGGCTTCCAGCGCCTCCGCAAAGCGGTAGAGGTGATTGTCCTCAGTGTTGTGCGCCGGCATCTTCATGATGTTCACCGCCGTGATCGTGCAGACGAGCATGATCGGGATCATCGCCAGTGTCATGACCCGCTGTAAGCTGACCTGTCCGGCTGCCCAGCGGATGAATGCGATGGAGACCAGCGCCGACATGGCAACGATCGGAGAAAGCCGCCAGTTTGCGTTGGAGAGCTTGCCAAGGATATAGCCCAGCATGATGAGCATCACCATCAGCCAGTGGGTGATGATGAGGATCCGGAGCTTGACATCTCCGATCTTGTGATAGCAGAACAGCGCCGCCAGCGGCAGGATCAGCAGCAGCACGCCCGTGATGACGAGCAGCAGCCCCTTCACACTGTCCACGCTCATGAGCTTGTCACCCTCCTGCATGGTAACGCCCAGCAGCGAGAGCCATGCCTTCGGGAAGGTCAGTGCATTGTCCGTCCACTTGTCCATGCCGGAATAATTGGAGTAAGCCCCCTCATAACCGGCAGTGATGTCCTTTGCCATTGCCTTGGTCAGCAGATAGCCGAGCACCATGCCCACGCCCATCACACCGAACACCAGCAGCGCCTGCTTGTTGCGGGCACAGAGCGGCTTGGAATCACGGTCGAGCCATCTCTCGATGAACACGCCGCCCATCACAGGGAGCGCAAAGATCGTGATGGCAATGATCTGATCGGTACACGTCAGCAAAAACCAGACACCGATGAGCACCGTAAAGACGATGAACCCCGTGCGGGTCTTCTTCTTCGCCGCCGCATCCGTCACAGTATCGAGCTTTGCCCGCAGATCCATCTGCGAGAACAGCAGCGCCAGCCCGACGAAAATGAACTGCACGCCAAGGCTGTAGTAGATCGAATGTCCCCAGAAGATCTCCCGGAGCTTTTCACTGCCCGAGCAGATCATCAGCACGGTGAAGACCGCCGTTGCGATCCATCCCCAGCCCCATTCCATCTTCCTGAGCATCCAGATGAGTGCGCCCGTAAAGATGATAAAGAAGCAGAGCATACCGAGGACATGCGTTGTCATCGTCACGCCGAAGATCGGTATCAGCGCCGTCATGATCAGCGTCGTACCGAACGGCAGCAGACAGGCATAGTCAAAATCCGTGTTGAAGAGCGAGCCGCTCTCATTCGATGCGACCGCCCACATCAGCGTGTCTGTCGTATCCGAATGGAAATAGCCCCTCGACGGAAACAGCGTGTAGTACCCGACGATGAACACCGCCGCCAGCAGCAGCGCCGCCCAGCCCCATTCCTTGACAAAGCCAAGGCACATCTGGACAAAACCGGCTTCCTTTTCCGGAGCCGCCTTCGCAGGTGAGGGCTTTTTCGGGTCGATGACAGTCTCCTCCGACTCCTTCACGGATGCTTTGGACTTGGTTTCCGGCGTATTAGCCATTGGAGGATTCCTCCTTGGCAGTCTCGTGATACTCCTTCTCGGTGTTGACGTTCCAAACATTGGTCTTGTCCGTCACGCCCGCAAGGATATTCTTGACAGCCTCAAAGGATGTCGCCATAGAGTGATCCATGTTGTTATAGCGGTGCTGACCGTTTCTGCCGACGCACCACAGATTGCCGAACTTGCTCAGATACTCGACCACCTTGTCGATCTCGCTGTAGGTGTCGAAGTAAGCCGGATACGCCTTCTTGACCTTCTCACGATGCGCCGCATAGATGGTCGCCGTCGGAGCGATGATGCCCATTCTCACGAGCTCACCGGTACCGAACATGATGCAGTCACGGTCGGAGAGGTTCCAGAACTTGTCGCCTTCCTTGCAGAAGTACTCCAGACCTACCCATACCTTAGTCTCCGGCTCGGATACCATGTAGGGCGACCAGTTGTTGAATACCTGGATACGGCCCATCTTCACGCCGGTATCCTGTACATAGATCCAGCAGTCCGGCACGATGTTGCCGAGTGTGCGGATGTCGGTCTCGTTCTTGAGCTGGAGCTTGTCGAGCAGCAGACCGATGGTCACAAAGTCACGGTACGGCAGCCCGGATGCAATGCGCAGCTCCTCCTCCGGTACATCGTTCATTGCCTCCACCAGATCCTTGACCGGCATGGAGGAGAAGAAGATGTCGCCCTCAACAGTGGTCTCAACGCCGTTCTGGTCGATCACGATGCTCTCCACGGTGTCCTCGCCGTTGGTGTTGACACGAACGACCTTGGCATTCATCACGATCTCGCCGCCCATCTTGCGGATCTCGTCAGCAGTGGTCTCCCAGAGCTGACCCGGACCGTACTTCGGATAGTAGAACTCCTCGATGAGGGAGGTCTCCACCTTGTCGCCCTTGATGCCCGTCACCTTGCCGAACATATCCTTCAGGATGGCAACGACACTCAGACCTTTGACACGCTGAGCGCCCCAGTCTGCGGAGATTTCACGGGGATGACGGCCCCAGAGCTTCTCGGTATAGCCCTCAAAGAACATGGAGTACAGGGTGCGACCGAAACGGTTGATATAGAAGTTTTCGAGGGAATCCTCCGGCAGCTTGGAGACTGTGGAGCTGACATAGCTGACACCAACATCCACCGTCGTAGCAAAGCCCATATTCTTGAGGGTATTCCACTTGAGCGATACCGGATAATCAAAGAATTTCTTCTTGTAGTAGATACGGGACACACGGTTTCTCACGAGCATGACACGATCGGTGGTCTCCGGATCGGGACCCTCTTCTGCAAGGGTCTTCTCTCTGCCGAGCACGATGTCATCGAAGGACGGCTTGCCCTGGAGCGGCATCATATCCATCCACCACTTCATGACCTCCTTATCCTTGGAGAAGAAGCGGTGACCGCCGATGTCCATGCGGTTACCCTTGTACTTGACAGTACGGGAGATACCGCCGATGGCGTTCGATTCCTCATAGATCGTAACGCTGTATTCCTCCGGAGCTTTTTTCAGCAGCTCAAATCCGGCAGTCAGACCGGCAGGGCCTGCGCCGATGATCACAACTTTTTTCATATCAAATTCCCTCTTTTCTGGAAAATAGCATTTCCGGTACCCCTGACCGGATATAGCAATACAGTATTATTATACCCTATTTTGCAGATTATGTCAAGTAAAAACAGGAAGTTTCACGGTAATCTATTATGCAAGCTCAGCATATAGAAAAAGCATCCTTTTTCCCCCACCCCCAACCCCCTCCCCAAGGAGGGGAGTATATTCGCAGGGGCTGCGCCCCTGCACCCGCTTTTTGGTGTAACACAAAAATCAAATGAAAGAAAAAACAGGTGCAGCAGCGGTATTCCGCCCTGCACCCCTTTTTAAACTAATTACTCCTGCTCCAAAAACCCCTTGACTTCATCGACCCACTTCTCCGCCTCAAAGCTGGCAAGCTGCGCATGGGCATAGCCTTTGAAGCAGCGGATCTCCGTCTGCGGATTGACGGCTTTCATTTTGACAGCAGCCTTCTTCGAGACAGACTCATTGCCCTTTGTCCCGTGCAGAAACAGGATCCTGCAAGGAAGCTGCCGGAAGTCATACCCGCTGAAAATGCTGTCCAGCATATTGGAGATGGATCCCTCCTCCATATGATCCGCCACTTTGAGGAAATCCGGTATCAGCGCCTCCGGCAGAAAATCCCTTTTGGCATTTTCCAGCGTTTTGGGATCACGCTGTTTCGACTTCCGGATGATCGTGCCATAGCTTTTCTTCATGATGCCGATCATCAGCTTCGGCATCGGCAGCAGCGGCGCAAGACTTGCAGCGATCCTTCCGCCCATCGACAAGCCGCAGATGGCATAGACGCTGCCGCCGCAATTTTCCAGCAGAAACTGCCGGATCTGCGCCGCTTCGTCCTCGACCGCTACAAACCGGCTCACCTCGTCCTCCGTGTGGGCATCGAGCTCCGGCACGATCACATAGTAGTCCCCCGAAAAGGCATCAATAGCCGTCTGCCACATCTGCCACGGATCCAGCATCCCGTGGATCAGAACGATAGCCCGCTCCGTATTGCTGCCAAATGTATGGAATTTCATAAGTGCCCCCTGTAGTTTTTCTATTCTGATATCCGAAAACTCTCCGTCCTCAGATCGCAGTAATACCGCCCGCTGACCGCCGTGAACCGCAGCACGCAGTAATCCGGATCCGTCACGCCGGCTTTGTAGAACATCGTGTCGCCCCTGCGCCAGATCATATCCTTCGACGCCTGATCGGTCAGCACCTCCATCGTGCCCTTCAGCATCACGCCCGTATAGCGGAAAAGCCCCTTGTGGTAGAAATAGATACAGGCGTGCGGATCCCGCCGGAACTGCCCGACCCGCATGGAGGAGGTATTGGTGGAGAAGTAGAATACCCGCAGTCCCTCGGTCTTTCTCGGTTTTAGCATCGCCTTGACATTCGGGAACCCCTCTTCATCCACTGAGCAGATAAAAGCGACATTTTGCCTTCTGATAAATCTCGCCAATGTATCCAGATCCATGACAGCCCTACTCCCCACAAACCGGCGCCGCATACCCGATCAGCGCCTCCTTGGTATTCGGCAGCTCCTCATCAATGACCAGATCGAGCAGCACATCGAGCATTTTCCCGATCTCACGCCCCTCATACCCGAGCAGCTTCAGGTCATTGCCGCTGATGGCAAGCTCCTTGACAGTGCAGCAGAGCTTCTTTTCGAGACACTCCGCAAACAGCGCCTCCGCATAGTCGATGCGCTGCCGGGACTGCGAGGTCATGATCTTCTTCGAGATCCGGTCAGCATCGAGCACCGCTAAATACTGCCGGAACACCTCCTCGCCCATCGTCCCCAGCAAACGCCGCACCTGTGGCATCGTCTTCGGGGTCATCCGGTGCCAGTAGATGAGCTGCACCACCGTCTCCCGCATCTTGTTGTCACAGCGCAGCCGCTGCAAGATGACATCCGCCTTCTTTGCACCAAGCGCCGCATGTCCCTTGAAATGCCCGCCCTTGTAGTCTATCGTGAAGCAATCCGGCTTTGCAATGTCATGCAGCAGCATGGCAATGCGCACCGTCAGATCCGGCGCCGCATTCCCGACTGTCCGGGCAATGTGCTCCCACACCGTGAAGTCATGCCATTTACTGCACTGGTCAAACCCGATGCAGGGCGTGATCTCCGGGATGCGCACCGCCAGGATCTCCGGGAATATCTCCAGTACCTCGGTGATATGCTCCCCCATCACCATCCCGCAGAGCTCCGTGAAAATGCGCTCCACCGAGATCTTTTCCAGCCCGGGCGCACCCTCCCGCATCGCCTGCTCCGTCTCCGGCTCCGGCACGAGCCCGAACCGGGCATAGAACCGCATTCCCCGCAGGATCCGCAGCGCATCCTCCCGGAATCTGTCCGCCGGCACGCCGACCGCCCGCAGGATGCCGTTTTCCAGATCCTCCGCCCCGTGGTAAGGATCCAGCAGCCCCGTCCGTGGATCATAGGCAATGGCATTGCAGGTAAAATCCCGCCGTGACAGGTCATCTTCGACATGCCTGGAGAATGCCACTGTGTCCGGATGCCGTGCATCGGAATAGGAACCCTCCGTCCGGAAGGTCGTGATCTCGGCAGTTCCGCCGTTCTGCTTCACGCAGACCGTCCCGAATGCCTTCCCGTAATAGGTACAGCACTTCTCGCCGAACACCGCAATGATCTCGTCCGGCGTGGCATCCGTCGTGATGTCGTAGTCATGCGGCTCCAAGCCGATGAGCGCATCCCGCACACAGCCGCCCACTAAGTAAGCCGCATAGCCATGTTCATGCAGCCGCTCTGTCATACCGGCAATGGCTGCCGGGAGCTGCATCCGAAATTCCATAGTTTTCACCTCTTTTCCGGCATCAGATCCACACAAACGATCTCCGCCGGATTGTTGAACCGGAGCTTCCCTATGCCGGACGTCAGCTCCATGCGTGCGCCCGTCTCCGCATCGGTATACATCCCCTTTGTAAAATGCGGAAAAAAAAGCCGCTCCGGCGACAAAATGCCCTGCTCCCGAATGCGCACGATCCCCCCGTGGATATGCCCCGAAAGGATCACATCTGCGCCCCATTTGCCATATGCCGAAAGCCCGAGCGGCGAATGCGCCAGCAGCACATGTGGATGTCCCTCACAGCCGCCGAGAGTGTTTTCCACCATATCCTGTGTAATGGTGGAAAGATCCGTGTACCCGCCCCTGATATTCCGGAACACATGCCCCGGCAGCGTCAGCCCCGTGAGATACAGCTCCCCGAGCCGGACGCTCCGGTTGTGGAGGATGACCGCACCGCTCTCCTGCATCGCCCTGACAAATTCCCTGCGCTGCTGCACCGGCAGATCCGTTTCATGGTTCCCGAGCGACAGGATCACCGGAGCGATCTTCCGCAGCTCACGTACCAGCTGCATGGCATCCGGCAGCGTATGTTCGTTCCATTTCCGGGAGACCAGATCCCCCGTGATGCAGACAGCGCTGACATTCCACATCGTTCTGCACCTTCTGAGGATCCTGCTGATGCACATCTGGTTCTGCGCATGGGACGTAAAGCGGCTGAAATGGATATCCGACAGATGGATCAGCCGGTATCCCTTCCGGATGCCGGACATCTGCACCGTATCATGACGTACCTGCATAGCTGCTCCTTTCTACACAAAAGAGGGAGGCAGGAACCTCCCTCTTTTCAAAAATGCTTACTCCTCGTCGTCGTCCGGCTCTACCTCCGGCATGATCTCATCCGGCTCCTCATTCTGAGCAGCGGCTTCATCATCCGAGATCTGCTCGACCTCAGCCGTTTCGGCAGTGCTGTCATGCTCTGCTCTGGTAAATGCAACGACCTCGTTCCCCTCGGAGACCTTCATCACACGAACACCCTTTGCCGTTCTGCCCATGACACGGATGTCGCTCGCTAAAATGCGGATGATGATGCCCTCGGTGGAGATCAGGATGATATCATCCTCCTCGTCCACGACCTTGATGCCGCAGACGGTACCTCTTGTATCGTCGGTCTTATAATTCCGCAGACCATAGCCGCCTCTGCCCTGGATGCGATATTCCTCCAGACCGCAGCGCTTGCCGTAGCCCTTGGTCGTGACGGTCAGCACCGTCGCATTGCTGCGGACTCTTGCCATCGAGATGACCTCGTCCCCTTCACGCAGCCGGATGGCACGCACACCGCCGGCATTTCTGGACTGCGGCCGGATGCAGGTCTCCTCCATCCGGAGCGTCATGCCGAGCTTTGTGGCTACAATGAGCTGTGCCTCGCCGTCCGTCATGCGCACGCCGGCGATCTCGTCGCCCTCATTCAGGTTGATGGCAATGATGCCACGCTTGTTGATATTCCGGTAAGCCGTCAGCGGGGTACGCTTGATCTTGCCCTGCTTCGTGACCATGACCACATAGTCATCCGTATCGAAGGTACGGCATTTGAGCATCGCAGAGATCTGCTCGCCCTCCTGGAGATTCAGCAGGTTGGCAAAGTGAAACCCTCTCGAAGCCTTCGAGCCGTCCGGGATCTCATAACACTTGAGCTTGTACATGTAGCCCTTGTTGGTGATGAACAGGATATTGTCATGCGTCGAGCAGATGAACATCTCGGAGACAAAATCCTCCTCACGCTGTTTCATGCCCTGTACGCCCCTGCCGCCTCTGCGCTGGGTCTTGTACTCATCGAGCGCAATGCGCTTCACATAGCCCTTGTCGGTATAGGTGACAACGCAGTCCTCGACCTCGATCAGCTCTTCAATGTCGAGCTCACCGGAGATCGCCGTGATCTCCGTGCGGCGCTTGTCTGCGAACTTTCTGCGGATCTCCCCGAGTTCCTTGGAGATGACCTCATAGACCTTCTGCTTGTCCGAGAGGATGTTCTCAAACTCGGTGATCTTCTCACAGAGCCCATACAGCTCGTCCATGATCTTCTGACGCTCCAGACCTGTCAGAGCACCGAGACGCATCTGCACGATCGCCTCCGCCTGCTCCTCGGAAAGTCCGATGGTATGCGGCAGATTCAGCTTCGACATGTCATACTGCGCCCGTTCGAGCAGCGCATTCATATCAATGTCCTTGAAGCGCTCCATCAGGCGTTCCTTGCCCTCCGGAATGCTCGAAGAAGAACGTAAGATAGCGATAACTTCGTCGATATAATCCGCCGCCAGCATGAAGCCCTGCAGCAGATGCGCACGGCTCAGCGCCTTGTTCAGGTCATACTTCGTGCGCCGTGTGATGACATCGACCTGAAATTCGAGATAGTGTTCGAGTACCTGTTTCAGCGTCAGCACCTTGGGCGTGCCGTCCGCTAAAACGAGCATATTCACGCTGCATGTATCCTGCAGCTGCGTGTAGCTGAACAGCTTGTTGAGCACAATATCCGGGATGGCATCCTTGCGCAGTCCGATGACGATGCGCATACCGTCTCTGCCGGATTCATCCCGCACGAAGGTCGCACCCTCGATGCGCTTTTCGTTGATGAGCTCGGCAATATGCTTGACAAGACGGGTCTTGTTCACCATGTACGGGATCTCGTGTACAATGATGTGCTGCTTGCCCTTGATCTCCTCAAAGGAGGTCTTTGCCCGGACAAGGATCTTGCCACGACCCGTGCCGTAAGCAGCCCGGATGCCCGATTTGCCCATGATGATGCCGCCCGTCGGAAAGTCCGGACCCTGGATGCATTCCATCAGATCGTCAAGCGTGCAGTCCGGGTCCTTGATGAGCAGATCCAGACCGTCGATGACCTCGCCCAGGTTATGCGTCGGGATATTGGTCGCCATGCCGACAGCGATGCCGACAGAGCCGTTGACCAGCAGGTTCGGATAGCGGGAGGGGAGCACCACAGGTTCTTTCAGACGATCGTCATAGTTGCTGCCCCAGTCCACTGTGTCCTTGTTGATGTCGGAGACCATTTCGAGCGAGAGCTTCGCCATCTTTGCCTCGGTATAACGGTAAGCAGCAGGCGGGTCGCCGTCGATGGAACCGAAGTTTCCGTGACCGTCCACAAGCGGATACCGGAGAGAAAAGTCCTGTGCCAGACGCACCAGCGCATCATACACAGAAGCGTCACCGTGCGGATGATAGCGACCCAGCACGGCACCGACGGTATCAGCGCACTTACGATAGGGCTGATCCGGCGTCAGACCGTTCTCATGCATGGTGTAGATGATACGGCGGTGTACCGGTTTCAGACCGTCACGCACATCCGGCAGCGCACGGGAGATGATGACCGACATGGCATAGGCAAGAAAGGAGTCATGCATCTCATCCGCCACATCGACCGGAATGACCTTCGGCT
This sequence comes from Oscillospiraceae bacterium, assembly GCA_024684395.1. GTDB lineage: Bacteria > Bacillota > Clostridia > Oscillospirales > Ruminococcaceae > UBA3855. The sequence goes on from JAIKWY010000044.1 coordinate 128,226, forward strand.
GCGGCTTTTCCGCTGTATCCTGGGTCTCGTTGTTGATTTCGTTACTCAATGTTTTCACCCCATCTATTTTTGATGCGATCTAAAATTTTTATCAAGCCTCTTGCTGAAATGCACCCGCAGGATCTCCAGCTCCTCGCCGGAAAAAGCGGATTTCGGAAGGACATAGATCATGGATTTCTGCTGATAGATCAGGAAAAACGCCGCATATTCCTCCACATGCATCCCCTTGTTATAGTGGATGCGTGTCCCGGAGAAATTTTCCTCCGGCGCATCATCAAAGAGCGCATCCGCCCCGGCGGTATCCTCGCCCTCCGGCGGGAGGATCGTGCCGATCTCGAGGTATTCCGGGAAGATCCGGATCCGGTATGCATCGTCCTCGATCTCCTTCACGCCCTCCATGAGCGTGCGTCTTGCTTTCAGCGGCGTGAACCACTGGAAGAACATCATGATCAGACAGAACAGGATGATCATGCAGTACAGCGTCCGGTTGGCATTTTCCCCGCCGTTGACGATGAACCAGGCATAGATGCCGCATACTAAGAACAGCAGCCCCATGACCAGATACGTCCTCGGATAGACGAACCGCTTCTGAAAGGCGATGAACGCCTCCCGGAACATCTCAAACGGGATCTTGTACTGCTTTTCCATGAGCATTCCGTCTGTAGTTGTCTCTGCCATGTATTCACTCCTCAGATGTCGAGATTGGAGACCGTTCTCGCATATTTCTCGATGTATTCCTTTCTCGGCATGACCTTGTCACCCATCAGGATGGTGATGACCTCGTCCGCCTTGACAGCATCCTCCATCTTCACACGGAGGATCGTTCTGGTCTCCGGATTCATGGTCGTCTCCCAGAGCTGCTCGGAATCCATCTCACCAAGACCCTTATACCGCTGTACAAGCAGCTTGAAGGACTTGCCGTCCTCTTCTTTCAGCTCATCGATATAGCGGTCACGCTCCTCATCCGAGAAGGCATAGCGGATCTGCTGGTATTTCTTTGTCTTGGTATCACGCTCGACCTTGAACAGCGGCGGCTGTGCGATATAGACGTTGCCGTTCTCGATCAGCGGCTTCATATAGCGGAAGAAGAAGGTCAGCAGCAGTGTCCGGATATGGCATCCGTCCACGTCGGCATCCGCCATGATGATGACCTTTTCGTAACGCAGCTTGGAGATGTCGAAGTCCTCGCCGATGCCGGTACCGAGCGCCGTCACCACCGGCATGAGCTTCTCATTGCCATACACAAGGTCGATACGGGCTTTCTCCACGTTGAGCATCTTGCCCCAGAGCGGGAGGATCGCCTGATACTTTCTGTCTCTGCCGCCCTTGGCAGAACCGCCGGCGGAATCACCCTCGACGATATAGATCTCGGTTCCCTCCACGCCGTGCTCCGAGCAGTCGGCGAGCTTGCCGGGAAGCGAAGCGCTGCCCATTGCCGTCTTGCGGCGGGCTGTCTCACGGGCATTCTTTGCCGCCTCACGGGCACGCCGTGCAGCAAGGCACTTGTCTAAGATCGCCCGTGCAACGGCAGGATTCATCTCGAAATAGCTCATGAGCTTCTCCTGCATGAGCTTCTCCACGAAAGGACGCACCTGCGGATTGCCGAGGCGTCCCTTGGTCTGTCCCTCAAATTCGCACTCCGTCAGCTTGACGGAAACGATCGCCGTCAGACCCTCCCGGACATCATCGCCGGAGAGCTTCTCATTGTCTTTGAGGATGCCGAAGCGCTTGCCATAGTCATTCACGACCTTGGTCAGCGCATTCTTGAAGCCGTTCTCATGGCTGCCGCCGTCCTTGGTGTGGATGTTGTTGGCAAAGGAAAGGATCACTTCGTTATAGCTGTCATTGTACTGCATGGCGATCTCCGCAAAGGAATCGCCGTCCTTGCCGGAGACATAGATCACATCGCCAAGGGACTCATAGCCCTTGACCCGGTGGATATGCTCCACAAACTGCCGGATACCGCCCTCATAGTGCAGCGTCTCCGACTGCGGCTCCGCAGCGTCACGGGTATCCGAAATGGTGATACGGATGCCCGCATTCAGGAACGCCTGCTCCCGCATACGCTTGAGCAGAACCTCATAGTCATAATGCGTCGTTTCAAAGATCTGGTCATCCGCCTTGAAGGTGACGGTCGTACCGGTCTTGTCGGTATCGCCGATGATCTTCAGCGGTTCCTTGTACTCGCCCCGGTCAAAATGCTGGAAATGCTCGTGCTTTCCGTCCTTGACGTTGATCTCCAGCCACTCGGACAGCGCATTCACGACCGATGCGCCCACGCCGTGCAGACCGCCGGAGACCTTATAGCCGCCGCCGCCGAACTTACCGCCGGCATGGAGCACGGTATACACGACCGTCGCTGCCGAAATGCCCTCGGTCGGATGGATGCCCGTCGGGATACCACGACCGTTATCGGACACACGGATGATGTCACCCGGCAGGATCTCTACCGTGATCTCGGTACAATAGCCCGCCAGCGCCTCGTCGATCGCATTGTCCACGATCTCATAGACCAGATGGTGCAGACCGTCGATACTGGTCGATCCGATATACATGCCCGGGCGCTTCCGCACCGGGTCAAGACCTTCAAGCACCTGTATCTGTTCCGCATCATAGCGTTCTTCTTCCATGATCTCACTCTCCTCTGCGGCAATGCCGCTCCGGTATGCTCCATACATGGGGCTTTCCGGTGGTATGTTGAAAAATAATTTTAGTTTCAACCATGTTTTCCACAATGTTGGGGAAAACGCAGGGTCGAAAAAGGATGATTTTACGTGATCTCAGATCGGTTTTCCACTCTTTCCACAGAGTTTTCAACAATTCAGGGAAACACTGCTTCAATTGTTAACACAGTGCTTCGGGGATAGAAAAGGGCTATTCGTGGGGCTGCGCCCCAAACCCCCTGTACTGATTTATGAATAAATCAGTACTTTATCAGGCTTCTTCGGTCAAAACTCCGGCACGCATCCGGAAGGTTTTCCCCTTTTTCTCCAGACAGAGTGAAGAAGGATTGCACAGCGTGATGAACACCTGCATGTCCTCCACCATCTCATAGATCAACCGCTGCCGCCGCTCGTCGAGCTCGCCCATCACATCGTCGAGCAGAACGACCGGAGACCGCTGCATTTTCTCGTTGTAGAGATATGCCTGTGCCAGTTTCAGCACGATGGCAGTGCTCTTGCGCTGCCCCTGTGAACCGAATGTCTGAACGGGATTCCCGTCGATGTTCAGCAGCAGGTCATCCCGCTGGATGCCCCGGCTCGTATACCCGAGCCGCAGATCCTCCTCCACATGCGCCGCCAGCCGCTCCTGATAAAGCGCCACGAGCTCCTGTGTCGGCTTCTCCGGCAGCTCTATGTCGCCGTAAATGGCGCTTTTATACGCCACCTCGAGCTGCTCGCTGCCCCCGGTCATGATCCCGTAAAGCTTTTTGCAGAGCGGTGCCATGCTGCGGATATACGCCGCCCGCATACAAGAGATCCACGCCCCCGTCTGTGCCAGCTGCGCATCCCAGAGCGTGACATCCTGCCGGCGGATCCTGCCCTTGTGGGCATTCTGGATCCCGGCATTCCGCTGCGATAACAAAAGCGAAGCACGGCTCACATACTGCATACTGTTCGGATGCAGCTGACAGGCACAGAGATCCACGAAGGAACGCCGCTTGTCCGGTGCGCCGTTCACCAATTCCACATCGGACGGCGAAAACGCCACACAATGGAACGCCTCGAACAGCCCGCCGGTCTTGTTGGTATCCACGCCGTTGATGGTGATCTTGCGCTTCTTCTGCACGCCCCGTTCGAGGCTGTACGCAATGCGCTGTTCCCGTCTGCCGTCGTGGAATTTCATATCACACTGGAAAAAATCGGCATCGAAGCCCAGATAATGCCGCTCCTTGGCGCCGTGAAAGCTCCTGCACCCGGTCATCAGCCAGATGGCATCGAGCAGATTCGTCTTGCCCTGGGCATTATCGCCTGTGATGATATTGTAATGCGGATCCGGCTCGAACCGCACCCCATGCAGGTTGCGGAAGCCGTCAGCCGCAAACGAAGTGACATACATTCACTCGACCTCTACCCGATACTGATCGACTTCAACGACATCGCCCGGGCGGATCTTCTTGCCCCGCATCGTGCAGACCTCGCCGTTGACCCTGACAGCGCCCTGCTGCACGAGCTCCTTGGCAAAGCCGCCCGTATCGCAGAGCCCCGCAAATTTCAGAAGCTGGTCGAGCTTGATAAATTCTGTCCTGATCTTTACTTTCTCTGTTTTCATAGCATTCTCCCCGCCGCTCAGTTCTTCAGCTGGATCGGCATGATGAGGTAAACGAAGCTCTCGCCCTCGGGCGGTGTGATCTTGATGACCTTGTTGCTGCCGCTCATATGGAGCGTGATCTTGTCACACTCGCAGGCACGGAGCGCTTCGAGGAGGTACTTGTTGGAGAAACCGATCGTCACCGGCTCGCCGCTGATGTCTGCCGGGATCTTGTCATGGATCTCGCCGACAGCGGTCTTGCAGGAGATCTCCATAGCGCCGTCCCCGAACACACAGCGCATGGGCGCCTTGTTCTTGTCGTTGATGAACAGTGCACAGCGCTCTGCACAGGCGATGATGTCCTTGGTATTGAGCACGACCGTGGTCTTTTCGTCGGTCGGGATGCTGCTGCGGAAGTTATGGAACTGTCCTTCGAGCAGTCTTGCGAACAGCTCAAAGCCGTTGACAGAAAAGACGATGTGCTTGCCGTTGGTGGAGAACTCACACGGTGTCTCGGCATCGTCCTTCATCATGCCGATCAGCTCGGAAAGCGCCTTCTTCGGCACCACAAAGCGGAACGCACTCAGCTCGCTGACGAGCTCCTGCCGCATAGCGAGGCGGTAGCGGTCCATTGCGACCACGTAGAAGGTGGAATTTTCCGACTCAAACAGCAGACCTGTCAAAATCGGCTTATCCTCTTTCACAGATGCCGCAAAGCTCGACTGCTGGATCATCGACCGCAGCAGCGGCTGAGGAACAGCGCTCTTTGTCGTGGATTCCACGACAGGCAGTGCCGGAAATTCCTCCGCACTCATCGCAGAGATAGCGCATCTGGTATCGTTGCTCGACATTCTGACATTCAGATTCTCGTCGATCTCAAAGGTGATGGTCTCACCGGTCATGCGGCGGGTCATCTCATTGAACAGTCTGGCACCGAGCACACAGGTGAAATTGTCATGGCACTCCGCAGCGATGCGGGTACGCACACCTATCTCGAGGTCATAGCCCGTGAGAACAACAGCATTCTCCTCCATCTGGAGACAGATGCCCTCCAGTGCAGGGATGGTGGATTTTACAGACACGCCCTTCATGACGTGAGAGATCGCATTGCAGATCTCATTACGGTTACAGGTAAACTGCATGTATGTCAACTCCTTAATTGGCTTCCGGTGTTCGGCAGGCTGCACCCGCATCTTTTTTCAGAATGTGGAAATTAACAGTACGGGAAAGAATTGCGGAAGCACTAAATCAATCAATCTATTAAAAGAAAATAGTAGTTATAGTAGGGGATCTTGAAAGTGTGGAAACGACTCCAAACAAGCGTGATTCAGGGGATTTTCATTTCACAACCTCTTCCGGGAGAAAAAGTGGAAATGTGGTAAAAACCGTTTGTCGATTTTTGCAGGTTAAAAAGTGGAAAGATTGTGGAGTGAAAAAGAAAAACTTCTTGAAAATTTTGTGGAGAACCGATCTCCGATTTTTCACAACGGTGGAACTGTGAAATCCACCCCCTGAAGAAAAAGTGGAATTTGTCGTTTCATGTCTTTGAAATCACGGAGACACGGATAAAATCTCTCAACCTACTTTTCAACGGAGTGTTGAAAAGTAGGTTGAGAACAGTTGGAAATCTGTTCCTCTGCACTTTTTCACACAATGTTTTCAACCACACTGTGGAAAAGACAGTTTAGTTATTGACCGGCTGCGGATTCTTTTCACGGATGTCCTTGATGATGTCATCCACGAGCGTTTTCAGGTTCTCATCCTTCTTCAGCGCATCGTTGACCGTGTTGATGGCATAGACGATGGTCGAATGGTCTCTGCCGCCGAACTCTGCACCGATGGCAGCCAGCGACATGCCCGTCACCTCACGCACGACATACGCAGCGACTTTACGGGCAATGGAGATCTGGGAGGTACGCTTGCTCGAACGGATCTCCTCCGGGGTGATGCCGTAAACAGTAGCGACCTCGGCGATGATATTCTCCACCGTGATCGGGATGGGCTGGTCATCGGTCAGGATGTCCCGGATGACGCTCTGTGCCATCGAGATCGTCGGCGAGCTGTTGGCGAGCATCTTGAGCGCCTTGAGCTTCTTGACAGCGCCCTCGAGCTGGCGGATATTGGTCTTGAGGCGGCCTGCGATGAACTCCACCACCTCATCCGGGATCTTGAGATCCAGGAGCTCTGCCTTGCGGCGGATGATGGCGAAGCGGGTCTCAAAGTCCGGTGTGCTGATGTCAGCGATCAGACCCCACTCAAAGCGGTTGCGGATACGCTCCTCCAGCGTTTTGAGGTCACGGGGCGGCTTATCGGATGTGATGACGATCTGCTTGCCCTCGGAGTGCAGCTTGTTGAAGGTATGGAAGAACTCCTCCTGCATACGTTCCTTGCCGGAGAAGAACTGGATATCATCGACGATGAGCACGTCCGCATTTCTGTACTTGTCGTGGAAAACGGAGGTATCTCTCTTGTCGATGGCTTTGATCAGCTCATTGCCGAAGGTCTCGCCGGTGACATAGATGACGTTGATATCCGGGAAATTCTTCTCGATCTCCTGCTTGATGGCAGTCACGAGGTGTGTCTTGCCAAGACCGGACGGACCGTAGATGAAGAGCGGATTTGCCTGGAGCTTCTTGGCATCGGCATCGCTTCTCGGATTGCCTGCATCGGTGGCGACCGCCTTGCACGCTGCGAAGGCGAACTCATTGGATCTGCCGACGATGAAGGTATCGAAGGTATAGTCATACTCGGCGAACTCATAGCTTTTCTGGAGCTCTGCGTGCTTTTCCTCGAGCTCCTTGGGATCCGGCACATGCAGCACAGGCTCCTCGTCCTTGGCGGGCGGCTGCACATTGACAACGAGATTCACCGGGAACCCCATGATCTCTTCGAGCACTTTTTCGATCTTTGCCTTATAGTGGGTCTGGATGATACCCTGCTGGAAATCAGTATCCACCTGGAACACAGCATCCTGTCCGTCGAGCTTGACAGGGATGAGGGTATTGATCCAGGTCGTCATAGCGGCTTCGGCGACCATACCGTTTTCTGTCATGTAACGCTTGACCTGTTCAAACACTTCTTCAAACGAATTCATATGATGACCTCCATTAGATTCTTACTTAATTATATTGTATCACATTCTGCTTTAAAAAGCAAGTGCCTTAAAGAAAAGTTTTCAACATACTATAAATGTGGAATTGTTAAAAGCTGAAAATTATGCATGTTGTATAAAACCGGAAATGCCCCCTCACGCCCCCCTTCCGGAGGTACTTTTCGTGATACGGATGTGTCAGCTTCATGAAACTTTGCGGAACACTTGCAATTCTTCAAGCAATATGGTATAATGATTCAATGAACACGCACGATCGCCCATAAAGCGTATTTTTACCCGGAAGGAAGGAAACAGTATGAAGTTTTATGCAGTACTGGCTGCTGCGGCGCTGCTGCTGTCTGCACCGTTGACAGTGTATGCCGATGAGGAGCCGGCACCCGAAGCATCCGAAGAGGAGATCGAAGGCTCCACTGCGGACTATGAATATACCATTGATGCAGAAGGCAATGTGACGCTCGATCATTTCATCCCGGCTGAGAGCTATGAAGGCGAGCTGACGATCCCGTCCGAGATCGAGGGGCACCCTGTAACGACCCTCGGCAAGGGCTGCTTCATGAGCTGTACAGGCATCACAGCCGTCACGATCCCCGCCTCCGTCACGGATGTCGGCGTTCATGTATTTTTCGACTGCGATGCCCTGACGACCTTCACCGTGGAGGAGGGCAATCCCTATCTCTATGTGGAAAATGACGTTCTCTTTGCCGATGACGGCAAGCTCCTGGTCGCCTACCCCGCATCCAAGCCGGACGAGAGCTACACCATCCCGGACGGCGTAGAGGAAGTGACCTCCGGCGCCTTCGGCTTCACCCGGCATCTGAAAGACCTCTCGATCCCGGAGGGTGTGCAGTACCTCGGCAGATGGACATTCGGTCATTCCGACACCCTCGAAACGGTGGACATCCCCGGTTCCGTTATCCTGATCGAGGACTATGCCTTCTCCTACTGCACCGCTCTGAACAGTGTGACGTTCCACAGCGGCACCGAGGAGATCTCCCATGCCGCCTTTGCCTATGACACGGCGCTGAAACAGGTCACGCTCCCCGATACGCTCAAAACGGTCGGTCAGTACGCCTTCTGCGGGACAGGTCTGTCCTGCATCACCATACCACCCTATGTGGAGAGCATCTCCTACTGTGCCTTCGGCTATGACGGCGATATGAAAGCCATCCACGACTTCACGATCTACGGTCAGCCCGGCACAGAGGCATACATGTATGCCATTGCCGAGGATGCGGATAATGACTACAAGAACAGCTTCAACTTCATCGCGGTCGAGGATGCCTGTATCCCCTACGAGCTCGGCGGCGGCAAGCTCTACACCGAGGAGACCGAGCCGGCAGAGACCGATGCAGCGGACTCTGACAGCAGCTCTGTTGTCACCGAGACCGACGAGAACGGCAACCCTGTCAAGGTCGAGGACAAGATCGGCGCAGGTCTGTTCGGCAACAAGCGGCTCCAGCTCATTTTAGGCATCGGCGGCGGCGTTGCGATCGCACTTGCCATCGTGCTGCTGATCGCATTTGCCAAGAAGCCGAAGAAAAATGAGACCGAGCCGGAGGAAACTGCTGACGAAGAAAAGGCAGCTTCTGAGGAGAATTCCACAGAGGACGCAGAATCTGTGGAAAAATCAGACGATGAAACACCCGCCGAGCCCGAGAAGGATGAAGAAGCATGAAAAAGCACCTGAAAGCCTTTGCAGCGCTGCTTGCAGGCGCATTGCTGCTGCCTGTGATGCCGCTGCTGCCCGGACATGCGGAATACGGCGAGGATGACACCTGGTCCTACAATGACTACGGTGATGGTGTCGTTTCCGTGACGCTGCTCGATAAGGAGACCGCCGGAAAGATCGAGGTCCCGGAGAAGATCAACGGTCTGACCGTGACGATGATCGAGGTCGATTGCTTCAACAGCTGCACGAACCTGACCGCCGTGAAGCTCCCGGACACGATCACCGTCATCGACGACTATTCCTTCTACGGCTGCACCGCATTGACGGAGGTCAACATCCCGCAGAATGTGCAGAAGATCGGCATGAAGGCGTTCTACAACTGCTCCGCTATGGAGGATCTTCAGATCCCGGCAAATACCGGGGAGATCGGCGACTTTGCCTTCGAGGGCTGCTCTGCGCTCACGGGCGTACAGGTCGCAGACGGGAACACGCATTACAAGGACGAAGACGGCATCCTGTTCGACATCGACGGGACAACGCTCATCCTCTACCCCAGCCAGAAGACCGATACCCAGTATGCGATCCCGGACGGCTGCACCCGCATCGAGGACTATGCCTTCATCGGCAATACCTATTTAGAAGCAATTGATATGCAGCATATCACCGAGCTCGGCAGAGATGCCTTCTACTACTGCACCTCCCTGAAAACCGCAGAGGTGCCCGACAGCATCACCGTGCTGGAAGGCTCCGTTTTCGGCAACTGCACCTCCCTCGAAAGCGTGAAGCTCCCGCAGAACTTAGAGGAGATCGGCGAAGGCTGCTTCTATGCCTGCATGGCGCTGAAAGAGATCGAGATCCCGGAGACGGTCACAGCGATCCGGAACTATGCCTTTTTCAACTGCCCGCTGCTCAAAACGATCCGTGTTTCGGCAAATGTGACGCAGATCGGTGACTATGCGCTCGGCTACTACTACAGCGACGGCGACCAGCCGAGCCGCCTGCCCGGCTTCGAGGTCGATGCCGAAAACGGCACCGAAGCCTTCACCTACTGCGTGAACAACAGCATCAAATGCACCGGCGGCGTCACTCAGCGAAGCGTATTTGTCATCATTATCCTGTGCGTTGTAGGACTGGTCATCCTCATTACAGTCGGTATTATCATCATGCAAAGACAGGCACGGAAAAAGTATGAATTGAACTGATAAAGGAAAAAATTATGGATATATCAAAACTATGCGGCATCGCAGCCGGTATTCTGCTCGCCGCCATGCCCGTGACGCTGCTCCCTTGTGCGGCGGCGGAGACCTATTCCTACACGCTGCTCGATGACGGCACCGCCTCCCTGAAATGCGAGGACACAGCACTCGTTCATGCCGACATCCCGGAGACGATCGACGGTCATACCGTCACAGCGCTTGCGGAGAACTGCTTCGACGGCTGCACCCAGCTGGAGACCGTCACCATCCCGGATTCCGTGACGCTCATCCACAGCTATGCCTTCCAGGGCTGCAATATGCTCGAAACAATCTCCATCCCGGCAAGTGTGGAAAAGATCGACGACTTCGCCTTTGAGGGATGCCTGGCATTGCAGGCGTTCACCGTAGCAGACGGCAACGAGACCTACTATGCCGAGGACGGTATCCTGTTCAAGAACGGCATCTCCCAGACGCTCGTCCGCTATCCGCAGTCGAAAACGGACATGTCCTACAAGACCCCGGACAAATGCGGCACCGTCTCGCCGTGGGCATTCACAGACTGCCGCTATCTCGAAAAGCTTGAATTTTCCAAGACCAGCGCCATCGGTGCAGACGTCTGCATGAACTGCACCGCCCTGCGAAAGGTGAGCATCTGCGACGATGTGACCGAGCTCATCGGCGCAGGCTTTGCCTATTGCAGCAGCCTGCGATCTGTCAAGCTGCCGGAACGTCTGACACAGATCGGTGACAGATGCTTCTACGGAGATGCCGCCCTCAAGGAGATCAATTTCCCGGAGAAGCTCAGCAGCGTCGGTGAGCAGGCATTCTATGCATGTGTCGAGCTGAAAACGCTCCCCCTTCCCAAATCCCTCAAAACGATCGGCAATGAGAGCTTCGGCTACAGCGTGAACGAGAGCGGTTCCTCTACCAAGATCCCCGGCGTGGTCTTTGAGGTGGATTTCGGCAGCGCAGCCTATAAATATGCCAAATCCAACGGCTTTTCCTATAAATCCGAAGCCCCGCAGTCCCTCATCCTCGTCATTGTGGTGGGCGCTGTCCTGGCGATCCTCATGATCGCCGGCATCAGCATTTCCGTGAAGCGCCGGAAAGCCGAACAAGCAGCAGAAGCGGAGCGCATCGCCCTCGAAGAGCGCCGGAAGGCACACGAGGAGCGCAAGCGCAAGAAGAAAGAAGAATCAGCGAAATAAAGGAGTTTTTACCATGCATTTGAAACAGATCGCAGCCGGCATCATTGCCGGAATGCTGCTCATGACCGGTGCCGCATTGCCGGCAGCTGCCCGGAATACGGATAACCAGGGTGTTTCCAGTTCGGAGATCGGCTCCTCCTATGAGGACGGCATGTTCGTTTTCACCATCGTGGAAGGCGGAGTGGAATTATCCGGCGTCAACACCAATTCCCTCGCCGTCATCCTGCCCGATGAGACCGACGGCAGAAAGATCATCAGCATCGGCAACAGCGCTTTCTATAACTGCAATAAGATGGAATCCGTGCAGCTCGGCAAATACATCAAGACCATCGGCATTTCCGCCTTTGAGGGCTGCGAATCGCTGACTTCTATCACGATCCCGGACAGCGTGACCGAGCTCGGACGGGATACATTCAGCGGCTGCTCTTCCCTGAAAACGCTGAATCTCCCGGCGCATCTGAAAGCTGTCCCGGAGGGCATGTGCTACACCTGCGCCCAGCTCGAAACGATCAAGATCCCGGATGAAGTCACGGACATCGGCGCCGAGGCATTCTATAACTGCTGGCTCCTCTCGGATGTCACCATCCCGGAGGGCGTGGAGCATGTGGGAAACTACGCCTTCGCCTTCTGCGGCAGCATGACGGATGATTCCCTCCCGTCAAGCGTCAAGGCGATCGGCTCCGGCGTGTACTGCGGCTGCGAGGGTCTGACCTCCTTCACATTCGGCAGAGAGCTGAACGATGTCGGAACGCTGAACTTCATCGGCTGCAAGAACCTCAGCACCTACATCGTAGAAGCCGGGAACCAGACCTATACCGAAACGGACGGCGTTGTCTATAAGGCGGGCGGCAGCGTGCTGTTTGCCTATCCTGCGGGCAATCCGGCAGAGAAATTCGCCGTGCCGGAGGGCGTGACGACCATCTACGATGCCGCATTTTTCACGGCAGAGCATCTGAAAGAAGTCACCTTCCCGAGCACCCTGCACTATGTCGGCGCAGGCGCCTTTGAATACTGCACAGCGCTGAAAAGCGTGACGCTGCCGGAGGGCACGGAGATCATCTATGAGAATGCCTTTGCCGACTGCACGAGCCTGAGCTCCGTCATTTTGCCGCAGTCGCTGCAGGGCATCGGCAATTATGCCTTCTATGCCTGTCCGTCCCTGAAGGAAGTCACCATCCCGGCAAGATGCAGCACCGTCGGGAACTATGCGTTCGGCTATCAGGACGGCACGGAGACGGACGAGAACGGCAAGCCCGTCCCGGTCAAGGTCGAAGGCTTCAAGCAGAGGGGCGGCGGACTTTCGGCAGGGAAGATCATCGTCATCGTGATCGGCGTCATTTTGCTGGGCGTTGTGATCTTCCTGCTGGTGAAGATCATCCGCAAGAACCAGCTCTCCAAGGAGGAGCACGAAGCGCTGATGGACGCCAACGAGGAGCCTTATGAGAGCATGGCGGGTGATTCCGAGGAAGAAACGGACGATACAGATGAATCGTCGGAAAACACAGAAGAATAACCCGAAAGAGAGGTGCTTTATAGCATCTCTCTTTTCTTTACCCAAAGATCGTTTTTTTGCTCAAGCTTTTTTTTCGTAAAAAAAGCTTGCAGGGGTCAAGGGGGCGGCGCCCCCTTGTCGCCGTCCGCAGACGGCGAAATCTCTTGAAACCGAAGGCGCTCCGCAAGGGGTGAATTGAAAAAACAGTCCAGTGGACTGTTTTTTCAAGAGGGGACGCCCTGAAAGAGAGGGCGTCCCCTACCTTGCCTATTAGGATGCCTATCCTTGCCCCCCTTGGGGGGCAACGCAGCGATTTGCCGCATAAAGGCGGCAAGGAAAAACTCTCATAGCCGAAAGAAGGGGCACTTTTTTGCAAAAAAGTGCCCCTCTTCCAAAAACAGTCCACCGGACTGTTTTTGAAATTCACCCCTGAAAAAAGCGAAGCACAGGGGATTTCGCCGTCTGCGGACGGCGACCAAGGGACTCTGTCCCTTGGATCCCTGCAAACTTTTTTTAGAGAAAAAAAGTTTGATCAAAAAACCAGGTTGGCTCCTTCCTGCATCTTTCCTCTTCTCCTCGCATACACTATCCCAAACCTTGACAGGAGGGCATCATCATGCAGGACAACGGAACACAGCTCCTCACCATCGAAGACCGCAGCAGGCTCCGTGTGACAGGCGTCACGGATCTGGATCGTTTCGACGAACGGGAGATCGTGCTGTATACCACGCTCGGCGAGCTGACCGTGAACGGACGGGAGCTCCATATCGGGGAGATCAGCATCGAGACCGGCGAGCTCCTTGTGGAGGGCGACATCTGGGGCATCCGGTACGGCGATAAGGATAAGCAGTCCCCTCTCCGCCTCCTCGGAAGGATCCTCCGATGAGTACCCGCATCCCCGATACCTTCTGGACAACACAGGAAGAGCTCCTCCTGTTCGGCGGCGCCTGCCTGCTCGGGCTCCCGGTCGGCATCCTGTTTGACATCTGGCGGATATTGCGCAGGCTCCGGAAGCATCCCGCCGTGCTGGTGGCAGTCGAGGATGCGCTCTGGATCCTTTCGGCGGGGATGCTCCTCCTCTGCTATGCCGATGCCTTCGCAAAGGGCGTGTTCCGGGGCTATTACGCCATCGGCTGCGGGATTGGGTTCGTGCTGTATGAGTGTATCCTCGGCAATGCCCTGACAGGCTTTGTCACCGGTCTTGTGAAGCTCCTCGGGATGCCGGTGCGGGAGCTTTGTGCGGGCTTTGCATCTATTTGTAGAAAAGGGGCTGGCAGTTTTGTGAAATCTACCAAAAAAGACAAAAAGGAGAAAGAAAATGCACAAAAGCGCTTGCAGAAACCTATGAAATGGGTGTATAATAAAACCAGAACCCAGAAAGAAAGGGAACACATATGGCAAAGGCAAGACGACTGACAGACAGACCGCATTTCGGCGCAAGGATCCTGCTGAGGATCGCACTTGTGCTCTTTGTGCTGTTCTGTGCGGTGTCGATCGTGACACTGCAAAATTCAATTGCAGAAAAGAAGCGCCAGCTTGCATCGATCGAAGCAAATATAGAAACGGTCGCAGCAGAAAATGATGAGCTGGCTGATCTGATCAAGGCTGATGATATCGGCAGGTACATGGAAAAGCTCGCTGTGGAAAATAATGGCTATGCTTATCCCGATGAGCGCCGCTATTATGACACATCCAGAGACTGATGCCAAAGGCATTATGACATATTATTTTGAAGCAGGGGGCTTTCGTTTTTATGCAGCTTGAGATCGGTACGATTTACCAGGGTAAAGTAAAAGGGATCACAAATTACGGCGCTTTCGTGGAGGTGCCTGTGGAGGGCGGCAAGCCTGTGACGGGCATGGTACATATCTCCGAGGTCGCCAACACCTATGTCAGCGACATCCACGATTTTCTCACAGAGGGACAGGAGGTCAGTGTCAAGGTACTTTCTGTCAATGAGCAGGGCAAGATCAGCATGTCCATCAAGAAGGCTGCACCGGAGGATGAAAAGCCGCCGCAGAAGCCCCGTCAGCCCCGCCGTCAGGATCGGGAGAAGCCGATCGTATGGGAGCCCAAGCCCCAGAAGCCGCAGTCCGAGATGACGTTCGAGGACATGATGAGCCGCTTCAAGCAGCACAGCGAGGAGCGTATCAGTGACATCAAGCGGAATACCGACCGCAAGAACGGTTCCCGCAGAAGATCAAAATAAATAAAATACCCTCCGCTTTTCACGGAGGGTTATTTGTTGTCACGCCATTCTCCTCTATCCCGGTAGATAAGTAAGACATGTCCCCTCCGCAAGCGGGGGAGGAAGGGATTTTAAGGGGCTGCGCCCCTTGACCCGCTTTAACAATTTTTTTGAAGATCAGTGTTAGATGAAACAGAAAGATGCGGGCGAACTGCGCCCCGATGATATGAAACAGAAAGGATCCTGTACATGAAGAAAAGAATCGCAGCAGTGCTGCTTGCCGGTCTGATGACGGCAGGCATCCCTGCAATGCTGCCCGTGGAGTCGTTCACTGTCCATGCGCTGGACGAAACGATCCCGACGAGCATTTTTACTGCCAGTCCGGACAGGGCTTACTCCAGACCGTGCAAGCCCCGGTTCGACAACATCCCCGAGCCGCTCCTGGCGCTGGTGCCGGAGGAGGATGTCACCAACTGGAAAAATTATAATGACATCCTGCGCACCGAAACAGCCGGGACCCTGACGGAATATCCGAATACCTATTCCTTCATCAGGATCTTTGAGCTGAGCGATGAGCAGGTACATCAGGCGATGGATCCGGCGATCGAGGAGGGGACTGTCTCCCTCACCGATGACGAGCTGAACCTGATCCTGACGGCAAGCGAGAAGGATATCCTGAGCTATTTTGTGACGGAGTATCCCATTGTGGTCGGGGACAGATTCTATACACCCAAGTGGCTGTTTGAACATACCGCAGAGGAATATGCCGAGGCGGGCATCACCCCGGAGATGATCTCCAAGAAGCTCGACATCTACCCGGATTTCCCGTTCACGCTTGAAGCATCTGTCTCCTTCTCGGAGAAGCTCTACAGCTATGTGGGATCGGATGCCGGGAGGATGAACTGGACCTTTACCGCCGGTGATATGGATCTCAACGGCGAGGTCAATGTCCTTGATGCTGTCCTGATGCAGCGCTATCTGCATAAGGTCGAGAACATCGGCTATGCGAACTGGGCATCGGGTGACATGAACGGCGATGACTGCATCGACATCATGGATCTCGGAATGCTCAAACGCACCTTGCTGAAGGACATGCAGCCGATCACACCGCCGGAGGATCCGACCGAGCCGCCGACTGAGAAGCCCACAGAACCGACGGAGCCGACTGAAAAGCCGACCGAACCCACCGAGCAGCCGACAGAGCCCACCGAGGAGCCGACGGAAAACAAGGGCGTCATGCTCGATGCGATCGAGTTCAACCAGCATCCGGATTATCCGACCGGCTGCGAGAGCGTGGCGCTGTACATCCTGCTGAAATACTATGATGTGGATGTGACGGTAGATCAGATCATTGATGCGCTCCCGAAGGCAGGGCTGCCCTATACCAAGAACGGCAAGCTCTATGGTCCGGATCCGAACAAGTACTTTGTCGGCGATCCCCGGAACAGCAGCTCCTACGGTGTTTTCAATGAGCCGATCGCACAGGTCGCCGAGCAGTTCCGCAGCGGCGTACAGTGCCGGACGGGTGCTCCGCTCGAAGATGTCCTCGCCATTCTGGACACCGGCAATCCTGTGCAGGTATGGTATACGACCAATCCTTCGAGGGGTATCGTCTACAAGCGGGAATGGTACCTTGACACCGGTGAGCTGTTCAAGTGGCCGGGCGGTGAGCATTCTATTGTGGTCTGCGGACATGATGATAAGACGCTGACCTACCGGGATCCGGATACGGGCGGCTCTGTCACGATGGAGATCGAGTTCTTCCGGGAGACCTATGACGAACTGGGCGGACGTATCGTGTATTATAACGAATGATTGGATATTGCGCTGTTTTCAGCCCCTTTCCTGTGTCGGGAGAGGGGCTGTTTTTTGAGGGCGAAGCCGATCTCGTTTTTTTGGTCAAGCTTTTTTTTCGTAAAAAAAGCTTGTGGGAGTCCAGAGGGCAAAGCCCTCTGGTCGCCGTCCGCAGACGGCGAAATCCTCTTGCCGCTCATCGGCGGCAGTGTTATTCTTCGGAAATTTGCCCTCGGATGTGCAAAAATCGGGGGTTTTTGACCCTCTTGTGAAAGGGCTCGGCTGTGATCGCAGGATCTGCCTCTTCAACGTGGCATCCATCAGAAGGGATATGGGCGATGTTGAGGTCGGATCGTTCGACGGACGGCGGGGCGGAAAGGTTTTTTCCCTGGCTCCGGAAAAATTTCCGAAAATGCTTGACAAATGGTGCGGAATCCTTTATAATATTAAGTACACGGCACTTTTACGGCAAAAAGCATAAAACCGTTAAAGTGCAAAAGTGGAACGTAATACTACTCCCCATTACCCGGATAGATAAGTAAACTTCCCCCTCCGCCGCCATTCGGCGGCACCTCCCCTGTTGGGGAGGAAAAGGAGGGGGCTTGCGCCCCCTCAGACCCGCTTTATCTATTTTTGTTTTGAGGATCAGTAGCAAATCAAATGTAAAAAAGGAGACGGCATTATGGTAAAATGGCTCATTCTGGTAGCATACCTCCTGCTGATGGTGGGGATCGGTATCTACTGCAGCAAGAAAACAAGCAATGTCAGTGACTTCGTGCTCGGCGGACGCAGCATCGGGCCGTGGTTCTCGGCATTTGCGTTCGGTACATCGTACTTCTCGGCGGTGGTGTTCATCGGCTATGCGGGACAGTTCGGCTGGACGTATGGTATCTCGGCTTCGTGGATCGGTCTGGGCAATGCGCTGATCGGTTCGCTGCTGGCGTGGCTCATCCTTGGACGGCGCACACGAACGATGACGAAGCATCTTGATGCGACGACGATGCCGGAGTTCTTCGAGAAGCGCTATGACTCCAACAAGCTCAAAGTCGTGGCTTCGCTCATCGTGTTCCTGTTCCTCATCCCCTATACAGCGTCGGTCTACAACGGTCTGTCGAGACTGTTTGAGTCCACGCTGCACATCCCGTACATCTATTGCATCATCATCATGGCGCTGTTCACGGCGATCTATGTGATCGCAGGCGGCTTCCATGCGACGGCGCTCAACGACTTCATCCAGGGCATGATCATGATCGCCGGTATCCTTGCTGTTGTCATCACCATCGTGTTCAAGGCGGGCGGTTTCACCGAAGCCATCAAGAGCCTGAATGCCACGCCGGATGATGCGGGCAATCTGAATACGCTCGGTTCTGTCTTTGGTCCGAAGCCGTTCGACCTGCTCGGCGTTGTGGTTCTGACCTCGCTCGGTACATGGGGTCTGCCGCAGATGATTCAGAAGTTCTATTCCATCTCCGATGACAGCGCTATCAAGAGAGGTACTGTCATTTCCACCGTCTTTGCGGTCATCATTTCCGGCGGCTGCTACTTCATCGGCGGTTTCGGCCGTCTGTTTGCCACAGAGGGCGAGGCGACCGGCATCATGGCGCACATCGACCGTCTTCCGAACGGCAAGCTCGAATTTGACGCCATCGTGCCTTCCATGCTCCAGACGGCACTTCCGGAGGCACTGCTCGGTCTGATCGTGGTACTGGTGCTGGCGGCTTCCATGTCTACGCTGTCCTCTCTCGTGCTGACATCGAGCTCCACGCTGACGCTCGACCTCATCAAGCCCGCTGCACTCAAGAAGGGCAAGGCGTTTGACGAGAAGAAGCAGGTGCTCATCATCCGTGTGTTCATTGCGCTGTTCCTGATCCTGTCCGTCATCATGGCGGCGTTCAAGAATGCCTATATCACGACCCTCATGAGCATTTCCTGGGGTGCGCTGTCCGGCTCGTTCCTGGCACCGTTCCTGCTCGGTCTCTACTCCAAGAAGATCACACCGGCTGCGGTCGGCACATGCTTCGGCTTTGCGGTGCTCTTCACGCTGACACATACCGCACTGTTCCTGATGGGCTGGTTCCCGGGCGTGGTAGACGCTGTCAAGGGGCTGAACCTGCCGTTCTCCATCAATTCTCCGCTGAATGCCGGTGCATTCTGTATGCTGTTCGGTCTTGTCCTCTGCCCGATCGTGAGCAGCTTCACGAAGGTCAAGGATGAGAAGAAGGTCGAGGAGATCTTTACCTGCTATTCTGAGAAAGCTGAATGATTTGAAAGAAGCCGCATCCGTACCGGGTGCGGCTCTTTTTTGGGGGGTGAGGGGGAGAGTGTTGGAGGATGTGTGGAAAATTCAGAAAATCCCTTGTATTCCGGACTGATTTATGTTATAA
This sequence comes from Oscillospiraceae bacterium, assembly GCA_024684395.1. GTDB lineage: Bacteria > Bacillota > Clostridia > Oscillospirales > Ruminococcaceae > UBA3855. Next base: position 147,520 of record JAIKWY010000044.1, read on the forward strand.
TAATTGTGTATGCAAAAAAATCAGACGGAGGTGCGCTGTGGTCAATATCGGAAATGAATGGGATGTCCTGCTGGCAGAGGAATTCCAGAAGCCCTATTATCTGCAACTGCGGGAATTTCTCAAACAGGAGTACAGCACCGGCATCGTGTATCCGCCGAGCCAGGACATTTTCAATGCGCTGCGCTATACGACCTACAGCGATGTGCGCTGCGTCATCCTCGGACAGGATCCCTACCACGGACCGGGACAGGCGCACGGGCTGGCATTTTCCGTCAGAAAGGGCGTACAGCCGCCGCCTTCGCTGCTGAACATCTACAAGGAGATCGCCAGCGACCTTGGCATCCAGAACGATCCCCGCTCCGGCGAGCTCATCCCCTGGACAAAGCAGGGCGTGCTGCTCCTCAACACGGTGCTGACCGTGCGGGACGGGCAGGCGGCAAGCCACCGGAACAAGGGATGGGAGACGTTTACGGATCATATCATCCGGCTGCTGAATGTGCGGGAGGATCCGATCGTGTTTTTGCTGTGGGGGGCACCTGCCGGGAAAAAGGCGGAGTTCATCACGAATCCCTGCCATCTGGTGCTGCGGTGTGCGCATCCGAGCCCGCTGTCGGCGACGAAGGGGTTCTTCGGGTGCAGGCATTTTTCACAGACCAATGCATTTCTGAAAGCGCATGGCTTTGCGGAGATCGACTGGTCGATCAAATAAGGGGTTTCCCCCTCCGCCGCTGTTCGGCGGCACCTCCCCCATAGGGGGAGGATGATAGGGGTGCTGCGCACCCTCAACCCGCTTGTGGGGCGGAGCCCCACACCCCATCTAAGTTATAAGGAGACATGTATGGAACAGACAAGACCTATCTATTCATTTGAAGTATTCCCGCCGAAGCCGACTACGCCGGTCGAGGCGGTCACGAGCGCCTTTGCGGAGCTTTCGGCGCTGAGACCGGACTTCATCAGCGTGACCTATGGCGCCGGCGGCGGTCTGAACGGCGGTCGGCTCACCTGTGAGCTGGCAGCACGGCTGAAAAATGAGTTCGGCATCAAGCCGGTGGCGCATCTGCCCTGTATTTCCTACACCAAGGAGGAGATCTCCTCGGTGCTGGAGGATTTCAAGGCGCATGGCATCACCGACATTCTGGCGCTGCGGGGGGACAAGAACCCGGACATGCCGGCGAAGGATGATTTTCACTATGCTTCGGAGCTGATCGACTTCATCCGGCAGAAGGAGGACTTCAAGCTCTATGCGGCGTGCTATCCGGAGACGCATCCGGAGGCGAGAACGGCGGCGGACGACCTGCGGCACCTCAAAGAGAAGGTGGACAAGGGCGCTACGCATCTCATTTCACAGCTGTTCTTCGACAACAACAGCTTCTATGATTTCCGGGAGAAGTGTGATATCATCGGCATCAACGTGCCGATCGAGGCGGGTATCATGCCGGTGGTCAATGCGGCGCAGATCCAGCGGATGGTGAGCCTTTGCGGCGCTTCGCTGCCGCGGAAATTCACCGTGATGATGCAGCGCTTCGGGCACAGCCCGGAGGCGATGCGGGATGCGGGCATTGCCTATGCCATCGACCAGATCGTGGATCTGGCGGCAAACGGCGTGGACGGCATCCATCTGTATACCATGAACAATCCGCTTGTGGCACGGCGCATCACCGAAGCCGTTTCCGGGATCCTGGGCAGATGATCCGGCTCACGGAAGTCGATCTGCCGCAGGCATACCGCTACATGGGGATGCATACCGAGCCGGATGAGCGGATGCAGCAGCTGGCTGTCATCTGCGAAAAGCGGCTGTTATCGCTTGTTTCGCCGAGGTACATACACCTTGTCTGTCCGATCCGGCAGACGGAGGGCGGTGTCCTCTGCGAGGGGACGACGCTTTTGCTCACGGGGCAGGACATTGCTGCGCATTTAGAGGGGTGTGACCGGGCGGTCATCCTCTGTGCGACGCTTTCTGCCGGGGCAGAGGCTGCCATCCGGCAGGCGGGGGCTTCGGATGTCTTAGCGGGTATGATGACCGATGCGATGGCGAGCGCTCTGACGGAGCAGCTCTGCGATGCGGCGGAGCAGGAGATCCTTGCGGGACTGCCGGAGACGCATCCGACATGGCGGTTTTCCCCGGGGTACGGCGATCTGCCGCTGACGGTACAGGGCGACCTCCTGCGGACGGTCAATGCGGAAAAGCGCCTTGGCGTGACCCTCAGCGAGAGCGGTATGCTCATCCCATCCAAGACCGTGACGGCTGTTATCGGGCTGTCTTCACAGCCGGTGCAGAAAGGCAAGCGGGGCTGTGCGGTCTGCAACATGAACAAATCCTGTCCCTATCGTGCGAAAGGAGTACACTGCGCATGACAGAGCTTTTGAAAAATCACCCTTTTCTCTTCCTGGACGGCGGCATGGGTACCATGCTGCAGGCGGAGGGGCTGCTGCTCGGCGGCGTGCCGGAGCTGTGGAACCTCGAACGCCCGGAGACCATCACGGCGGTGCATCGTGCCTATGCAGAGGCGGGGTCGCATGTCGTGTATGCCAATACCTTCGGCTGTAATCGTCTGAAAATGGCGAGAACAGGGCATACGGTCGGGGAACTCATCCCGGCTGCTATCCGGAATGCGAGAGCATCCGGGGCGGAATATGTGGCGCTCGACATCGGTCCCATCGGGCAGATGCTGGAGCCGACGGGCATCCTGAAATTTGAGGAAGCCTATGACATCTACCGGGAGGAGATCGAAGCCGGAAAGGACGCCGATCTCATTGTCTTTGAGACCATGAGCGACCTGCTCGAAGTGCGGGCGGGCGTACTGGCGGCGAAGGAGCACGGCAACGGCAAGCCCATTTTTGTCACCATGAGCTTTGAGGAGAACGGGCGTACCTTCACCGGATGCAGCGTGGCAGCGATGGGTCTGACGCTCGAAGGACTGGGCGTGGATGCCATCGGCGTGAACTGCTCGCTCGGTCCGGAGGAGCTTGTCCCCATCGTGGAGGAGCTCTGCAAATGGACGACTTTGCCGGTCATCGTCAAGCCGAATGCGGGTCTGCCGGATCCGGTGACGAATACCTACAACTTCACGCCGGAGCGCTTCGGCGAATGCATGAAGCGCTTTGTGGAGATGGGGGCGGTCATTTTCGGCGGGTGCTGCGGCACGACGCCGGCGCATATCCGTGCCATGACGGAGACGGTCTCCGCCATGCAGCCGGTGGAGCGGCACCCGGAGATCCCGTCGGCGGTCTGCACGGCGAACAAGGTCGTGCCCATCACGGAGCCGCGCATCATCGGCGAGCGCATCAATCCGACCGGCAAGAAGCGCTTCAAGCAGGCGCTCATCGAACATGATATTGACTACATCCTCGGGCAGGCGATCCAGCAGATCGACGCAGGTGCGGACATCTTAGACGTGAATGTCGGGCTGCCGGAGATCGACGAGACCGAGATGATGATACTCGCTGTCAAGGCGATACAGGGCATCACGGACACGCCGTTGCAGCTCGATACGACCGATCCGCAGGCATTGGAGGCGGGGCTGCGCATCTACAACGGCAAGCCCATCGTCAATTCCGTCAACGGCGAGGAGGAGTCGCTCAACACCGTGCTCCCGCTCGTCAAGAAATACGGCGCTGCGGTGGTCGGGCTGACGCTCGACAAGAACGGTATCCCGAAAACGGAGGAGGGGCGCTTTGCCATTGCGGAGCGCATCCTGGATCGGGCGCTGGCGCTCGGCATCCGGCGGGAGGATGTGTTCATCGACTGTCTGACGCTGACGGCTTCGGCGGAGCAGGAGGGTGTGATGCAGACGCTCCATGCGCTGCACCGTGTCCGCTATGAACTCGGGCTGCATACGGTGCTCGGTGTATCGAACATCAGCTTCGGATTGCCGAACCGGGAGCTCGTCAACCGGAATTTCCTGACGATGGCGCTGTATGCGGGGCTTTCTCTGCCCATCATCAACCCGAACATCGACAGCATGACGGCTGCGGTGCGTACATATAAATTACTGGCGAACATCGACAGGAATGCGGTCGATTTCATTGCACATTACGGCGCGGAGACGGCGCCTGCACCCAAGGCGGCGCAGGGCAGCAGCATGACGCTCGAAGCGGCGATCTCGGCGGGACTGAAGTCCGAGGCGGGGTCGCTCACCAAGGAGATGCTCGGCACCTCCGATGCCATGACCATCGTCAATGACCAGCTCATACCGGCACTCGACAAGGCGGGTGCACAGTTTGAGCAGGGGAAGATCTTCCTCCCGCAGCTCATTTCGGCGGCATCGGCGGCGCAGTCGGCGTTTGAGGTCATCAAGGAGCATCTTTCTGCGACGAGCAGCGAGAGCGTTGACCGGGGGACGATCGTCCTGGCGACGGTGAAGGGCGATATTCATGACATTGGCAAGAATATCGTCAAGATCCTGCTCGAAAATTACGGCTACCGGGTCATTGATCTTGGCAAGGATGTGCCGTATGAGGATGTGGCGGATGCAACGGAGAAATACCATGCGCCGCTGGTGGGTCTGTCGGCGCTGATGACGACAACGCTCCCCTCGATGGAGGGCACCATCAAGCTCCTGCGGGAGCGCTGTCCGTGGTGTCAGACCGTGGTCGGCGGGGCTGTGCTGACGCCGGATTATGCCGAGCATATCGGGGCGGATTTCTATGCCAAGGATGCCAAGGAGACTGTGGACATCGCAAAGCAGGTGTTCGGGAATTGAGCTGGCGCAGGAAGGAAAGACGGGTCGCCGACTGTCTGTATGGGACAGATGCCGGTGACATCGCAGAGGCGGTGCGGCTTTTGGAGCGGTGCGGGTTCTGCATCCGGAAGGAGAGCCGGCAGGAGGGCTATGACCTCTACGGCACCTGGACGGCGGAGGGATTCGGGGCGCTTTGCGAGATAGCGGAGGGCTCGGAGCGTTCGCTGGCGGAGGTGCTGGCTGTGATGGTGCCGCCTTTTGAAGGGGCGGCGGTCAAGAGTCGTGTGTGCTTTGGTAAAAATGGCGGGGTAAGTATTTACCTTGACCGGAGGTAAGGGATTTCGCCTTCTGCGGACGGCGACCAGAGGGCTTTGCCCTCTGGACTCCCACAAGCTTTTTTTACGAAAAAAAAGCTTGAGCAAAAAAACGAGATAGGGTTTTATCATTAGGTAGAATAGAAGAATGGAGAGATGTATGAAAAAACTACGCTATGCAGCCCTGTGCTTGTGTGCCGTTATGACAGCGGGTCTGGCAGGGTGCGGCGATGCTTCACCGCCGGACTACGCCTGGAGCAATGTTGCCATCGGCGGCGGCGGGTATGTCACCGGCATGGTCTACAGCGAGGCGGAGGAGAACCTCATCTACGCCCGCACGGACATCGGCGGTGCGTACCGCTGGGACGAAAGTCAACAGCGCTGGTCAGCGCTGACCGATCACCTCGGCGGGGATGCCTGGAACCTCATCGGCATCGAGAGCATTGCACCCGATCCGGTGGACGCAAACCGGGTCTATGCGCTTTGCGGCACGTATATGGGCAGCAAGGGTGCTGTGCTTTCCTCCGAGGACTACGGCAACACCTGGGTACAGGTGGATATGCCCTTCGACTGCGGCGCCAATAACTATGGGCGTGGCGTCGGGGAGCGCATGGCTGTGGATCCGAAGAACAATGCCCATGTCTGGACGGGCACCCGCAATGCGGGACTCTGGAAGTCGGAGGACTACGGCAAGACATGGAACGAGGTGGTTTCCTTCCCGGCGAAGGGCGATTACCGGCAGGAAAATACGGCTGTCGGCGTTATGTGGGTGCAGTTTGATCCGGTGAGCGGCGATGTGTATGCAGGCGTGGCGAACACGGACGGGAATTGCATCTACCGCTCCTCCGATGACGGCGCAAGCTGGGAGGCGCTGCCGCAAAATCTGGCGGGGATGTTCCCGCTTCATGCGGATTTTTCGGCGGACGGGACGCTGTATCTTGCCTATGCAGACAATACGGGGCCGAATGCGGATCATGCGGACGGGGCTGTCTGCAAATATGACGGCGTGTCCTTCACCGACATCACGCCGCCGAAGAATGACGGCAGATACGGCGGGTTCAGCGGCATCTCCGTGGATGCGAACGACCCGGACACGGTCGTTGTCAGCACGATGTTCTACTGGTCAGATCCGGGCGATAATATCTATCGTACCACGGACGGCGGGGAGAGCTGGACGGGGATGTTCAACGAGAAGACCGGCGAGAAGCATTATCATATGGATGTAGCCGAAGCGGACTGGCTCACCTGGGGACGGGACGAGGCCAAGCTCGGGTGGTGGATCACGGATGTGAGCATCGACCCGTTCCACTCCGACCGGGTGATGTACGGCACGGGGGCGACCATCTATCGCACGGAAAATATGACAGCGCTGGATACGGGCGGCGATGTGACCGTTTCATTTGCAGCGCAGGGGCTCGAGGAAACGGCGGTCTATGAGATGCTGTCGCCTGCCTACGAGGACGGCGAGCCGCAGCTTTACTCCATCATGGGCGATCTGACGGGGTTTGCACACATGGATGTGACGCAGCGCCCGGACGATGCGCATTTTATGGGCAGCGCCTCGGGCGGGAATGCGACGGATCTCGATGCGGCGTATGAGAATGCCAATGTGGCGGTGTATGCCATTCAGGACAGGCGCAACCCGCTCTGGATGACCACAGACGGCGGTACCAGCTGGCAGGCGGTCGAAAACCCTCCCGAAAAGGTCGAGGGCGGCAAGGTCTGCGTCAATGCGGACGGCACCTGCTTCCTCTGGACGCCTGCCGGGACGGGGAGCTCCAACATCTACAAATACAGCATCCCTGACAACAAGTGGTACTACACACAGGGGCTCGGCTACGGGGCTTCTGTGGCGGCGGACAGGGTGGATCCGAAGCTGTTCTATGCGGTCTACAACGGGACGTTCTGCGTCTCGGAGGATGCGGGCGTGAGCTTCCATCCGACCGGGCAGCTGACGCCGGATCACTGCACGATACAAGCGGTGGTCGGCAAGGCGGGGAGCGTCTGGCTCAACAGCGGTTCCTCTGTCATGTACTCCGAGGACAGGGGACAGAGCTTTACGAACATACAGGATGTCAGCTTCACGGCGATCGGCTTCGGGGCGCCCAAAAAGGCGGGCGGCTATCCGACAGTGTATGCCATGGGCGAAGCCGGTCAGGGCAAGGGCATCTACCGTTCGACCGACAAGGGGAAGACCTGGGTGCGGCTGAACGATGAACAGCATCTGTTCGGGCATCTGAACGATGCCATCGCCGGGGACAGCAAGGTCTTCGGGCGTGTCTATTTTGCCACCAACGGGCGTGGTATTGTAATGGGTGATCAAATACAGTGAAACAAAAACGGAAAATCGCATTCGGCAGGATCTTTGTCTTTCTCGTTCTGCCGGTCTTGCTTATCATCTGCGCTATTTTTGCGGTGCGGATGAAGCTGATCTATGACGGAAAGATCGTTGCCAATGTCCCTGATCCGGAGAAATATCCGGTCTGCGGGGTGGATGTTTCCCGGTATCAGGGGAATATCGACTGGGATGTGCTCGCTTCCCAGAATGTGACATTTGCCTTCATCAAGGCAACAGAGGGAAGCTCCCACCGGGATCCGTGCTTTGCCTATAACTGGCAGGAGGCACGTCGGAACGGGGTCTATGCGGGGGCATATCACTTCTTCAGCTATGAATCGAGCGGCACGACGCAGGCGCAGAACTTCATCGAGACAGTCGGCAACGAGGAGGGGACGCTCCCGCCGGTGGTCGATCTCGAATTTTACGGCGATTACTATGCCGAGCCCGCTTCCAAGCAGGAGACACGCAAGATCCTTGACGAGCTCCTCGATACGCTCGAACAGCATTACGGCTGCAAGCCCATCATCTACACCACGGCGAGGGCGTATTACAGCTATATCCTCGGCGGGGATTACGGGCAGTATCCGCTCTGGATGCGGGACACGAATATGAAGCCCATCGTCAAGTGGAAATTCTGGCAGTATTCCGATCAGGGACAGCTTGAGGGCTATGACGGGGTGCAGTCGGACAGTCTGGAGAAATATATCGACCTGAATGTCTACAACGGCAGCTATGAGAAATTCCTGACGGACTTTGCGCTGCCGCCGAAGGAGGAGCAGGAATGATGCCGTTTCTGCTGCAAGCCCCCTGCAAGGACTATGTCTGGGGCGGGGAGCGGCTGCGGGCATTCGGGAAGGTCTCCTCGGCGGATCGGATCGCCGAGAGCTGGGAGCTTTCGTGCCATCCGGACGGGGAGAGCATCATCGCATCGGGGGAGTGCAAAGGTATGACGCTCCCGGCATTCCTGCGGGAGCATCCGGAGGCGCTGGGCGAAAACTGCCGGCGGTTCGACCGGTTCCCGGTGCTGGTCAAGCTCATTGATGCGCAGGATGATCTTTCCGTGCAGGTACATCCGGACGATGCCTATGCAAGGGCGCATGGCGAAGATCTGGGCAAGACGGAGCTCTGGTATGTCATTGATGCGGCGCCGGGGGCAGAGATCCTCTACGGCGTGAAACGGGCGATGACGCAGGAGGAACTCCGGGAGAGCATCGAACAGCAGACGATCCTTGACAAGCTGCGGCATGTGCCGGTGAAGGCGGGGGATGTGTACTTTATCCCGGCGGGGACGATCCATGCCATCGGCAGGGGGTGTCTCATAGCGGAGGTGCAGCAAAATTCCAACACGACCTACCGGGTATATGACTACGGTCGGGGGCGGGAGCTGCACATTGCACAGGCGCTCGATGTGGCAAGGCTCACGCCGAACCGGAACCGGAAGACGGCGCAGGGAGCGATCCCGTTCACCAAAAACCATGTGCATGATCTGGGGCGCTGTTCCTACTTTTCCACACAGGTGTTTCAAATTGTGGAAAGGATGGCGCTGTGTCACGGTGAAGCGAGCCGGGGCTGGACATTTACGCACTGGCTGTGTCTGGATGGTCATGGTGTGCTGCATCATGACGAGGGCGACCTTGTATTTCAGAAGGGGGACAGCATATTTGTGCCCGCCGATGCTCCTTGCAAGGAGATCGAGGGGGACTGCACGATGCTGAACACCATTGTGGAACCTAAGTAAAAATCTGCGCAGATGCGCGGTTTTATAAGAGACTTACCCGGAATCTTCCGAGGAAGTCAAATGCAAAAACAGGAGGAAATGAGTATGAAGTACTACATTGGCATTGATCTGGGCGGCACGAACATCGTGGCTGCTGTGGTGGATGAGGAATACAAGATCCTCACCAAGGCAAGCACCAAGACCAACCGTCCCCGTCCGGCAGAGGCGATCGCAGACGATATGGCGGCTATGGCGATCAAGGCTGTCAAGGACGCAGGTCTGACGATGGATGACATCGAGTGGGTCGGCGTCGGCACACCCGGCATCGCCAACAGCGAGACGGGTATCATCGAGTTTTCCAACAACCTCGGCTTTGAGAATACGCCTATGGCAGATCTCATCCGCAAGCACATCGACAAGCCCATCTACATCGAGAACGATGCCAATGCGGCAGCGTATGGCGAGTATGTAGCCGGTGCGGCTAAGGGCGCAAAGAATGCAGTCTGCATCACGCTTGGCACGGGCGTCGGCGGCGGTATCATCATCGACGGCAAGATCTATGCGGGCTCCAACTTCGGCGGCGCTGAGATCGGTCACACGGTCATCGGGCTGGACGGTCCGCAGTGCTCCTGCGGCAGAAAGGGCTGCTTTGAGGTATATTCCTCTGCGACAGGTCTCATCCGCATGACCAAGGAGAAGATGGACGCTGTGCCGGATTCCGTTATGCACAAGATCACCGAGGAGCGCAGCGGCAAGGTATCCGCACGCACGGCGTTCGATGCGATGCGTCAGGGCGATGCGGCTGCCAAGGAGGTCGTGGACTTCTACATCAAGGCGCTGGCTGCCGGTATCACCAATACCATCAACATTTTCCAGCCGGATGTGCTCTGCGTGGGCGGCGGCGTCTGCAACGAGGGCGATGCACTGCTCCTGCCGATGAAGGCGCTCGTGGAGCAGGAGGTCTATACCCGCAATTCCCCGAAGAATACCAAGATCGTCATTGCAGAGCTCGGCAATGATGCCGGTCTGATCGGTGCGGCGTTTTTGGGCGCAGCTTCTAAGTGATGCGTTAGGAGGGGGCTACTCGCCCCCTCCTAAAACCTCCCCTCGGCAGGACTATGCAGCCCTGCACCCGCAGGTTTAGCAAGACCAAAAGACGATTTTTTTGATCAAACTTTTTTTCTCCAAAAAAAGTTTGTGGGAGTCCAGAGGGCAAAGCCCTCTGGTCGCTCGTCGCAACGAGCGAAATCCCCTATTCGGCTATATAAAAAAAGAACCCCGAGATCTCGGGGTTCTTTTTGTTGCATTATTCATCAAGGATCAGCGGGGGCGGGGGCGGATTGTCCGGGAGCACCTCTACGGAATCATCTGCGGGAGGTGTTACGGGGGTGTCCTGACCGCCGGGGTTTGCGGCGCCGCTGTCTTCGGTATCGCTGCCGTCCGGGTCAAGGGTCGGGGTCGGCGTGGGCTTCGGTGCGCTGGTCTCGATCACGGGGTTATTTGCATAGAAGATCTTCAGCGTCTCGCCCTTGGTCAGGTCGAATTTCTCGCCGGCATCCTGGCTCAGCTCGATGACCATGCCGTCTTCATAGTCATAGTTGACAACTGCTTCGGTGTTGTACGGGAGTCCGAGATCATCCAGCTCGGCGGTATATGCCTTGAGCGTCTTATCCTTGAATTCCGGAATGACGATCGAGGACGGTCCCTTGCTGACGGTGACTTCTACCGTGGCACCGCTGCTGAACGGCGTACCCGGTTGGAGCTCCTGGTCAATGATCAGACCTGCCTTGTACTTCTCGCTGTAGTCATATTTTGCACTCAGATAGAGCCAGCCGTCCTTTTCGAGCTGCTCCTTCTTGGACTCGAAGTTCTTGCCGATGAGGTCGGGCATCTGGCTGTCGCCGCTCGGCTGTTCCTCATCCGAGGTGGATTCGAGCACGATATTATCCGTGGTCGCTGCAATGGTCGGTGCCGAGGTCTCAGCAGCCATGCTTTCCTTCGGATCCATGTCAATATCGAGCAGATTCAGCACAACGATCGCAATGACCAGCAGGACACAGGTCAGCAGGACACCGATGATGATCGGGATCTTGATGCGGTCGATGACATTTTCCTTATCCTCGGTGATATAGTCATCGCCCTTGTGCTCTTCACGCAGCACGTTGCGGCGATATGTCTCAAGATCCGTGACATTCTGACGGCGGCTCTGCTGGCGGCGGGAGGGCTCGATCGGGATGGGCTTGGTCTCCTCCTCCTCTGCCTGCTCGAACAGCTCGGTGACAAGCTCGGTCACGTCCTTGATACGATCCTCGGAGAAGAGGCTCATACCATGCATGATGACCTTGGACACATGCTTCGGGATGCTGGAGTTCATCTCGTGCGGGGCGCAGAGGTTGTCATTCTGCATACGGCTCGGCGCATCGGTCGGCTTGCAGCCGGTCAGGATGCGGTACAGCACGGCACAGATGCCGTAGACATCCGTCCAGGTGCCCTGGCGGGTGCTGGCGTTGTACTGCTCGGGTGCCGCATAGCCGCCGAAGATCTCGCACGGCAGCTCGGTATGCACGGTGCGGACGGTCGAAATGGAAAATCCGGTCAGCCGCAGCTCGTTCTTATCCGTGACATAGATCGTATCCGGGCTGATGGCACGGTGGATGATGCCGTTGTTGTGCAGCAGGCTGAGGGTGGTGAAGAAGGTAGGGAACATCTCCGAGACCTGCTTCCAGGTCAGCTCGCCGGCATTGTCTTTCAGGTAATCCACCAGCGTGACGCCGTCGATATATTCATAGACGGCATAGGTGGTGTTATTGGTCGCAAACAGATCCAGTGTAGGGGTGATATGCGAAACGTTCCGCATATGGGCAAGGCTTTTGTTCAGCTCCGTAAATTCTGCCATGAGTGCCTTATACTGTACCACCTGCTGTGTATTGACACTGATCATGGGGATACCCTTCATGCGGGTACACAGCCCCTCCGGCATGTATTCCCGGATGAGCACCTTGCAGCCGATCGACTTGTTATAGCCGAGATAGGTCGCACCCTCGCTGTTGTGTCTGAGCATGACGCCCACAATATATCTCTCATTCAGTTCCGTTCCCGGAGCGATGTAATTTGTATCATAAGCCGTGCCGTCGGCATAACCACAATTGGGGCAGACAGCTGCTTCGGCGGGTTTATATTCCATGCATCCGCAGCACAGTCTTCTTTCTCCCATAGGGCCATCTCCTTTCCGGCAGTCTCTCTTTTGTTCATCGGGATACACTACCCCGATACCTATACTATTTTAACAGTTTCAAGGAAGAATGTCAACCAAAATCCTGTTTTGTACAGGTATTCGGGGAAGAATTGTATTTGATTTGTAACATTCTTTCACTTTTTTTTAACCACGGTCAAGGCTCCTCTATCATAAAAAGACGGCGATGCGCCGGAGAGGGGGCGTTTTCCTCTCCGGCGCAGCAATGTTATGAAACGGCGTATTTTCCATGCTTTTCAGACCTTCTCCTGGAGGGCTGTGCGCAGCTTCCGGATGATCTTTTTCTCGAGCCGTGAGATATAGGACTGCGAGATGCCGATGCGGTCGGCGACCTCCTTCTGGGTCAGTTCCCTGCCGCCGCAGAGCCCGAAGCGCAGCTCCATGATCTCCCGTTCCCGTTCCGGGAGTGCCCGGACGGCTTCGAGGAGGGCTTCCCGTTCGGCTTCCTGCTCCACGCCACGGCTGACGATGTCCTCCTCGGTGCCGAGGACATCGGAGAGGAGCAGCTCATTGCCGTCCCAGTCCACATTCAGGGGCTCGTCGATGGAGATCTCGCCCCGGTATTGCGCCGCTTTCCGCAGGAACATTAAAATTTCATTCTCGATGCAGCGGGAGGCATAGGTCGCCAGCTTGATATTTTTGTCCGTCCGGAAGGTCTCCACGGCTTTGATGAGCCCGATCGTGCCGATGGAGATGAAGTCTTCGAGCGAATGGCCGGGGGTCTCGAATTTCTTGGCGATGAACACCACCAGCCGCAGATTGTGGACAATGAGCGTTTCCCGTGCCTGCGGATCGCCTTTGGCAAGGCGGGTGAGGACTTCGTTTTCCTCCTCCCGGGTGAGCGGCGGTGGGAGCGTATCGGCGCCGTTGATGTAGTGTACGCCGGCGGGGGGGAGCAGTTTGCGGAAGAGGGTGCGGATGAGTTGCAGTAGGTTCATGGTGATACCTCCTATGCAGTGATGAAAAAAGATGCGGGTGCAGGGCGGTCACCGTCCTGCCGAGGGGAGGTAAGGAGGGGGCGAGGAGCCCCCTCCTTAATAGCGAAGCAGCTTGGGATTGAAAACAGCCTGCTTCGTGTCGTGCTCCGTAAAGCCGATGAGGACGTCTACGGGCTTTTTGATGCGGTCTGTGCTGATGAGCACTTCATCCGGCGCAAAACACAGCACGACACCGTCCCCGGCGACGGTCGAGCAGGGGAGCGGGCGGTATTTCTCCGGGGGCAGCTCCTTCGGCAGCAGCGGCGAAAGCTGCGCTCTCCCGCAGATGATGACGGGCTTTCCGGTGTAGAAATCTGTCAGGGAATTGCCGGTATCTGCCATGCCGTCCAGTACGATCACGGCATCCCCTTTCCGGATCGTGACGTGATAGCTCCCGTCGGCGGCTGTTGTCCTGTCACGGAGGCGCTGTATCACGGTCAATAGCAGATAGGCTATGACGGTGAAGAGCACGAGCTGCCGGAGGGAGATGTCCGGGTACCAGCTGCCGTTGGCATACCAGATGCGGGCGCCCATGAGCGAGAGGGCGAGCAGGATCCCGGCTGTCATGCAGCTCATGCCCAAAAAGCTGAGACAATGCCAGAACAGCCGTTGTCCGTCCTTGCATCCGAAGGCGGCGATGCAGAGCAAAGTGCTGCTGCCGATCTTACACAGGAGCGAGAGCAGCAAGGGCATTGGCGGCAGCAGGATCAGCAGCGAGGCGGCGCTCCCCACTGCTGCGCCGAGCAGTGCTCTGCTGAAGGAGAGCCGTGTGTGCGTCAGTCCGGCGGTGAGCTGCAAGAGGATATAGTCCATGAACAGCGATGTCACCAGCAGGACATCGGCATAGATGATGTGCAAGGCGCCACCTCCCTCCGGTTTTTATTATACCGCAGGAGGCGGGGCGTTTTTTGTCAAAACGGCGCAGGCGGGGAAATTTTCCTGCTCCCCTGCTGCATAGCGCTATCCGGCGGGGGCATACTTCCGTCAGAATCTTAGCTCCGTAGGGAGTTTGAGGGGGCTTTGCCCCCTCAAACCCATTCCTCCCCCTTTTGGGGAGGTGCCGCCGAATGGCGGCGGAGGGGGCGCTTGGCAGAGAACAGCCACATCAACAGGAGGCAAAACCATGGGTTATCAGAAGGTCGTGATCGCAGGGATCAACACATCAGAGCTGACGGTGCTCACCGAGGCGGAAAAGATCGCCCTGCTCCGGGAGTTCAAGGAGACCGGGAGCAAGGCGGTGCGGGACAAGCTGGTGCAGGGGAATCTGCGGCTGGTGCTGAGTGTGGTACAGCGGTTTGCGGGGCGCGGCGAGGATGTGGATGACCTCTTCCAGATCGGGGTGGTCGGGCTCATCAAGGCGATCAATAATTTTGATCTATCCAAAGAGGTACGGTTCTCGACCTATTGTGTGCCGATGATCAGCGGCGAGCTGCGGCGGCATCTGCGGGATCACAGCCATATCAAGGTCAGCCGCTCGATGCGGGATCTTGCGTACAAAGCCATTCAGGCGAAGGAAGCGCTGACCAACCGTTTCCAGCGGGAGCCGACGATGGATGAGATCGCCGGGGAGATCGGGGAAAAGCGGGCGGACGTGGTGATCGCCCTGGAGAGTATCAGCGATCCGATCTCGTTATATGAGCCGGTGTATTCGGATGCGGGGGATACGCTGTATGTGATGGATCAGCTGAGTGACAACGAGAGCGATGAGAGCTGGATCGCACGGTTTTCGATGCGGGATGCGATGCGGTCGCTGGGCAAGCGGGAGAAGCATATCCTGTATATGCGGTTTTTATGCGGGAAGACGCAGACGGAGGTGGCGCAGGAGATCGGCATCTCGCAGGCGCAGGTGTCACGGCTGGAGAAAGGGGCGATCGCTAAGATCAAAGAGGCGATTTAAGCAGACCTGTAGTTTTAAGGTGCCCTAATCTCGTTTTTTTGCTCAAGCTTTTTTTTCGTAAAAAAAGCTTGCAGGGATCCAAGGGACAGAGTCCCTTGGTCGCCGTCCGCAGACGGCGAAATCCCCTGTGCTGCGCTTTTTTCAGGGGTGAATTCAAAAAACAGTCCGGTGGACTGTTTTTTGAAGAGGGGCACTTTTTTGCAAAAAAGTGCCCCTTCTTTCGTCTATAGAATTGTATCCTTGCCGCCTTTAGGCGGCAAATCATTGTGTCGCCGCACAAGTGCGGCAAGAATAGGCATCCTCAGCGGACAGGTAGGGGACGCTCTCTCTTGCAGAGCGTCCCCTC